>CANFPU010000031.1 GCA_947448955.1 Burkholderiales bacterium
CACCCAATATCTGACCACCTACAACCATCACATCCCCCAGCGTGCCTTGAACCATCAAAGCCCCATCCAGGCACTCAAACGCTGGCAGATCGATAAGCCAGATTTGTTCGTCAAGCGCGTTTACAAACATGCGGGACTCGACAGCTAGGTCGGCGGCGCTGCGACTGTTCTTCCGCCACCGTGCGTTCTGCAGGGCATTCCCCACATCGCGCTCCGATGCAACAAGGCTCATCGCGCGAAGACTGAGGTCCGGCCGCCTAGAATGCAATCTCTCCCGAGGAGCGTTGCGACGGTGGTCTGTGTTTCAGCCCGCCGCCAGGCTCGGGGCGGTGCGACGGGTTCTTATCCCCCGCGCCGGGCAACACGGCGCTCACCCATGGCCTGCCATCAGGCGCACCGGGTGAGCCGGGGCTGGCAGGCTCTTCGTTCCGACGCCCGAGCCGCTGCCATGACTGTCACTGCTTCTATGCTTCCCCCCATGCGCTTGGCCGGCTTGGAGCCCGTGGCCATCGGCCAGGCCAGCCTGTTCGTCAACATTGGCGAGCGCACCAATGTCACCGGCTCGAAGGCCTTCGCGCGGATGATCCTGGAGGGTCGCTACGAAGACGCTCTGAGCGTTGCGCGACAGCAGGTTGAGAACGGCGCCCAGGTCATCGACATCAACATGGACGAGGCCATGCTTGACAGCGCGGCGGCGATGGAGCGCTTCCTCAAGCTGATCGCAGGCGAGCCCGAGATCGCTCGGGTGCCGATCATGATCGACAGCAGCAAGTGGAGCGTGATCGAGACCGGGCTCAAGTGCATCCAGGGCAAGGGCATCGTCAACTCGATCTCGCTGAAGGAGGGCGAGACCGAGTTCAAGCGCCAGGCCACGCTGCTGCGCCGTTACGGCGCGGCCACCGTGGTGATGGCCTTCGACGAAAAAGGCCAGGCCGACACCTTTGAGCGCAAGATTGCGATCTGCGAGCGGGCCTACCGGATCCTGGTCGACGAGCTGGTCTTTCCGGCCGAAGACATCATCTTTGACCCCAACATCTTTGCGATCGCGACCGGCATCGAGGAGCATGCCAACTACGCGGTCGACTTCATCAACGCGACACGCTGGATCAAGGCCCATCTGCCGGGCGCCAAGGTCTCGGGCGGCGTCAGCAACGTGAGCTTCAGTTTTCGCGGCAACGAGCCGGTGCGCGAAGCCATCCACACTGTTTTTCTCTACCACGCGATCCAGGCTGGGCTGGACATGGGCATCGTCAACGCCGGCATGGTGGGCGTTTACGACGAGCTCAATGCCGAGTTGCGCGAGCGGGTGGAGGACGTGGTGCTGAACCGCCGCGAGGATTCCACCGAGCGCCTGCTCGAGATCGCCGAGAACGTCAAGGGCGCGGCCAAGGACGACAGCCTGCGTCTGGCCTGGCGCAACCACCCGGTGGAGGCGCGGCTGAGCCACGCGCTGGTGCACGGCATCACCGATTTCATCGTTGAGGACACTGAAGCCTGCTGGCAGCGCATTGCCGCCAAGGGCGGCCGGCCGCTGCATGTGATCGAAGGCCCGCTGATGGCTGGCATGAACATCGTCGGCGACCTGTTTGGCCAGGGCAAGATGTTCCTGCCGCAGGTGGTCAAGTCGGCCCGCGTGATGAAGCAGGCGGTGGCCCATTTGCTGCCTTACATCGAGGCCGAAAAGCAGGCCGCGATGGACGCCGGCGGCGATGTCAAGGCCAAGGGCAAGATCGTCATTGCGACCGTCAAAGGCGACGTGCATGACATCGGCAAGAACATCGTCACTGTCGTGCTGCAGTGCAACAATTTCGAAGTCATCAACATGGGCGTGATGGTGCCCTGTCAGGACATCTTGGCCAAGGCGAAGATCGAGGGGGCCGACATCATCGGCCTGTCCGGACTGATCACACCCAGCCTGGAGGAGATGCAGCATGTGGCGGCCGAGATGCAGCGCGACCCTTGGTTTCGAGAACGCAAGATTCCGCTGCTGATCGGCGGCGCCACTTGCAGCCGGGTCCATACCGCCGTCAAGATCGCGCCGCATTACGAGGGGCCGGTGGTCTATGTGCCCGATGCGTCGCGCTCGGTGGGGGTCTGCGCTGAACTGTTGTCAGACGAGCGAGCGGCCAAGTTCATCGCCGAGATGAACGCGGATTACCAGCGCGTGCGCGAACTGCACGCCAGCAAGAAGGCCACGCCACTGGTCACGCTGGCGGCGGCGCGGGCCAACAAGACGGCGCTGGACTGGGCACATTACAGCCCGCCCAAACCGAAGTTCATCGGCCGCCGCGTATTCAAAAACTACGACCTGACCGAACTGTCTGCCTTTATCGACTGGGCGCCGTTTTTCCAGACCTGGGACCTGGCCGGCAAATTTCCGGACATCCTGCAAGACGACGTGGTCGGCGCCGAGGCGACCCGCGTTTTCGACGATGGCAAGCGATTGCTCCAGCGCGCGATCGAAGGCCGCTGGCTGCAGGCCAGCGGCGCCGTTTGCCTCTTGCCTGCCAATGTGGTGGACGACGACACCATCGAGATCTATGCAGACGAGTCGCGCAGCCGGGTACTGATGCGCTGGTGCCCGCTGCGCTTGCAGACCGAGCGGCCGGTGGTCGACGGCCCGGGTGGCGAAAAGGTCAGGCGCGCCAATCGCAGCTTGGCCGATTTCATTGCGCCGCGTTTGGGGACGGGCTCCAGGCCTGACTACATCGGCCTGTTCGCCGTCACCGCGGGGCAGGGCATCGAGAAGTGGGTCGCGCAGTTCGAGGCCGCGCATGACGACTACAACGCCATCCTGCTGAAGGCGCTGGCCGACCGCTTGGCTGAAGCCTTCGCCGAGCGACTGCACCAGCGCGTTCGCACCGACCTTTGGGGCTATGCGGCCGATGAGGCCTTAGACACCGAAGCGCTGATTGCCGAGAAATACCGTGGCATCCGACCGGCGCCTGGCTATCCAGCCTGTCCGGACCACAGCGTCAAGCGCGCAATGTTCGAGGTTCTGGACGGTGCCGACATCGGCATGGGGCTGACCGAAAGCCTGGCGATGACGCCGGCGGCCAGCGTGTCGGGCTTTTACTTGGCGCACCCTGAGGCGGTTTATTTCAACGTCGGACGCATCGGCGATGACCAGCTGCTGGATTGGGCGGCGCGCCAGTCGATCCCGCCAGAAGAGGCGCGCAGGCTGCTCGCCCCCGCGCTCGGGTGATCGGTTGCAAAATGCGACCATGGCTGAAACCTCTAGAACTGTCACGCTGCTGCTCAATCTGGCGCATGCGCTTGACCATTTGTTCCTGCTGATATTCGCCACGGCAGTGGCGGCGATCGCGGCTGATTTTGGCTTCGCGCGCTGGGAGGACTTGATGCCTTACAGCGTTGGCGCTTTCGTGATGTTCGGCCTGGGCTCGCTGCCCGCCGGCAAGTTGGGCGACAGTTGGGGCCGACGGCCGATGATGTTGGTGTTCTTCTTCGGGCTGGGCGCCGCATCACTGTTGGCCTCTGTCACGCAGACGGTTTGGCAACTCGCCGCGGCGCTGACCTTGCTCGGCACCTTCACGGCGATCTACCACCCGGTCGGCATTCCGATGCTGGTGCAGGGCGCCAAACGCCCAGGCGCGACCATCGGCATCAACGGGTTGGCTGGCAATCTTGGGCTCGCGGCGGCGGCGCTGATCACCGGGGTGCTGGTGCAGCTGATCGGTTGGCGTGCGGCGTTTGCCGTGCCAGGCGCAGTCTGCATCGCTTTGGGTTTCGTGTTTGCGCGTCTGGTGCCTGCCGAGACAGAGCCGCCGGCGCGGCGAAGTCGACCAGCGGCGGTGGCGCTGTCGCCCGCGGCGCTGGCGCGGGTGCTGATGGTGATGACGGTGGCCTCGGCCAGCGCCTCGCTGCTGTTCAACCTCAGCACCAACGGCAATGGCCAGTTGCTCGCCGAGCGACTGCAGGGTGTGGTCAACGATCCCGCCAAGCTGGGCCTGCTGTTGGCAGGGGTGTATTCGCTGGCCTCTTTGGCGCAGGTGGTGGTGGGTCGTTTGCTCGACCGATTCCCGCTCAAGCAGGTGCAGCTGACCATCGTGTTGGCCCAGGCGCCATTGTTGGCCCTTGCGTCGCAAGCCCAGGGCTGGTGGCTGTATGTCACGCTGCTGGGCGTGATGGTGCTGATCTTCGGGTCGATCCCGTTCACTGACGCGGTGATTGTTCGTTATGTTGACGACCGGATGCGCTCGCGCGTGGCCGGTTTGCGGCTCACCCTGTCGCTGGGTTTCTCATCGCTGGCAGTCTGGGCGCTGGGACCTGCGGTCAAGGCCAGTGGCTTTGGCACGCTGCTGCTGGTGATGTCCGGTATCTCGCTGTTCACGGTGACCGCGTTGTTGGCGCTGCCGTCTGAACGCAGCGCCGCCCCGGCGAGCTGAGGACCCGCTAGCGTTTCTGGCCCAGCGGCCCGGCGGATGGATTGTGCTTCGACCACGGCTCGGCGCGGGCTCAGTGGCCCGGTAGCGTGCGCCGGTATTGCATCGCTTCAGCGAGGTGGATCACCTCGATCCGATCGACACCCGCCAGATCGGCAATCGTTCGAGCCAGCTTGATCGCGCGGTGCAGGCCTCGGCCTGACCAGCCCAGCCGCGTCGCGGCTTGCTGCAAAAAAGTGGCCGCGGCGGCATCGAGCGGGCAGACGGCATCAAGCTGCGCGCCGCTGAGCCCGGCATTGGGCCGGTCCTGGCGGGCTTTTTGTCGGGCATCGGCGCGCGCCACCCGCTCCGCCACCTCGGCACTGGACTCGCCCTCGGGCTGGGCCAGCATCGCTGAGGGTTCAACCGCCATCACCTCGACCTGCAGGTCGATGCGGTCGAGCAGCGGGCCCGACAGCCGGCCCTGGTAGCGGGCCACCTGGTCGGGCGTGCAGCGGCATGATCGCCCGATGGTTCGGGCGCCGAGCCAGCCGCAAGGGCAGGGGTTCATCGCCGCGACCAGTTGGAAGCCGGCTGGAAAAGTGGTCGACCGCGCAGCGCGGGCGATGCCAATTTGCCCAGTCTCGAGCGGCTCGCGCAGTGCTTCTAGCGCCGCGCGCGGGAACTCGGGCAGCTCATCGAGAAACAGCACGCCGCCGTGGGCCAGTGAAATCTCACCCGGTCGGGGCGGTGAACCGCCGCCCACCAGCGCGACCGCGCTCGCCGAATGGTGCGGTGAACGCACTGGCCGCTGGCGCCATCGCGCGAGGTCGAAACCGCCCGGTGCCAACCCCTGCAGCGCAGCGCTGGCCAGCGCTTCATCGTCGTCCATCGGCGGCAGCAGGCCGGGCAGGCGCTGCGCGAGCATCGACTTGCCGCTGCCCGGCGGACCCACCATCAGCAAGCTATGGCGGCCTGCTGCGGCCACTTCCAGCGCGCGCTTGGCGGCGGCCTGGCCCCGCACTTCGCGCAGGTCGAAGGCCTGGTCAGCAGGCATCGAGGGCGGCGTCAGCATGACCGGCAACGGCTCGGCGCCATCGCCAGCTTGCATCGCTCTTGCCACTTCCAACAGGTGGGCTGCGCCGCAGACACGGACCTTGCCGGCCCTTGCCGCTTCGGCCGCACTGGCCAGCGGCAGGACCAGCGTACGCACCTTGCCTGAGCGCTGCAAGGCCAGCGCCAAGGCCAGCGCGCCACGGACCGGACGCAGCTCGCCGGCCAGAGACAACTCGCCGGCAAATTCGCATTGCGCCAGACGAGCCAGATCGAGTTCTCCTGCCGCAGCCAGGATACCCAGCGCGATCGGCAGGTCAAAGCGGCCCGATTCCTTGGGCAGGTCAGCCGGTGCCAGGTTGACGGTGATGCGCTTGTTGTGCGGGAAAGCAAAACCTGAATTCACCAGTGCGGCCCGAACCCGCTCTCGCGATTCCTTGACCTCGGTGTCGGCCAGCCCCACCAAGGTAAAGCTTGGCAAGCCGTTGGCCAAGTGGACCTCGACCTGGACTTCGGGCGCGGCCATGCCGTCTAACGCGCGGCTGGTAATGATGGCCAACGACATGGTTGATTTGCCCCCTCCCGGTGGCCACGCCTGGGGCGCAACATTGGACGGTCCTGATTGTGCTGCCGCCCAGCCCCGGTGTCCTGGCCGACCTGTCCATCAAACGCACCAAAAAAGTGCAAATCGACGGTATTCCCTGATTCGGTGCAACATGTTGCGCCGGATTTGGCGCTGCTGTCCGGCAACCAGGCCTCCACAGGCGATTGATCGCCCGGGAGATGCATGGCACGAAAGCTGCGATGGTGTTTCGCAAACCCTCTTCCCCTTTAACCGAACGGAGACCGATCATGAAACTTAATTTTGTCCCCCATGCCTGCCTGTTGGCACTCAGCGTGTTGCCCTTGGCTGCCCTCGCTGCAGATCCGCCGGCACCGGAGACCACGTTCAACGTCGGCATGGCGACCGACTACCGTTACCGCGGCATCTCGCAAAGCCGGCTCCAGCCGGCCTTGCAAGGCGGTGCTGACTACAGCAATCCCAATGGTCTGTACCTCGGCACCTGGGCGTCGACGATCAGCTGGATCAAGGATGCCGGGACGATGGCCAAGGTCAACAGCGGCAGCACAGGTTTCGAATGGGACTTCTACGGCGGTTTCAAGGGCGAGATCGCGAAGGACTTCAGCTTCGATGTCGGTGGCTTGTACTACCTCTACGCCGGCAACAACTACGCCAAGGTGCCGGGTGGCGTGAACGCCAACACCTTTGAACTCTATGGTGCACTCACCTACGGCCAGTTCACGGCAAAGTACTCGCGCGGCATGACCGACTTGTTCGGCAATGCCAAATCCAAGGGCAGTGGATACCTGGACTTGAGCGCCAACTTCGACCTCGGCGACGGCTTGAGTGTGACGCCTCATTTTGGCCGGCAGACGGTGGCCAATTTCGGCGCGGCCAGCTACATCGACTACTCCTTGACGCTGGGCAAGGACTTCGGCAAAGGTGTCTCGGTCAGCGCTGCGCTGGTGGGGACCGATGCCGATAAGGCTGTTTATGTCACACCCGCCGGCAAGTCCACCGGCAAGAGCGCGCTGGTTCTCGGCGCCAAGTACAGCTTCTAAAACCCTTGAGACGAGGAGAACGTGATGAAGATGGTGACCGCCATCGTCAAGCCCTTCAAGCTTGACGAAGTTCGTGAGGCCCTCAGCGCCATTGGCGTGCAAGGCATCACGGTGACCGAAGTCAAAGGCTTCGGTCGCCAGAAGGGCCACACCGAGCTGTACCGCGGTGCCGAGTACGTCGTTGACTTTCTCCCCAAGGTCAAGATCGAAGCGGCGGTCGACGACGCCGTCGTCGACCGTGTGATCGAAGCGATCGAGGCCTCAGCGCGCACCGGCAAGATCGGCGACGGCAAGATCTTTGTCTCGACCCTGGAGCAGGTGGTGCGTATTCGCACCGGCGAGACCGGCAAGGACGCGCTTTAAGTACACCTCAGGTGCGCGCCACGCGCGTCCACCCTCCCACCCATCACGAGAGAAGAAACCACCATGAGAAAGTTCATCGCTTGCCTCGCTCTGGGCCTAGCGGGCCTGGGTTTTGCGAGTGGCGCGACGGCCCAGGATGCCGCCGCCTCCGCGCCCGCTGTTGCCTCCGCCGCAGCGTCAGCGGCTGATGCTGTGGCCGCCGTTGCGGCGTCTGCTGCCGCTTCTACACCGGTCGCCAACAAGGGCGACAACGCCTGGATGTTGGTCTCCACGCTGCTCGTCATCATGATGACGGTGCCTGGCCTAGCCTTGTTCTATGGCGGCTTGGTGCGCAGCAAAAACATTTTGTCGGTGCTGATGCAGGTGCTGGTCACCTTCTCGCTGATCGTCGTGTTGTGGGCGCTGTACGGCTACAGCCTGGCTTTCACCGAGGGCAACGCCTTCGTCGGCGGGCTGGACAGGCTGTTCATGCGGGGATTGTTCGACCCGGTCAAGGGTGATTTCGCCATGGCAGCGACCTTCAGCAAAGGCGTCTACATCCCGGAGTTGCTGTTCGCCGCTTTCCAGGCTACCTTTGCCGGCATCACTTGCTGCTTGATCGTTGGCGCTTTTGCTGAGCGGATCAAGTTCTCGGCGGCGCTGTTGTTCGCTGCACTATGGTTCACCTTCAGTTACGCGCCGATCGCTCACATGGTGTGGTTCTGGATGGGCCCTGACGCTTATGCCAGCAAAGAGGTGGTGGATGCGATGAACGGCAAGGCGGGTCTGCTCTGGCAGTGGGGCGCGTTGGACTTCGCCGGCGGCACAGTGGTGCACATCAACGCGGCGGTCGCCGGTCTGGTGGGTGCGTTCATGATCGGCAAGCGGGTGGGTTATGGCCGCGAAGCGATGGCACCACACAGCCTGCCGTTGACGATGGTTGGTGCCGCGCTGCTGTGGGTGGGCTGGTTCGGCTTCAACGCTGGGTCGGCGCTCGAGGCGGGTAACTCGGCGATCCTGGCCTTCATGAACACTTTCACCGCGACCTCGGCGGCAGTGCTCGCCTGGTGTCTGGGTGAGGCGCTGATGCGTGGCAAGGCATCGATGCTGGGTGCAGCGTCCGGTGCGGTGGCGGGCTTGGTGGCGATCACGCCGGCGGCGGGCAATGTCGGCTTGATGGGCGCGATCATCATCGGCTTTATCGCTGGGTTTGCCTGCCTGTGGGGCGTGCACAGCCTGAAGCGGATGCTGGGTGCCGACGATACGCTTGATGTGTTCGGTGTCCACGGTGTTGGCGGCATCGTCGGGGCGTTGCTGACGGGGGTGTTCAACAACCAGGCGCTGGGCGGCCCGGGTCTGGTGTCGGATTGGGTGACGGCCACGGTGTCCAGCAATGGCATCTGGGAGCAACTGGTCATCCAGGCCAAGGCAGTGGGCGTGACGGTGATCTGGTCAGCCGTGGTGGCAGCCGTGGCCTTCAAGGTGGTCGATCTGGTCATTGGCCTGCGGGTCTCCGAAGAGGAAGAGCGCGAAGGACTGGACATCAGTTCGCACGGCGAGACGGCTTACAGCAAGTAAACCGAGCAAATCATCCTTCGGTCAAGGGCTGCTTTCGAGCAGCCCTTTTTTATGGGTCTGCCAACTCTGCACTGGCCATCGCTGCGTGGGCCGCTATCTGCCTAGAATCTGTCGTTCTCCAGCAAGCAGGCAAGCCCATGGTTCCCCACCTCATCACCGCGCTGACGGGTCCGATCAATGAACTCGAAGCGCGCGTGCTGGAATCGATGCCTGCGATCGAGCGCTGGTTCAGGCTGGAGTGGATGGAGCACACGCCACCGTTCTACACGTCGGTAGACCTGCGCAACGCTGGTTTCAAGCTCGCGCCGGTCGACACCAACCTGTTTCCCAGCGGTTTCAACAACCTCACGCCCGAAATGCTGCCGCTGGCGGTGCAAGCGGCGATGGCCGCGATCGAGAAGATCTGCCCTGAGGCCAAGAACCTGCTGCTGATCCCCGAGCGGCATATCCGCAACACTTTCTATTTGGGCAATGTGCAGCGCTTGGTGCGCGTCTTCACCCAGGCCGGGCTCAACGTACGCCTGGGCACACTTGACGAGAGCATCACCGCGCCCACAGCGCTGACCTTGTCCGATGGCAGCGAACTGCTGCTCGAGCCCTTGCTGCGAAAGCGCGGCCGGCTCGGGCTGAAGGACTTCGACCCCTGCACCATCCTGCTCAACAACAATCTGTCGTCGGGTGTCCCGAAGGCTTTGCAACAACTGCACGAGCAGTACTTGCTGCCGCCGCTGCACGCCGGTTGGACTGCGCGGCGCAAGAGCAAGCACTACCAGAGCTACGAAGAGGTGGCCAAGAAGTTCGCCAAGCTGTTGGGCATGGATCCTTGGTTGATCAACCCGATGTATGCCCCCTGTGGCGCAGTGGATCTGGGCGAGGCCAGCGCATTGGAGGGCCTGCAGAGCCAGGTCGATGCGCTGCTGACCAAAGTGCGCCGCAAGTACAAGGAATACGCCATCAACGAGAAGCCCTTTATCGTCGTCAAGGCCGACCGCGGCAACGACGGTCTGGGGCCGGTGACGGTGCGCGACGCCAAGGATCTTGGCGCGGTCATCCTCCGTGCCCGCGAAAAGATGGGATTGGGGGCCAATGCCCAGCAACTCACCGAAGTCATTCTTCAGGAGGGCGTGCCCACCTACGAACGGGTCAATGACGCGGTGGCCGAACCCGTCGTCTACATGATTGACCGCTACGTGGTCGGAGGGTATTACCGGGTGCACGCCGAACTGGGCATCGATGAAAGCTTGAACGCCCCTGGCGCAAGCTACGTGCCGCTGGCCTTTGCCGAGAGCCACCGCTTGCCTCGTCCCGGCGAGAAGCCCGGCGCCAGTGCGCCGAATCGTTTCTATATGTACGGCGTGATCGGTCGGCTGGCGATGTTGGCGGCGAGTTACGAGCTCGAGGCCACCGACCCTGAAGTCGAAGCCTACGAATGAGTCTGCTCGGCGCAACGCCCCAAATCGGCAGCGAAAATTTGCTGCCGTAGATCACGATGTCTAGCGCAGAATACGCGGTTTCCGCTTTTTGGGGACGGTCAACCCGTCACCGTGCGCAGTGAGCAAGGCAAACACCCCCAAGACCCCGGCCGCCCTGGCCGCGTTGACGCTCGGCGCCCTCGGCGTTGTGTATGGCGACATCGGCACCAGCCCGCTGTATGCGCTCAAAGAGGTTTTTCACGGCGGCCATGTGGCGGCCACCAGCGCCAATATCTTGGGCGTGCTGTCGCTGATTTTCTGGACCATGACAATCATCGTCTCGGTCAAGTATGTGCTGCTGATTCTGCGTGCCGATAACAATGGAGAGGGCGGATTGATCGCGATGCTGGCGCTGGCCACCACGGCGGTCAAGGACAAGCCCGCACTGCGTAATCTGTTGATGACGGTCGGCCTGTTCGGGACTGCGATCTTCTACGGCGACGGTGTCATCACGCCGGCGATCTCGGTCTTGTCAGCAGTCGAAGGCTTGGAGGTGGCCGCGCCGCAATTGCACGGTGTGGTGATCCCGATCACGCTGTTGGTGCTGGCAGGCTTGTTCGCGGTGCAGCGTTTCGGGACGGGCGGCATCGGCAAGTTTTTCGGCCCGATCACGTTGGTCTGGTTTCTGGTGCTGGTCGCGCTTGGCCTGCCCCACATCGTGGCCAACCCGTCGGTGCTGGTGGCGATGAATCCGGCTTATGCGGTCGCGTTCTTTGCCCACAACCCGACGGTGGCTTTCATCGGCTTGGGTGCGGTGGTGCTGTGTGTCACCGGCGGTGAGGCGCTTTATGCCGACATGGGTCATTTCGGCAAGAAGCCGATCCGCATCGCCTGGTTCGGTTTCGTGATGCCAGCGCTGGTGGTCAATTACTTCGGTCAGGGCGCGATGCTGCTGAACCACCCCGAAGCGGTTGACAATCCGTTTTTCCTGATGGCGCCGACCTGGGCCCAATTGCCGCTGGTGGGGCTCGCCACCGCGGCGACCGTGATTGCGTCGCAGGCCTTGATCACCGCCGCTTTCTCGGTGACCAAACAGGCGATCCAACTCGGTATCTTGCCGCGCATGGTGGTGCGGCACACCTCGGTTCGTGAAACCGGGCAGATATACGTCCCGTTCGTCAACTGGGGGCTGTTCGCGTTCATCGTACTGGCCGTGGCGCTTTTCAAAACCTCGTCCGATCTTGCTTCTGCCTACGGCATCGCGGTCACGCTCGACATGACCATCACCACGCTGATGACTTTCTTCGTGATTCGCTATGGCTGGAAATATCCGCTGCTGCCTTGCTTGCTGGCCACCGGTTTCTTCTTCGTGATCGACATCACCTTTTTTGCGTCGAACATGCTCAAGCTCATTGCTGGCGGCTGGTTCCCGATCGTCATCGGCATCGGCATGTTCACCTTGATGCTGACCTGGGTCCAGGGCCGCAAGTTGATGGGCGAGCGGTTGCGCGACGAGGCGATCGACCTCAACAGCTTCCTGGATGCGGTGTTTCTCCATCCGCCGACCCGGGTCGAGGGTACTGCGGTCTTTCTGTCACCCGACACCGGGCTGACGCCCAATGCTCTGATGCACAACCTCAAGCACAACAAGGTGCTGCACGAACACAACGTGTTCATCACGGTGCGTCACCATGAAGTGCCCTGGATCGGCTTCGACAAGCGCATTGAGATGGAGCCTTTGGGCCATGACTGCTGGCAGGTGGTGCTGCATTTTGGCTTCAAGAATGATCCTGACGTGCCTGAGGCGCTCAAGTTACTGGCCGGTCGGGGCATCCCGCTGCCCGACATGGACACCAGCTATTTCTTGAGCCGCGACATCGTGATCCCCACCTTTGGCGATGGCATGTCGATCTGGCGCGAGAAATTGTTTGCGAGCATGCATCGCAACGCCGCTGCGGCGGCCGATTTCCTCAACCTGCCCAGCAACCGGATCGTCGAGTTGGGGGCCAAGGTCGAGATCTGACAGCCCTTCCGGGGCATTTGGCGAGCCCTCCCAGGGTGGGTCAGGGTCTGGCCAAGGTGGGCACGTGGCGACGATCCGTGAGCTTGCGCTGCATCGGGCCTGGCGTGAGCGGGCGCCCGGTCGGCTGCTCTCAAGCCAAAGGCCTGCACGGCCGACCCGGCGCTGCGGTTCGAGCGGTTGGTGGGCGGCTGTTTTTGCGACTGCCGCAAGATCGGGCAATCGCAGCGGCAGCCGCCAGAATCAAGGGCTTAGCGCGGCTAAAAGTGACTTTTCCACAAAGTTATCCACACAAAGCGTGGATAGCTCTGGGATTGGTTTTAAAACATTATCTTAGGCAATTTAAGAGCATTGATTTCTGTCAGCCTACTCGCCGGGTATGTTGTGATTGGCGATCGTGCCGTTGTCGTACGAGGGCTGCCGGCTGGGCTTGGTGCGGGCTAGTTTGATAGGCGACCGCGAAGGCCAGCCATTGATTTTCGAGCGTCAAGTCTGTATTTATCCCCAAAAATAAATTACCCCTCAGGCGGGCAAATAACACCGCTTCCGAGACTTGAGGCGTTGACTGAAAATCGTTCTAAGTGATTGATATTTAAGAGATTTATTCCGCTGCCGCCAGATCGGGCAATCGAAGCCTACGGCCCTCGAATCAAGCACTTAGCGCAGCCGCGAGCAGCTTTTCCACAAAGTTATCCACAGAATCCGGGGATAGACTGAAATCTTCTTCTTGATCATTGACTTAGCACGGTTTCTTGAGGTGATGACAAAAATTTGCAACACAAAGTGGCCCGCTCGACGGTGACGCCCGACCCAGCGCCCGTGGTGCTGAGGGTGGCGATGGACGCCCCGGCGCACAGTGGTTTGGGCGCTGCACTCGACTACCTCAGCGAGCGAGGCTGCGCGCCTGGTACCTTGCTGCGCGCGCCACTGGGCAAGCGGGAGCTGTTGGGCATCGTCTGGCACGTTGCGGCGGCAGAATTGCCTGAAATGGCCGTCCCGGATGGCCAGCCCGACTACGCGTTGCGGACGGTGGGCGAGATTTTCGATGCGCTGCCACCGATGACGTCCGCCTGGCTGGCGTTGGTGGATTTTGCGGCCCGCTATTACCAGCGCGGTATCGGCGAGCTGGCTTTGTCGGTGCTGCCGCCGGCGCTTCGCAAACTCGATGCGGCCGGGCTGAACAAGCGTCTGGCCAGGCTGGCCAAGAAGTTCGCCTCGGGTACCGTGGCGCAGTCCATCGCTGCGCCGAGGCGTCCGGATTTGGCGCCCGAGCAGTTGGCTGCGCTGGCGGCTTTCGAGGCCGCCCGGGGCCAGTCGGCGCCCAAGCCGATGTTGCTGCACGGGGTCACCGGCAGTGGCAAAACCGAGGTTTATCTGCATGCCACCGAGCAGGTGCTGGCCGCGGGCCGTCAGGCGCTGATTCTGGTGCCCGAGATCAACCTCACGCCGCAGCTTGAGGCTCGATTTGCCGATCGTTTTCCAGGCTATCGGATGGTGGCCATGCACAGCGGCTTGACGCCGGTGCAGCGTCTGCAGCATTGGCTGTTGGCCCATCTTGGGCAGGCCGACATCGTGCTCGGCACAAGACTGTCGGTTTTTGCACCGTTGCCCAGGCTCGGGCTGATCGTGGTCGACGAGGAGCACGACCCGTCGTACAAGCAACAAGAGGGCGCGCGCTACTCGGCGCGCGATCTGGCGGTCTACCGGGCCCACCTCGAACGGGTGCCGGTGATCCTGGGCTCTGCGACTCCCTCGCTCGAGACTTGGCAGCGCGCCACGCCAGGGCCGCATCAGCGCTACCAACGCCTGACACTGGCCGAGCGGGTGGGCGGCGGTGCGCTGCCGAAGGTTCGGCTGTTCGACATGGGTGTGCTGCCCAGGGTCAATGGCCAAAGCCCGGTGTTGGCGCCGATGGTGGTGGATTCGTTGCGAGAGCGATTGGCGCGCGGCGAACAGAGCCTGGTGTTTCTCAACCGTCGCGGCTATGCGCCAGTGCTGCACTGTGCCGATTGCGGCTGGAAGAGCGGCTGCCCACACTGCAGCGCTTGGCGGGTGTTTCACAAAGGCGAGCGCACGCTGCGCTGTCACCATTGCGGCTTGACCGAACGCGTGCCCCGCGCCTGCCCTGACTGTGGCAATCTGGACATTGCGCCGATGGGCCGCGGCACCGAGAAGCTCGAGGAAATGCTGGCCGGGTGGTTGCCCAGCGCACGCATTGCCAGGCTCGATGCTGACACCGCCAGAGGCCAAGGCCAGTTGGAGAGCCGGCTGGCGGCGGTGCATGCCGGCGATGTCGATGTGCTGGTGGGCACCCAGATGGTGACCAAGGGTCATGATTTCCGCCGCGTCACGCTGGTGGTGGCGGTCAATCCCGACACGGCTTTGTTCGCCAGTGATTTCCGCGCCCCCGAGCGGCTGTTCGCGCTGTTGATGCAGGCCGGTGGCCGTGCCGGGCGCGACGCCGAGGCAGCCGCTCGCAGCGAGATGTGGGTCCAGACCTGGCATCCACGGCATGCGCTCTACGCTGCGCTGAAGCGACACGATTTCGCAGACTTTGCGCAGAGCCAACTGGCTGAGCGTTGCGCCGCGGGTCTGCCGCCGTACAGCCACCTGGCGCTTTTGCGCGCCGAATCGCGCGACCCGGCCGTGGCGCTGGCCTGGCTTCGCGAGGCCGCTGAACTGGCGGCGGCGATGCCCGGCGCTGTTGGTGTGACGGTCTATCCCCCTGTGCCGCCGGCAGTGAGCAAGGTCGCGGGGATGGAGCGTCTGCAGATGTTGCTCGAATCGACTTCTAGACTGCAGTTACAGCGCCTGCTGACCGATTGGACGCCCGTGCTGCACGGCTTGCGCCAGCGACACAAAGGGCTGGCACGCTGGGCCATTGACGTCGATCCGTTGGCGATTTGACAGCGCGCGCCGCAGCAGCGCTCAGCCGCCAGGGCGGATGCCCAAGCACCAGGCCAAGGTGGAAAAGCTTGCGAAGGCCATCAGCGTGCTGCTCATGATGATGCGCGCGATCCGCCCCGAGTCGGCACCGAAGCGTTCGGCCAGCAGCGCCGCGTTGCTCGCACTGGGCAGGGCCGCGGCCAAGGTCAGCACCATCAGCTGAAAAGCCGACACCGGTGCGCCGAGTTGCTGCGCCGCAGCGCCCAAGACCAGCACCAGCAGTGGGTGCAGGAAGAGCTTGATCAGCGCGACCGGCAGGTAGTCGATCAGCCGCGTGGTGTGATGGGTCTGCAAGCCTGCACGCCAGAGCACTGCGCCGATCGAAAACAGCGCCACCGGACTGGCAGAGTCCGCCAGCATTCGCACGACGGTATCGATGGGCCCGCTCAGGCGCAGACCTGCTACCGACAGCACCGTGCCCAGCGCGATCGCCCACGGCAAGGGGTTGGCCAGCGCGCCGCGCAGGGCTCGGAGTGCGGCGACTCGCGCGCCTTGCCCATGTTGCGGTTCGTGCAGCTGTGACAACGCAATGCACAGCGAACTGGTGACGAACAAGTCGGCCAGGATGCTGCAGATCACGGGCCCGGCCGCTGTCGGGCCTAGCAAGGCCACCAGCAGCGGCACGCCCATGAAGCCCGTGTTCGGGAAGGCGGCGACCAGTGCGCCAAAGGCGGCGTCCTTGAGTCCGATGCTTGCATTGAGCGAGGTCGCGATCGTGAAACAGACGATCATCAGCGCGCACAGCAAATAGATCGCCAGCAGTGAGGGGTTGAGCAACTCGAGCACTGGCGTGCCCATGCCGAAGCGCAGCAGCAGACAAGGCAGTGCAAAGTACAGCACGTAGGCATTGAGCCCAGGAATCGCTGAGGCCTGCAGCAAGCCGCTTCGCGCTGCCAACCAACCGGCCAGCACCAGGGCGAAGAAAGGGACGGTGACGGCAAGGATGGCTTGCATGGTGTTCCCAAGTATCCCCGCCCGCAGCAAACTCTTCGGCCGGCCCCAGTCGCTATCATCCGCCCGACGCTGCGATCCATGGCTGAAGCCCCCCTCTCACTCAACCCCGCCCAGCTGCAAGCGGTTCACCACCTGTCGGGGCCCTGTCTGGTGCTGGCCGGCGCAGGATCGGGCAAGACCCGGGTGATCGTGCACAAGATTGCCCGCTTACTGCAGGCCGGCTTGGCACCGAAGGAGATCGCCGCGATCACCTTCACCAACAAGGCCGCGCAGGAGATGCGCGAGCGCGCCAAGAGCCTGATCGGTGCTCGGGCTGCCAAGGACCTGGCGGTCAGCACCTTCCACAGCCTCGGTGTGCGCATGCTGCGCGAGGATGGCAGCAAGGTCGGCCTGAAGGAAAAGTACTCGATCCTGGATGCCGACGACGTGATGGGCGTGTTGCGCGAGGCCGGTGGCGCGAGCGACAACAAGCTGGCGCGGCAGTGGCAGTGGACCATCAGTCTGTGGAAGAACCAGGGCTTGGACAGCCAGGCCGCGATGGCCATCGCCAAGGACCCCGACGAGCAGGTCGCCGCGCGGGTGATGAAACTCTACGAGGATCGGTTGGCGGCTTACCAGGCGGTCGATTTCGACGACCTGATCAGCCTGCCCGTGAAGCTGCTGCTGTATGACGAAGAGACGCGCGCCAAGTGGCAGGGGCGTTTTCGCCATGTGCTGATCGACGAGTACCAGGACACCAACTCGGTGCAGTACGAGCTGCTCAAGCTGCTGGTCAGCCACCAAGACCCACGCCGGCGTGGCCTGTTCACCGCGGTGGGCGACGACGACCAGAGCATCTACGGCTGGCGCGGCGCGACCATCGCCAATCTTCAGCGCTTGCCGCAGGATTGGCCCGAGCTGAAAGTGATCCCGCTCGAGCAGAACTACCGCTCGACCGGCAGCATCCTGCGCGCAGCCAACCACGTGATCGCCGGCAACCCCAAGCTGTTCGAGAAGAAGCTGTGGAGCGAGTTTGGCGACGGTGATCCGGTGCGCCTGGTCGAGTGCGATGGCGAGGAGCATGAGGCCGAGCGCGCCGTGGCCTTCATCCAAAGCCTGCGCGCCCAGGGCGGCGCGGTCGCCGACGACCGTGCGAGCGGCCAGACCAAGTTCAGCGACTTCGCGATCCTGTACCGCGCCAACCACCTGGCGCGGCCGTTCGAGAAGAAGCTGCGCACGGCCAATATTCCGTACAAGGTCTCGGGCGGCACCGGCTTTTTCGACCGAGCCGAGATCAAGGACTTGTGCGCCTGGCTGCGGCTGCTCGTCAACCAGAACGATGATCCGGCCTTTCTTCGCGCCGTGACCACACCCAAGCGCGGCATCGGCCACACCACGCTGGGCAAGCTCGGCGAATTTTCGGGCCGATGGAAGCTCAGCCTGTTCGAGGCGCTGTTCTCCAAGAGCCTGGCCGCGCAGATGGGCGCCAAGGCGCTCGACCAGTTGCATGAGTTCGGCCGTTACGTCAACGACCTGGAATACCGCGCCGGCCGCACCCGTGGGGCCGAGGAGGCCAAGGCGCTGCTGCTGGCCTGGGTCAAGGACATCGGTTACGAGCAACACCTCTACGACAGCGAGGACAGCGAAAAGGCCGCTGCGTCGCGCTGGACCAATGTGCTGGACTTCATTGACTGGATGTCGCGGCGCTGTGGCGGCGAGATCAAAGGCGATGGCGGCAGCGCAGAAGGCGAGCAGCAGACCGTGCTGCAGGTCGCGCAGACCATCAGCGTGATCATCAGCCTGGCCGAGCGCGACGACGAGCAGGATGTGGTGACCTTGTCGACGCTGCACGCCAGCAAAGGGCTGGAGTGGCCGCATGTGGTGCTGGTCGGCGTCAACGAGGGGCTGCTGCCGTTCAAGAGCGACGCCGAGGAGATGACCGCGACCCGGCTCGAGGAGGAGCGCAGGCTGATGTATGTGGGCATCACCCGTGCCCGTACCACGCTGGTGGTCAGCACGCTGCGCAGGCGCAAGAAGGGCCGCGACACGGTGCAAGGCGTGCCCAGCCGTTTCATCGCTGAGATGAAGCTGCACGAAGCGACGACCCAGGAAAACGCACGCGACAAGCTCAAGCGAATCCGCGCCGAGCTCGCCGCCAAGCTGGCAGCACCGGCCTGAGCCGGTACCGGGGTCGGTCAGTCCTGGCCGTCCTTCCAACGTTGGTAGAGCACCGTCGCGGCCACGCCGATCGGCGCGAAGCGGTGGCCGGGAACCGTGCGTGGCGCTTCGAAAGGCAGCTTGGTGCGGGCTTGATCGCCGTCGAGCGCGGCGTCGGCCAGCACCGGGCCGAGCGCGGTGCCGAAGGCCACGCCGCGGCCGTTGCAACCGACCCAGCCGAGCACACCCTCGTCGAGCCGCCAGAAACGCGGCAGTTTGTCGGGCGTGGCACCGAACACGCCGTGCCAGAGGTGCTCGAATTCGATGCCACCCAGCGCTTCGAGCTGTGGGAAGAGCTTGACCAGGCGCTGGCCGATGCGCTGGCGCAATCGCCAGTCATGGCCTGCGGCGATCGCCAGCCCGCCGCCGGTGACCAAGCGCCCCTGCGCGTCGAAATGAGCGAAATGCAGGTCGGCCTGGGTGTCAGAGACCGCGGCGTTGGCCGGCATCACGGTCGCGCGCAGCGCTGCCGGCAGCGGCCGCGTGGCCATTTGGTACGAGCGCACGGGCACCATCGTTCGCTCCAGACCCGGCCAGGGCGAGGGCGCCGCCAAGCCGCTGTAGCTGTGGGTGGCCAAGAGCACCCGTCGGGCCAGAACGCTACCGCCAGGCGTGGTCACGCGCCAGCGCTCGCCCACCCGCTGCAGACTGGTTGCCGGGCTGCGGCTGTGCACCGCAGCGCCTGCGGCCAGCGCCGCGCGTGCCAAGCCGCGTGTGAAAGCCAGCGGGTTGATGTGGCCGCCGCTGCTGTTCATCCAGCCGCCGCACCAGAAGCGCGAGCCGGTGATGGCTTCGACCTGATCGGCGTCGAGCAGTTGCACGGGTGCGCCGTGTCGACGCCATTGATCGAAGCGCGCCTTGGACAAGGCCAACCGGCTTTCGCGGTGCGCTGGCTGCAGCCAGCCGTTCTGTACTGCTTCGCAGGCGATGCCGTGGCGGCGCACCAGATCGAACAGCAGATTTGCCGAATCGCGCAGGATCGCCACCACCGTCGGGCCGTGCTCTGGTCCGAATGCCTGGACCAGCAGGTCGGGGTCTGCACGCGTCAGCGCCGGAATCACCAGGCCATTGTTGCGTCCCGACGCGCCCCAGCCGATCTCCTGTGCTTCAAGCACGACCACCTTGGCGCCGCGTTGTGCCGCGTGCAGTGCGGCCGACAGCCCGGTGAATCCGGCGCCGACCACTGCCAAGTCGGCCGTGGTCTCGCCCTCGGTCAGCGCCGGCGTCGTGGGTGGGGGCGGGGCAGTGGCAGCCCATAGCGAGGGCGGCATCCGGGTCGGGGCGGTCGGGGTGTCGGTCATCTCGGCTTCTTGCGGCGGTCGGGTCGGGCCCGGTTAGGCCGGGTTTGAGCGGACATTATCGGCAGGCCGATGCGGTTACATTGTCGGCCGCGGGATGTGCCGACCCAACGTGCCCCGACCACGAACCCAGCCGACCCGCCTGACCCCGCCTGACCTTTCAGACCCCGCGCCAGCGCGAGCTCGTATCAACACTTTTTCCAATTCGGAGACTCCGATGACCTTGACGATTCGCTCACTCGCCCTGACCGGTGCCCTGCTGGCCGCCGGCGCCGCTCAAGCCCAGGACATCTTCGTCGGCTACCAGGCGCCGCTGACAGGCACCCAATCTCAGTACGGCGAGGTTTTCCGCAACGCCGCGACGATGCAGTTGGAGAAGTTCAACGCGGCCGGCGGCGTGGCCGGCCACAAAGTGCAGATCGTTTACGAGGACTCCAAGTCCGACCCCAAAGAGGCCGTCAACATCGCGCGCAAGTTCGTCGACGACAAGCGCATCGTCGCGGTACTGGGCGACTTCGCCAGCGGACCGTCGATGGCCGCGGGCGAGGTCTATGGCAAGGAAGGCATGCCGCAGTTGTCGCAGACCGCTTCGCACCCAGATTTTCTGAAGGTCTCGAACTGGCAGTTCCGCAACATCACGACCCAGGCCCAGGAAGGCCCTTTCAACGCCAAGTGGCTGCGTGACGGTGGCATCAAGACGGTCGCGGTGATCGGCCTGCAAAACGACTGGGGCCTGTCGGCCACCGGCGAGTTCACCAAGGCCTTTGAGAGCTTGGGCGGCAAGGTGACCAGCACCGAACTGTTCAACCCCGGCGCCCGTGACTTCAAGGCGATCCTGACCAAAGTGTCTCAGGCCAAGCCGGACGCGATTTATTTCGCGATGTTCTACGAGGAGGGCGCGCTGATCCTGCAACAGGCCAAGCAACTCAACGTCAACGCCAAGCTGTACTCGGCATCGCCTTTCTATGCGCCCAAGCTGATTGAACTTGCAGGACCGGCCGCCGAAGGCGTGCTGCTGTCGACCACCTTTGTCGCGGACAGTCCGCTGCCCAACGTCACCGCTTTCGTCGCCGAGTACAAGAAGCGCTACAACAGCGAGCCCAACCAGTTCGCCGCGCAGGCTTTTGATGCCGTCGGGATCATGCTGGATGCGATCAAGCGCGTCGGCGCTACCGCGACCCGTGCGCAGATCCGCGACTCGCTCGCCGCCACGGCCAACTACCCTGGCGTGACCGGTGCGACCACCTTCGACAAGACCACCCGTGAGCCCAACAAGACCTTGGCCAAGCTGCAGATCAAGGGTGGCAAGTTCGTGCTGGCGCCCTGAGTCAGGCGATCACACCCGCCACGGTTGAACCGGCAAACGGCCTCAGATGGATCCCACCGTCCTGCTGCAGCAAGTCGTGAACGGCTTGTCGATCGGCTTGGTCTATGCGCTGATGGCGATCGGTTTCACGCTGATCTTCGGTGTGCTCAACGTCGTCAACTTCGCCCACGGTGAGATCTACACGATCGGCGCTTTTGCCGGCCTGCTGCTGATCACCGCGCTGCAGCCGCCGCTTTGGATGGTGTTGTCACTGGTGTTGTTGTCCGGCGGCTTGGCCGGCGTGGTGCTTGAGCGCTTGGCCTTCAGGCCTTTCAGGCGCTTTCGCGACGAGGCCTCGCTCAAGAGCAAGGCCATGCGCGAGGCCACGCTGCTGTCGTCATTGGCGGTGTCGATCATTGTTCGCGAGGTGCTCGAGCTGAAGTTCTCTGGCGAGATGCAGACCATTGCGCAGTCCTACCTGCTGCAACGCCCGATCCAGCTCGGGCCGGTGACGATCACCGACGGCAACCTGATCATCTTCGCGCTGTCTGCGGCGATGCTGGTCGCACTGCAGTTTGTGCTCTACCGCACCCGCGTCGGCCTGGGCATCCGCGCGGTGTCGAACAACGTGCTGGGTGCGCAGTTCGTCGGCATCGACACCGACCGCGCGATCGTCGCGACCTTCGTTGTCGGTTCGATGCTGGGGGCGGTCGCCGGCATCATGGTCGGTCTGTATCAAGGTGCGATCTTTCCGCACATGGGTTTTGACCCCGGCGTCAAGGCCTTTGTTGCGATGGTGATGGGCGGGCTGTCGAGCATTCCCGGCGCGGTGGTCTGTGCGCTGATTTTGGGCGTTTCCGAGTCGGTCGCCACCCAGTATTTCTCTGACGGCTGGAAGGCGCTGGTGTCTTACTCCTTCCTGCTCGCCACC
This sequence comes from Burkholderiales bacterium, assembly GCA_947448955.1. Taxonomy (GTDB): domain Bacteria; phylum Pseudomonadota; class Gammaproteobacteria; order Burkholderiales; family Burkholderiaceae_C; genus Pseudaquabacterium. The sequence goes on from CANFPU010000031.1 coordinate 22,042, forward strand.
TTGTGGTTCTTCCCATCCGGCATCTTCGGTTTCAAGAAGGAGAAGATGTGATCCAAGGTCGGCTCAATGCCGCGCTGGTGCTGTTGCTCGCGCTGTTCTTGGCGGGCTTGATGGGGTTGAAGTCGGGCTACTTCAGCCAGATCGCAATCACCACGATGATCTTCGTGATCCTGGCCGCCAGCCTGAACCTGATCACCGGGACCGCTGGTCTGCTCAGTTTGGGTCACGGCGCATTCTTCGGTGTCGGCGCCTATGCCGCGGCTTTGCTGTCGACCAAGCTCGGCTGGCCGTTCTGGCTCACAGTGCCTGCAGCCGGTGTTGCGGCGTGCTTGGTCGGCGCGTTGGTCGCGGTGCCGACGATGCGTTTGACCAGCATCTACTTTGCGGTTGCCACGCTGGGCATCGGGGAGATGATTTACGTCACCTTGCTGAACTGGGTCGGTTTCACGCGCGGTCCTATGGGCATCCGCAGCATCCCCGGCATCGAACTCTGGGGCCTCAAGGGCATGGGCCTGAGCCTGGCGGTGACTGCGCTGGTGATGCTCGTGACGCTCTGGGTGGTGCACCGGCTGACGCATTCGTACTACGGCAATTCGCTGCGCGCGCTGCGCGAGGACGATGCCTGCGCCGACGCGATGGGCATCGATGTGGCACGCCTGAAGTTGCAGAGCTTTGGGGTGGCCTGCTGTTTTGCTGGTGTCGCTGGCGCGCTGTTCGCGCACACCACGGGCTACATCAGTCCCGAGAGTTTTCGCTTTGGCGAGTCGATCCTGATGTTGTCAATGATCGTCGTCGGTGGACTCGGCAGCTTGTACGGCTCGGTGATCGGCGCAGTGATTTTGTCGGTGCTGCCCGAAATGCTCAGAGACCTCGGCAGCTACCGCATGATCGCGGTCGGTCTGGTGTTGTTCCTATCGATCCTGTTCCTGCCGCGCGGTCTGGTCGGCGAGGTCTCGGCGATTGACTTGTTCAGGCGTCAGATCCGCCGCCTGCCCGCGATGCGCCGAGGTGCTTGGTGAGCGCGCCGCTGCTGGCCTTGCAAGGCCTGACGCGCCGCTTCGGCGGGCTGACGGCGGTCGACCAGGTCTCGGCCGAGGTCCGGCGCGGTGAGTTGGTCGGGCTGATCGGCCCGAACGGCGCCGGCAAGACCACCTTGTTCAACCTGATCTCAGGTGTCACGCCGCCGTCCGAAGGCGAGGTGCGCTTTGATGGCCGCGTGATCACCGGGATGCGGCCGTTCGAGGTTGCGCGTCTGGGCGTCGGTCGCACCTTCCAGAACCTGCGCACTTTCCCGAACATGACGGTTTTCGACAATGTCTCGGTCGGCGCGATCCGCACCAGCGGGCTGGGCGACGCGCTATTGCCGCGCCGCAGCAGCGCGGCGCGTTCGATCAGCGAAATCTCGACCGAGATGCTCGAAAAAGTCGGGCTGGCCGGTGTCGCCGACGAGCTCGCCGCCAATCTGTCTTACGGCAAACGCAAGATGCTCGAGATCGCCCGCGCGCTGGCCGGCCGGCCCCAGCTGCTGATTCTCGATGAACCGGCGGCTGGCTTGAACGACACCGAGACCGTCGAGTTGGCGCGCTTCATCGAGCGCTTGCGCGCCGAGGGGTTGACGATCCTGCTGGTCGAGCATGACATGGGCTTGGTGATGCGGATCTGCAGCCGCGTGATCGTGCTGGCTTTCGGTCGCAAGATCGCCGACGCCGACCCGGCGGCGGTGCAGCGCGACCCGGCGGTGCTGGACGCTTACCTCGGGACGGGTGACGAATGAGCGCGGTCGACAGCCCCCAGCCGCTGCTCCAGGTCGACCGGCTGGGGGTTCGGATGGGCGTGCAGCAAATCCTGCACGAGGTCAGCCTCGAGGTGCCCGAGCGCGGGATCATCACCGTGCTCGGCGCCAACGGTGTGGGCAAGACCACCCTGATGCGCGCGTTGTCGGGCATCTATCGTGCCAGCAGCGGACAGATCAGCCTGGCGGGCGAGCCGATCGCCAACCTGCCCAGCCACCGCATCGTCGCCTTAGGTTTGGCGCAAGCGCCTGAGGGTCGTCAGGTGTTCTCCAACATGACGGTGCGCGAGAACTTGGTGCTCGGTGCCGGCGCGCTCAAGGGCCTTGTTTTCGAGCAGACGCTGCACGAGGTGCTCGAGCGCTTTGGGGTGCTGCGCCAGCGCCTGTCGCAGCAGGCGGGTTCACTGTCGGGCGGCGAGCAGCAGATGCTGTGCATCGGCCGGGCGCTGATGGCACGGCCCCGCTTGCTGCTGCTCGACGAGCCATCGCTGGGTCTGGCGCCCAAGATCGTCAAGCAGATCTTCGAACTGATTGCCAGCATCCGTGCCACTGGCACCTCGATCTTGTTGGTCGAGCAGAACGTCCGCGGCGCGCTCAAGGTGGCCGATTTCGGCTATGTGATGGAAGGCGGCCGCATCGTGCTTGAAGGCCCTGCCGCGCAACTGCGTGACGACCCGCGTGTGCGGGACGCATACCTGGGTGGCGCGGGGCATTGAGCCCCGCATCGGCCCGTCAATCGGAGACGACCATGAGTGACATCAGCATCCTTGACCAGCGCCGGATCGAGGCCAAGTTTGCGGGCGAACTGCTTCGCACGCTGGCCCAGGAACTCGGCGAGGTGCCGGCGCGCGCCCTGCTGCGCCGCGCGATCACCGAGATGGCGCATGCGGCAGGCCGCGAGGCAGCGGCGCGGACCCCAGGCAACGAGCACGGCAGCAAGCCGCCGGACCTCGATGACTACGCCGCCATCCTGCCCTTGTGGCAGAAGGACGACGGCATCAAGATCGAATGGGTCGAGCGAACATCCGAGAAGCTGTCGTTCAATGTCACGCGATGCCGCTATGCCGAGTCCTATCGCGAGATGGGCCTGGGCGATTTGGGCGACACGCTGTCTTGCAACCGCGACGGCGAGTTCTGCCACGGCTACAACCCGGCGATCCGTTTCGAGCGTACCCAGACCATCATGGGCGGCGCGAAGTTCTGTGACTTCCGCTACTCGCTAAAAAAGTGACTGAAAGCTTGCCGCCAAGCCGGTCGGCTGGCGGCGAGGTCAGCGTGTCTTCATGTATGCGACGTACAACCCAGGCTGCACATCGCGCAACCGCTTGCGGCCGGCGATCAGTTCGTGGTGCCGGCCCTGGCGCTCCAGGCCCAGCAGTTCTACGACCAGCCCGAAGCCGCGTTCGGGTTCGCTATGCTGACCTGTCCGGGCGCCCAGCAGCCGCGGCAGCAAGCCGGGTTGTTCGGTCAGCAACCAGGCCGGGAACCAGGCCAGCGGGTCGGCCACCGGTCCATCGCCGGGGTCGAACTGTTCGTCAAAGCGACGCAGCAGGCGCTTGAGCAGCGGGTCATCCAGCGCGCGGGTGGTCTGGCCGAATCGCGGCGGTGACAGCCAAGCCAGTTCGGCCAGCAGCGGCCAGGTATTGTCCAGTCCTTCGCTGCGGTAGCGCGCCAGTGCCATCCAGCCCAGCGGCGCGGGGATGCGGCGCCAGGATTCGATGCGTTCGACGGCTTTGACCGCCTCGATGGCTGCGGTCGCGTCGCCGACGTTCAGCCACAGTGCCGCCGCATGGTCGTCGGCCAGCGCAGCACTGAAGGGCAAGGCCGCGGCGCGATCGGCCAGCCCGCGCCACAGCGGGGCAAGCCAGGCGGCCGCAGCCGTAGCGCCGAACTGCGATTGCGCGACCGGCGTCACGGACCGTGACAGCTGTTCGCGCGCCACGGCAACCTCGGCGTGAGCCTTGAACAGCGTGTTCTGGCGAGCCGACTCGAGCGCGGCGATCAGGCCGGCGAGCGCGGGCAGCGCTGCGTGCCGCGGCTCGAAATCCGCCAGCGCATGCCAGGCCAGTGTCGCTGCGCCGGCGTCGCGGCGCAGCAAGGCGTCGAGAACGTCGTTGCGCAGCATCGTGTCGCGGCTGTGCTCGAACAGGTCGAGCTGCGGGGTCGGTTGCGCAGGCATCGTAAGGACCACCAAGCGGCGGCGACGCTCAAATCAGATCGACCACCACGTTGCCGATGTCCTGGCCGGCTTCGACTGCCTCATGGGCCGCGACGATGTCGGCGAGCGCGAAGCGCCTGCTGATGGTATGCTGCAGTCGCTGCGTTTGTAGCAACTCATTCAATCGGGCCAGCGCGGTCTGCCGGTCGGCCGGCGTCAGGTCGTAGACCAGAAAAAACTTGAGTGACACCGATTGGAACAACAGCGTCCGGAAGTTCAGCGTGATGTCGGGCGCATTGGAGCCAAAGCAGATGACCCGGCCATGCGGCGCCAACGCGCCCTCGGCCACCAACTTGCCGGTGCTCGCGAAATCCATGTCGATGATCACCGGCACGCCGCGGCCCGCCGTCAAGGCCTTCACGCGATCGGCGACCGGCTCGGTCTTGTAGAAGATGGCCTCCTTCATGCCTGCGGCCTCGGCATGCCGGGCTTTGGCGGGCGAGCCCACCGTGCCGATCACCTGGCCGCCAGCGAGCGCCACGAGCTGGGTGACGTAATGCCCAACAGCAGAAGACGCGCCGGTGACCAGCACCTGTTGGTCCTTGAGTTCACCGGCCAGATGCACCGCCTGCAGCGCGGTCAAGGCTGGGATGCCGAAGCAGGCGCCGGCCGCGAAGTCGACTTGTTCCGGCAAGTGGACTGCCTGTGCTGAAGGTAGGGCGATGTACTCTGCCGCAGTGCCCATCGCGCGGCCCCATTGGCCGTTCCAGATCCACACCCGCTCGCCGATTCGGCTGCTTGGCACGCCTGCGCCGACCGCTTCGATCACGCCGGCGCCGTCGCTGTGCGGCACGATCATTTCGGTCAACGGACGCGCCCGGCGCGATTTGACATCCGAGGGGTTCACGCCCGAGGTGGCCAGCCGGACCAGCACCTCGCCGGCCGCTGCTTGGGGCTTGGGCAAATCACCCAGCAGCATCACGTCCTTGGCTTCACCGTTCTTCACATACCAGGCTGCACGCATCTCGATATCTCCTCGAATGAAGCGCCGACTTTAAGCCAGGTGTCCACTGTGGTGCTCAGACCCTGCGGGCCTGAGATCGCGCTCGGTCGGTCAAGGCCGGTCGGCTGACGTTGGGAACGATGCACTGACGGCTATATTGCGCGTGGACGGCTCGCTGCCGACGCCTGCACCCCAGACGACTTCAACAACGCTCATGACGACAACCCGCCATGCCTCTGGCTACATCGCGCTCGCGCTTCTCGCCATCCTCGTTTCGGGCTGCGCGTCGATGACTCAAGACCAATGCCGCCATGCTGATTGGGCTGAGCGCGGCCAGCGGGATGGCCGCGAGGGGTACCAGCTCTCGCGCATCGACGAGCACCGCGAGGCCTGCGCCAAGGTCGGCGTCAGCCCTGACTCGGCCCGTTGGCAATGGGGTTATGCGCAAGGCCTCCGCGCGTACTGTGCTCCAAATTCGGCCTGGAATGCGGGCCTGGCCAACCGCTACTACGCGGGGTCTTGCGCGCTGCACGACGAGGACGGCTTTTTGCGCCACTACAGGGCCGGACAGGCCTTGCAACGCGCCCGGCAGGCGTTCAGCCGCAACCAGGCGGACATCGAAAAGTTAGAGGTCGACCTGAAGAAGGCCGACAAGGACGAGGAACGCAAGCGCCTGCGAGAACACATCAGCCGCCTGGACAGGGAACGCCAAGCACTGCGCCGGCAACTTGAGGCCTTGGAATTGACCAAGCCACCCCGGTAATCGGGCCAGTCGCCGTCGCCGTCAGGGACTTGATCGACAGTGGCTGTGGCGGTCAGCTGGCCTGTGCCGGCCATGCGCTGAGTTCGTTCGATGGTCGCGGAGCCGGCGGGCGCATGCGGCGTCACATGCTCCTGAACAGATGACTGTAGCTGCGGCTGACTTCGAGTTTTTCAGGGTGGCCGCGCACGCTGACGATCTGCCGGCCGCGCAGTTCGCGAGTGACTCCCGAGATCACCTTGACGTTGACCAGCGTCGAGCGATGAATTTGCCAGAACAGCGCCGGGTCGAGTTCGTCGACGAGTTCCTTGATCGGCTTGCGGATCAGCGCCTCGACCGTGGCGGTCTGGACTCGGGTGTATTTTTCGTCGCTGATGAAAAACAGCACCTCGGCCACCGCGATCATCTGGATCGCGCTGCCCACGCTGGCCTGGATCCAATCCAGGTAGCGGGGCGCAGCACCGGGGTTGAGTTGGGCGGCCAGACGGTGCAGCAGCAACTGCAGCGGCGGGTTCGGGTCATCGATATCGACCACAGGCTTGTCGCGCAGCGCCAAGCGGGCGCGGATTCGCTGCGCCGTGAGTTGCAAGCGGTCGCGCTCGGCTGGCTTGAGCACATAGTCGCAGACGCCTTGCTCGAAGGCCTGGACCGCGTACTGGTCGTAGGCGGTGATGAAGACGATCTCAGGCAGGTACTCGTCGTCGGCCACTGCCATCTGGGCGATTTGGCGCGCGGCGTCGACGCCGCTCAAGCCCGGCATGCGGATGTCGAGGAACACCAGGTCGGGTCGGTGCTGCTCGACCAGCGCCACCGCCTCCAGTCCGTTGCGGGCTTCGGCGACGATCTGCAACTCGGGCCAGACCTCTGCCAGCCGCGCGCGCAGTTGCTCTCGCATCAGGCGTTCGTCATCGGCGATCACGGCGCGAAATGGGCGCATGCGGCGGGCTTGGTCAGGTGACTCGGCGGCTGACTTATCCATGCGCATTGCCAATCGGCTTGTAGGGCATCGACAGCGTCACGCGGGTGCCGCCACCCGGGCGCTCGTCGATCGTCAAACCGGCCTTGGTGCCGTACAGCAACTGCAAGCGTTCGCGGATGTTGGCCAGCCCAACGCCGTTGCCAGCAGTCCCGGCTTGGCCAAAGCCCAGGCCGCTGTCCTGGACTGTCAGCGCGAGCTTGCCGTGGACAATCTCGGCCTTGATCGCGAGTTGGCCGCCTTCGGGTTTGGGCTCTAGGCCGTGCTTGACCGCGTTCTCGACCAGGGTCTGCAACATCATGGTCGGGAACTCGGCCGACAGCAGGCCGTCGGGCACATCGATCTCGGTGGCCAGCCGCTCCTCCATCCGCACCTTCAGGATCTCGAGGTAAGGCCGTATCACTGCCAGCTCGCGGCCCAGGTCGCGGGACTGGCCCGTCGTCGCGCTGTCGGTCTCTCGCAGCGTGGGCATGGCCGCGCGCAGCAGCGCGATCAGGTTCTTTTGCATCTGGCTCGCGCGTGGTGGATCGACCTCGATCAGGTGGTCGATCGATGCCAAGGTGTTGAACAGGAAATGCGGCTCGATCTGGGCCTGCATCGCCGCCATCCTGGCCTCGACCACTTGGCGCTTGAGCGCCTCGGATTCGGCCACCTCCACCGCCTGCGCCGCCTGGGCCTGGGCCTGGACCTGGCGCTTGTAGCTGATCTTGATGATCAGCGAGGCGACGATCCACAGCATCGCCAGGCTGGGCAGGAACTCGCCCAGTCTGACCACATGCACCTCGTGGATGCTTCTGGCAGGGTGTTTGGTGGCCCCGGCGTCGTCGCGGGCCTCGCGCACCGCCTCATCGATCGCCTGCCGAGCCTCTTCCACCGCTTGGCGTACCGCCTCGCTGGTCCCGGCTGGCAGTCGGATGTCGATGATCGGCTCGGTGCCTCCGCCAGCGGCCGATGCGGCGGAAGCGTTCGCTGCTGCCGATGCACCAGCCCGCGGTGCGATGCGCACGCCACTGGCATCTATCCTGATGTCGACGCTGGGTTGGCCGTCCTTGGCCGGCGCCTCGATGTGGATACCGGGTGGGTGCCCGCGTTTGGCGGAGGGCAGGTCGGAGGGGTCGATCACGACCATCGGCACCATCGGCACCGGCGGACGCACCGTGGTGGTGTAGGTCCAAGTGAACGGTGGAATGTTCATCAGCAGCGCCGCCCCGATGATCAACAGCAGCGACAGCAGCATGAAGCGTCGCCAACTGATGCCAATCAGCCAGTTGGCATAGTGGTGAAAGCCGCGAACACAGGCGGCAGCCAGGCGCTCGCGGCGCTGTGTCCAGGGTTTGGGTTGTGCAATGTTCATCGTGGCCGGTGTGTTCATGTCTGGTGCCCACTGTACGCAGACGGAGTTGCCGGTCAGGACTCGATCCGACGCAATGCGGCCTGGGGCCGACCAACTGCCGCCGCAGGCGACGGTCTGGGCCACGACCGCCCGGATTTGAGGCCTTGGTGGCGTTGGCGCGGCGCACCCCAAGCCTGCCAGGGCGGCGTCCCGGGATGCCAACCCTCAGAGATGAAATGAGCTGGCGGTCTGCTGCAAGGACGCGCGCAGCAAGTCCTAGGCCCGGAGCTGGCCCAGGCCGCTGGCGGCAATGGTCCTGGCCCGGTTCGCGAGAACCGGCAATTCGCACATCACGCAGGCTCCTTGGCCAGCGATCGTGCAAAGTCCTGCATCAGCGCGATCACCGCCGCTGCTTGCTCGCGAATGATGAAGTGCCCCGCCTGCTCAATGAAGTGCAACTGGGCACCGGGCATCCGGCTCGCCAGGTCTTCGGCG
>CANFPU010000032.1 GCA_947448955.1 Burkholderiales bacterium
ATCCAATACCAGTTGGTGCTGGTGGTGGTGTGGCGGCCGGCGTTGAGCGCGATCGAGATCTCGCCGACCTGGGCGGCCGCGGCAGGCACCATCAGGTTGATCAATGTGCTCTTGCCCATGCCGCTGGGCCCGAGCACCAGCGTGGCGCGGCCGGCCAACAGCGGGGTCAGCCGCGCGCGGGCTTCGTCGGGGCGTGATTTCAGTGAAAGCTCGAGCACCGGAATGCCGATCGCGCGGTACGGTGCCAGACGTTCCTGCGCCGCGGTCAGCGTCGGCAGGTCGGTCTTGTTGAGGATGATCTGGGTTGGGATGCCCGCGTGCTCGGCGGCGATCAGTGCGCGCGCGAGCTGGGTCTCGGCATACATCGGCTCGACAGCGACCAGCACCAGCAACTGGTCGATGTTGGCGGCGAAGGACTTGGTCTTCCATTCGTCTTGGCGGAACAACAGGTTGCGCCGCTCGGCCACCTTGTCAATCACGCCGGCATCGCCGGCGATCTGCCAGTGCACCCGATCGCCGACCACGCAGTCGCTCTTCTTGCCGCGGGTGTGGCACAACACGCGTCGACCCTCAGCGGTTTCGACCATGCATTGCCGGCCGTGGGCGGCGACGACCCGGCCGTTGCCGGCCAGGTCGTTGACATGGCTGTCGACGGGCTCGTTGCCTTGCGGCCCGGTCATGCCAGCTGGGTCTGCAGCGCTGCCAGTCGCTCGCTGGCGGGCGGGTGCGAGTAATAGAAACGTACGTAGAGCGGGTCGGGCGTCAGCGTCGCGGCGTTGTCCTGGTGGAGTTTGAGCAGCGCGCTGGCCAGGTCCGCGCCGCTGGCCTGGGCGCAGGCATAGGCGTCGGCCTGGAACTCGTGCTTGCGCGAGAGCTGCGCCATCAGCGGTGAGGCGAAGAAGCCAAACACCGGTACCGCCGTCATGAACAGCAGCAGCGCGAGCGCATCATTGGGTGCACCCAGGTTCGGCGCCACGCCCAGCCCGACATAAAAGCCTGGCTGGCCGGCCAGCCAGCCCAGCAGCGCCAGCGCGGCCAGGCTCAGGGCGAACATCATCACCAGGCGCTGGGTCACATGCTTGTGCTTGAAGTGGCCAAGTTCATGCGCGAGCACCGCTTCGACCTCGGCCGCCGACAGCTTGGCCAGCAAGGTGTCAAAGAACACCACGCGCTTGGCCGCGCCCAGACCTGTGAAATAAGCATTGCCATGGGCTGAGCGTCGGCTGCCGTCCATCACGAACAAGCCCTTGGCGGCAAAACCGCAGCGCTGCATCAGCGCATGCACCCGGGTCTTCAGCCCCTCATCGGCCAGCGGCTCGAACTTGTTGAAGATCGGTGCAATCACGGTCGGGTACAGCACCATCACCAGTAGGTTGAACCCGGCCCAGGTGCCCCAGGCCCAAAGCCACCACAGCGTGCCCGTCGCGCCCATGATCCACAGCACGGCTGCCGCCAGCGGCAGGCCGATCAAGGCCCCGATCAGCACGCCCTTGAGCAGGTCGGCGATGTACAGGCGCGCCGTGTTGCGGTTGAAACCGAACTGCTGCTCGATGCGGAAAGTGCTGTAGATCTCGAACGGCAGGTCGATCGCCCCACCGATGAAGGCAAAGGCGCTGAGCAGCGCGAGTTGGTAGGCCATCGCACCGAATCGCGGTTCCACCGCGTCGCGCAGCACGTTGTTCAGTGCATCGAAACCGCCCAGCAGTGTCCAGCCCAGCAACACCGCATGGCCTACCGCCATCACCAGCAGCCCGAAGCGGCCTTTGGCCAGCGTGTAGTCGGCTGCCCGCTGGTGATCGGCCAGGCTGACCTGGCCTGCGAACGGCAGCGGCACGGCAGCACGGTGCGCTGCGACATGGCGCATCTGCCGCGTGGCGAGCCAAAGTTTGACGGCCAAGGAGGCCACCAGCGCGGTGGCAAAGAGCAAGGTGAATGGTGTGGGCGACATGGTGCGAAGTGTAGGCGGGCGATGCCCGTGCGAGGTCAGGCCGGCCTCGCTCGGGCGCTGCGACAATCCGGCCATGAGCAGCTCAGCCCCTATGCCGCACCTGCCGATCAGCGAGAACAACCTGGTTTGGGTCGATCTCGAAATGACCGGTCTGTCGCCGTTCACCGACCGCATCATCGAGATCGCGGTGGTCGTGACCGATGCCCACCTGACCCTGCGGGTCGAAGGCCCGGTGCTGGCGATCCACCAGAGCGACGTGGTGCTCGATGGCATGGACAAGTGGAACAAGGGCACGCATGGCAAGAGCGGGCTGATCGACCGCGTTCGTGCGTCCGGCATCGATGAGGCTGCCGCGCAAGCCCAGGTCCTGGACTGGCTCAAGGCTTATGTGCCCAAGTCCAAAAGCCCGATGTGCGGCAATTCGATTTGCCAGGACCGCCGGTTCCTGGCCAAGGACATGGCCTTGTTAGAAGCCTACTTCCATTACCGCAACCTCGATGTCAGCACGCTCAAGGAGTTGGCCAGGCGCTGGAAGCCGGCGGTCCTCGAGGGCTTCAAGAAAGCGCAGGCGCATACCGCGCTGGCCGACATCCACGAGTCGATCGACGAGCTGATCCACTACCGCCAGCACTTTCTGGCGCTCTGACCGGATCTTGCAGGCCTGCCCGAGAGCACTGTTCGCCGCTGCCAACCTGCCACCGAAAGTTGCCAATGGTCCCTCCCGCCCCCGCCGTCACCGCTTTGCGCAGCGACCAGCCCTCGATCAGTTGCGTCGTGCCGGCCTACAACGAGGCCGCCAGCCTGGGGCTTTTGCTGGACTCATTGACGGCGGTGCTGGTGGCGTTGACGCCGCGCTGGGAGGTGATTGTGGTGGATGACGGCAGCACCGATGCGACACCGCTGGCCGTGCTGCCCTGGCTGAAGCGGCCGGGCCTGCGCTACCTTCGCCTGTCGCGCAACTTCGGCAAGGAGGCGGCGCTGACCGCTGGTATCGACCATGCGCAGGGCGAAGTGGTGGTGTTGATCGACGCTGACCTGCAGCATCCGCCGGCGATGATTGGCGCGATGGTCCAGGCCTGGCGCAACGGCGCCGACATGGTCTGCACTGCCCGTGCCTCGCGATCCGACGAGTCCTGGCGCAAGCGCCTGGGCACCTGGGTGTTCTACAGCCTGGTCAACAGCGGATCGGCCACGCCGATTCCGGTGGATGCGGGTGACTTCAGGTTGATGGACCGGCAGGTGGTCGATGCCCTGAGGATGCTGCCCGAGCGAAATCGCTTCATGAAAGGGCTGTACGCCTGGGTCGGTTTTCGCACCGAGGTCCTGCCCTACACACCGTCGCCGCGTCACGCGGGCCAGAGCAGCTTTTCGATGAAGCGCCTGTCCAGCTTGGCATTCACTGGTGTGACCGCTTTCACCAATGCGCCGCTGCGGCTTTGGAGTGGGCTGGGGGCGGTCGTCGCGCTGGCAGCACTGGGTTTCGCGGGCTGGATCGTGATCTCGGACTTTGTCTTCGGCAACGATGTACCGGGCTGGGCCACGCTGGCCACCGGCCTGGCGTTTTCGATCGGCGTGCAACTGCTGTCGGTGGGCATCCTGGGCGAGTACATCGGTCGTATCTTCGACGAGGTCAAGCAGCGCCCCGTCTACATCATTGGCCAGACGCTGGGGCAGGGCGCCTTGGACGGGCCGCCCGCGCACGATGCCTGAGCCCGTTCGGCTGCTGCTGTGCGCTGACGACTATGGCTTGAACCCCGGTGTCGATGCGGCGATCACCGGTCTGGTGCGCGCTGGACGGCTCGGCGCCTTTTCGTGCCTGAGCAATGGCCCGGCTTGGCCAGAGGACGCCCTGGCGGTTGCCGGCTTGCGTGCACAGGCCCAGGCCGGCTTGCACTTCAACCTGACCGAAGGCCGGCCGCTGAGCCCATCGCTCGCTGCACTGTGGCCTAGCCTGCCCAGTTTGCCGCGCCTGTTGCTGGCGTCGCACCTGGGCCGGCTGCCGCTGGCCGCGCTCGCTGATGAGTTGGCGGCGCAGGTCCAGGCATTCGAGGACGCCAGTGGTTGCCAGCCCGACTTTGTCGATGGCCACCAGCACGTGCACCACCTGCCCGGCGTGAGAGGCTTGCTGCTGGACTGGTTGCAGCGCCAGGCCTGGGCCGTCCCGGTTCGCAGCACGGCGCCCTTGGCTGGACCGGGCTTCAAGGTCAAGCGCTGGGTGATCGAGCGCAGCGGCGGTCGGGCGCTGGCGCGCGGGTTGGCACAGCGCGGCCAGCCGCACAACGCTTTGTTGCTGGGCGCTTACGATTTCCAGGTCACTGACTACCGCTCGCTGGTGCAGGCCTGGTTGGCCCAGGTGCCGGCAGCCGGCGCGCTGTTGTTCTGTCATCCAGGGCAGACCTGGATTGGCGGTGCCCACGACCCGATCGCCGCAGCGCGCCAGCGCGAACTGGCCTACTTGTCAGGGGCGCAGTTCCCGCTTGACTTGATGGCGGCTGGCGTGGTGCTGGCGCCGGTCTGGCGTTGAGCGACCGAGACGCTCAACCCGCACCGCGACCTCAGCCAAACGCCCAGCGGCGGTTGATCGCGTAGGTCAACACCAGCGCCAGCAGCGTCGCGCAGGCCTGGGCCAACAGGTAGTGCAGGCCGACCCGGGTGCCCGCAGCCACCATCGCCATGCTGGTGACGCCGCCCAGCAAGGCGGTGAGCTGAAATCGCCACCAGGCGGTGAGCCAGGCGCCGCGATGATCGAAGGTCAGCCAACGGTTGCCGACAAAACCCAGCTGCGCGCCCAGCGCAGCACCTGCGCCTGCTGCCAGCGTTGCAGGCCAATGCCCAAGCTCGACCAGCAGCGCCAGCAGTGCGTAATGCCCCAGCGTGGCCACGGCGCCGACGGCGACATAGCGCAGCCAAGCCGGCACCCACAACGCGAGCGGCGCAGGGTTCAAACCTCTTTCAATCCGGGCAGCGACGCGGCTCGGCGCGCCAGAGCTGGGCGTTGCGGCCCCGCAGCACCAGGACGGCACCCGGAACGGTTGCCGACACAGGTTTTTCGCTCAGGCCCTCGACCAGCCAAACCCTGTGGCCTCGGCACACCAGCGCCGCCAACCGGTCGATGGGGTAGAGCACCGCGGCAACCCGTTCGGCGTCGAAGCGCGCGCTGTCGGCAAGTTCCTTGCGCCAGCTGTCGCGCCGCCGCACTTCGGGGTCGTCCCAACGGCTCGCGACGATCGGCAGCTGGGTCAATCGCGCCTCGAACGCGACATCGTTGAAGCTGTTGTCGACCAGCACTACCAAGTCGGTCGGCGTGACGAGGCTGCGCAACTCACGGCCCACGTCGCGCCCGGACTTGGGCGCAACCCAGGCCAGCGCGACGATCCAGCCCAGGCTGAACAGCGCTGCGCCGACGACCATCGGCCGCAGCCAGCGGCTGGTTTGGCCCTGGCGGTCGATCATCGGCAGTGCGAGCAAGGCGCAGAACGGCGCGAGCGCCGGCATGATGTAGCCCACCAGTTTGGACGCTGGCATCGAGAAGAACAGCAAGACCACCAGCGCCCACCACACCATCAAGCCGGTCCAGCGGCGATCGCTGGCTGACGCTGAAGACCGGGCTCGGCGGATCGTCGCCAGCAGCCAGGGGCTCCAGGGCAGCGTCAACAGCGGCAGCACACCCCAGAGAAACCAGATCGGCTGCACGTTGTTGAAGCTGCTGGCCGCATAGCGGCGGAAGTGCTGCTCGACGATGAAGTAGTCGAAGAAGTCCGGATAGCGCTGCTGCATCAGCAGCATCCAGGGCAGGGCAATCGCGGCAAAAACCCCCAGCCCGATGGGGTGTAGCAGCCGCAGCGTGTCGCGCCATCGGCCTTGCGCGAGCAGCCAAGGGCCGATGATCAAGGCGGGCAACACCACGCCGATCAAGCCCTTGGACAGCACGGCCAAGCCGCAAAAAGCCCAACCGGCGACCAGCCATTGCAGCGTTGGATGGTTCAACGGCCACCAGCGCAGCGTTGGCAACGCGCCCGGCCAGCGCGTTGGCCCTTCGGGCTGCTCCAGCGCGCGGGCCAGACATAGCACCGCCGCTGTCAGCGTGCCAGCGACCAGCATGTCGTGGTTGGCATATTGGCCGCCGATGAAATAGAACGGGCAGGTGGCCAGCACCATCAACGCGATGCCTGCGACCCGCGCGCCCTCGCGCAGCCGCAGCGACAGCCACAACGCCGACCCCATCAACCAGGCCCCCAGCGCGGGGCCGAGCCGAACACTGAATGGCGTGACGCCGAACACCGACAGGCCGAGCATGTTGACCCAGTAGGTCAGCGGCGGCTTGTGGAAAAATGGCACACCATTGAGCAGCGGCACCAGCCCGTCGCCGGCCCACATCTCGCGCGCCACTTCGCCGTAGCGGCCTTCGTCGGGCAGCAGCAACGGCCGCAACCCCGCGCTGAACAGCAGCCACAAGGCCAGCAGGCCCAGCACCGCCGGGGCCGAACCGGTCCAGGCTGGCCAGGCAGCACGCGGCGCCGAGGTCGGCGGGTCCGACCCTTTGGCCGTCGAATCGCCGAGCGCTGTCATCTGGCGCCGTGGCAGCCTGCGCTCAGACCGCCAGCAGGTCGACCTCGAACACCAGCGTGGCATTCGGCGGAATCACGCCGCCGGCGCCGCGCGCACCGTAGCCGAGCTGGGATGGGATCAGCAGCACGCGGGTGCCGCCAACCTTCATGCCCTGCACGCCTTCGTCCCAGCCGCCGATGACTTGTCCGGCGCCGAGGTGGAAGCGGAACGGGTCGCCTCGGTCCTTGCTCGAATCGAACTTGTTGCCCCGTCCGTTGGCCGCGGTCGGGGCATGCAGCCAGCCGGTGTAATGCACGGTGACTTGTTGGCCGGCAGTGGCTTCGGCGCCGGTGCCCGGGGTGGTGTCTTCGTACTGCAGGCCTGAAGCGGTGGTGATCATTTTGAGGCTCGGTTCAACAGAGTTTTTACAGGGCCTGCATCATGCCACTGCGCCGGACGGGCAAGTGCCGAGCCAGCGGTCGGCCCAGGCTCGCGTGGCGGCGGCCAGCCAATCGGGCGTCGTGGTGGCCTCAATCGCGGGCAGGCCCAGCGTCCGGGCTGCGGCCGTCAGCGCGGCCAGCGGGTGCTGGGTGTCCAGCGTCTCGGCTTGGTTCTGCTTGCTCAGCTTGTGGCCGTCGGCGCCGAGCACCAGCGGGGTGTGCAGGTAGCGCGGCTGTGGCAGGCCGAGCAGGCGCTGCAGGTGGATCTGGCGCGCAGTGTTGTCGGTCAGGTCTTCGCCTCGGACCACGTCGCTGATCTCTTGCTCGGCGTCGTCGACGACCACCGCCAGCTGGTAGGCCCATAGCTTGTCGGCGCGTTGCAACACGAAATCGCCGACCTCGGTGGCCAGGTTCTGCTGCTGCGGACCCAACCGGCGGTCGCACCAATCGACGATCGCTGCGGCGCCGTCATGCCCGGTGCGTAGCCGCATCGCGCGAGGTGATTTGCCATCCAATCCGTCGCGGCAGGTGCCCGGGTAGATGAGTTCGCCAAAGCGCTGACGTGTCGAGGTCTGCAAGAGGGCCACGTCGCGCCGGCTGCAGCCACAGGGATAGGCCCAGCCGGCCAGGCGCAGCTGAGCCAGTGCCTCGGCATAAGCCCCATCGCGCCCGGATTGCCAAAGTGGCGGCGCATCGGGCTGCAGTCCGCAGTCCGCGAGCTGGCGCAGGATTTGCTCGGCGGCGCCTGGGATGCAACGTGGCCGGTCCACGTCCTCGATCCGCACCAGCCAGCGGCCAGCGTGGGCGCGCGCGTCGAGCCAACTGGCCAGCGCCGCCACCAGGCTGCCGGCGTGCAGAGGGCCGGTTGGCGACGGTGCGAACCGGCCGACATAGTGCCGCGCGGCCAGCGTCATTCCAGCGCCAATGGCAAGCCGCTGTGCTGCTCCAGCAGAGCGCGGCGAGTGGTTGGACTCTCGAGTTGGTCCAGCCACCATTGCAGTGCCAGGCCTTGCGGCGCCTTGCGCGGCTGCGAGGTGGCCGCGCCACGCCAGGCATAGCCGAACTGCGCCGGCAAGCGGGTTCGTTGGACTGCTTTGGCCACCAGCCGGCCGCGCCGCAGGTGCTCGCGCACCTGGGGCTCGGGGACGAAGCCGCAGCCCAGGCAACGCAGCAAGGCCTCGGTCTTGGCGGCCATGGTTGGCACGGTCAGCACATCCTGGCCTGGCAGCAAGTTGACGGTGACTGGCGCCAAGCGCTGGGCCGAGTCGGCCACCGCCACGGCCCGGTGGGCCATCATCTGTGCGTCGCTCAGAGGCTCGCTGACCTGTGCCAGCGGGTGATGCGGCGCGACCGCGAAGACGAAAGCCACTTCGCCTAGCAGCCGCAGCTCGATGCCGGGTTGCGGTGGCGAACTCATCAACACGCCGATCGCCAAGTCGGCCTGGCCGCTGACCAGCGCCTCCCAAAGCCCGGCCAGAATTTCGCTTCGCAGTCGCAGCCGGGTGCCCGGACCTTCTTTCAGGTCATCGGCACCGCGCTGGGCGTAAAAGCCTTCAATCAGCTCAAACAGCGTGAGCCGCGAGATCACGCCATCGGCCGCCACGGTCAGCGCGCTCTCCCAGCCGGTGGCCACTCGGCGGACCCGGTTCGCCACCGCATCCATCTCGGCCAGCAGCCGTCGGCCTTCCTCGAGCAACTCTTGGCCGGCGGCGGTCAGGCGGGCCTGGCGCGAGCTGCGGTCGAACAGCAGCACGTCGAGCGCATCCTCGAGCTGGCGCACGCTGTAGGTCAGTGCTGACGGTACACGGCCGAGTTCGCGGGCGGCAGCGGCAAAGCTGCCGGTGCGGGCGATGATGTCCATCATCTGCAGCGCATCGGGGGTCAGGGCATTGCGGCGGGGCGTGCTCATGGAGGGTGGGTCATAAGGCCGAGCTCAGGGCTGGTCGGATCGCAGATCGGCGGGCAGCACTGAGGGCAAACCTTCAAACGTTCATCTTATTTGAATGCTTACTTCAAGCCCGACGGGCAGCTCGGTCCGCCGGATGGTGCGACCATCTCGCCTTTTGTCAGGGGCATCGTCATGATCAGCTTGCGCCGCAGCGCCGACCGGGGGCACGCCGACCACGGTTGGCTGAAGAGTTTTCACAGCTTTTCGTTTGCCGACTACCACGACCCAGCCCACATGGGTTTTGGCAACCTGCGGGTGATCAACGAGGACCGAATTGCACCCGGCACAGGTTTCGGCACGCACGGCCACCGGGACATGGAGATCGTCAGCTATGTTCTCGACGGTGCGCTGGCGCATCAGGACAGCATGGGTCAAGTCACCGCGATCTTGCCCGGCGAAGTTCAGCGCATGAGCGCGGGCACCGGTGTTCGACACAGCGAGTTCAACCATGCCAAGGGCAGCAACACCCACTTTCTGCAAATCTGGTTGTTGCCCAGTGCCGCAGGCATCGTGCCGAGCTACGAGCAAAAGGCCTTCGCCGAGACCGACAAGCGAGGCCGGCTGAGACTGGTGGCCGCGCCCGATGGCCGCGAGGGGTCGGTCACGCTGCATGCCGATGCGTCAATTCGCGTGGGATTGTTCGACGGCGCCGAGGCGGCGGAACTGGTGCTGGCACCGGGCCGACGCACCTGGGTGCATCTGGCGCGCGGTGCGCTGACGGTCAACGGCCACCGACTGGTCGCCGGCGATGCGCTAGGGCTGGTCGACGAGACTGTGCTGCAACTGGGCGAAGGCGACACCGCCGAGGTGCTGGTATTCGATCTTGCGCGCTGAGCCTGCTGTCCGCCCCAGGGTTCGCGGCAGGCTAGGTGCCAAGGTTTGCTCGGGGGCTGGGCTGCCGGCTAAATTTGATTGCAACTGCAATCATTGGCGTTAAAATTGAAGCATGAGCACGACTGCCGCCGCCCAGGGTGTCCCCCGGGGCTGCACCAACTTCAAGCTGCGCCAGGTGTCGCGCCGTGTGTCGCAGCGCTATGACCAGGAGCTTGCCAAAGCCGGCATCAAGACCACCCAGTATTCGCTGCTGACGCATCTGGTCAAGCTCGGGCCGATTCGTCCGGGTGATCTTGCGCAGGCCATGACGATGGATGCGTCGACCTTGACGCGCAACGTCAAACCACTGGTGGCCGCCGGCTGGGTCGAACTCGGCGCTGGGGCTGATGGCCGCAGCCGCTTGGTCGGCCTGACCGCCGCTGGGCATGGCAAATGGATTGAATCGCGACGCCATTGGCGGGTGGCCCAGGCCTCGCTCAACCAATTGCTGGGCGCCGAGCGCGTGCAGGCTTTGCATGTTTTGATCGACGACTCGCTGTCGTTGCTCGCAACCTTGCCTTTTTCCGAGGATGTTGATGACTGATGCTTCCAACCCCACGCCACGTCAATGGGCGGCCTGGGTCGTGCTGCTGGCTGCGGCCGGCGCGTTCGCGCTGACCATGGGCACGCGCCAGACCATGGGTCTTTTCCTGGGTTCGATCAACACCAGCACGCAACTCGGGCTGGGCAGCATCAGCTTGGCGTTTGCCTTCGGCCAACTCTGGTGGGGTTTGACCCAGCCGTTCGCCGGCGCGATGGCCGACCGGGTTGGTGCTGGTCGGGTGCTGTTGATCGGCGTGTCGCTGGTTGCGCTGGGCACATTCATCACGCCGTGGATGACCAGCACGGCGGGCTTGATCTTTTCGATCGGATTGCTGTGTGCCGGTGGCGCAGGCATGGCCGGCCCGGCGGTGTTGATGGCCGCCGCCGCGCGGAT
Organism: Burkholderiales bacterium; assembly: GCA_947448955.1. Classification (GTDB taxonomy): domain Bacteria; phylum Pseudomonadota; class Gammaproteobacteria; order Burkholderiales; family Burkholderiaceae_C; genus Pseudaquabacterium. The sequence continues at coordinate 10,695 of CANFPU010000032.1, forward strand.
GATCCCTGCCGAGCGTCGAGGCATGGCCTCAGGCATCGTCAATGCCGGCGGTTCGGTCGGCCAGTTTGTGATGGCGCCTGTCGCCGGCGCTTTGGTGCTGGGCCTGGGCTGGGTTAGCGCGATGCAAGCGCTGGCTTTGCTGGTGCTGCTGGCGTTGCCGGCGGCCTGGGTGCTGGGAGGCCGGCCGCCCAGCGCATCGGCAGCGGCGGCCACGCCGTTGAGTGCCGGGGCGGCGATCCGGATTGCATTGCGCGATTCAAGCTACCTGATGCTGGCGGCTGGCTTTTTTGTCTGTGGCTTTCACGTTGCGTTTTTGGGTACCCATTTGCCCGGCGTGATCGCCGCCTGCGGCCTGCCATTGCAGTACGGCGCATGGTCGCTGGCGATGTTGGGTTTGTTCAACATCATCGGCAGCCTGGCGATGGGCTGGGCCGTCGGTCGATGGCGCATGAAGTCGCTGCTGTCGCTGGTCTATGCGGCGCGCGCATTGGCGGTTCTGCTGTTCCTGCTGTCGCCCAAGACTGGCACGGTGATGCTGGTGTTCGCCGCGGTCATGGGCTTGACCTTCTTGTCCACCGTGCCGCCGACCGTCGGGCTGGTCGGCAAGTTCTTTGGCACCGGCAACATGGCCACGCTGTTCGGCATCGTGATGTTGACCCACCAGGTCGGTGGCTTCCTCGGTGCCTGGCTCGGCGGCAAGGTGTTCGAGGCCAACGGCAACTTCGATCTGGTCTGGTACATCGACATCGGCCTGGCCGTGGCCGCCGCACTGATCCACTTGCCGATCCGCGAGGCGCGCCTGTCACGCCAACTGTCAGGCGCTGCGGCCTGAAGCCTGGGTCTTGACCCAGCGCCAAGTGCTGCAACCAGAGGGCCAGCGCGATGGGCATGGCGATGGGCATGGCAATGGGCATGGCGATGGGCGGCACCAGGCATCGGCGCAGGCATCATCGCGGGCTGTGAACTGGATCGATACCCATTGCCACCTCGACGCGCCCGAGTTCGACACTGACCGCTCGGCGGTGCTGTGCCGAGCCCGTGCAGGCGGTGTGTCGATGCTGGTGCTGCCGGCGGTACAGGCCTCGCATTTCGAGGCGGTGCGTTCGCTGGCCCACGCGCAAGGCTTGGTCTATGCGCTGGGCATTCATCCGCTGTCGGTCGGCGCCGCAGCGGACGAAGACCTCGACCGCCTGGCGGACGCGCTGACCCGCTACGCCGACGACCCGCGCCTGGTCGCGGTCGGCGAGATCGGACTCGACCACTTCGTCCCCGGGCTGGACCTGGCGCGCCAAGAGCGCTTCTACACCGCCCAACTCAGGTTGGCGCGGGTGGCCCGCCTGCCGGTGATCCTTCATGTGCGGCGCTCGGCCGATGCCCTGCTCAAAGGTCTGCGCCGCATTGGCGTGGTCGGCGGCATCGCCCACGCTTTCAACGCCAGCCGGGTTCAGGCTGATGTCTTCACAGGGCTCGGGTTTCGGCTCGGCTTTGGTGGCGCGCTCAGCTTCGACCGGGCACTGCAAATCCGCAGACTCGCAGCAGAGCTGCCGGAGACGGCGCTGGTGCTCGAGACCGATGCGCCCGACATCCCGCCGCATTGGTTGTACCGCAGCGCGGCGCAGCGCGCGCTGGGCCAGACCAGCCGCAACGAGCCCGCCGAGCTGCCGCGGATCGCCGCCAGTCTCGCTTCGCTGCGCGGCTGGACGCTCGAGCAGACCGCCGAGATCACCTCCCGCAATGCGCTGGCGGCGTTGCCAAAGTTGGCAGTGCTGGCCGCTGCATGAACCCCGAAGCCTTGCTGCGCGGCTTGGACCCGGTGGTGGGCCCGGCGACCCGATTGCTGCTGCTGGGCAGCTTTCCAGGCCTGGCCTCGCTCGAAGCGCGGCAGTATTACGCCCACCCGCGCAACCAGTTCTGGCCCTTGCTGTCCTCGCTTTGGGGCGTCGATCTGGCCGCGCGGAGCTACCCGGCGCGCTTGGACGAACTTCGCGAGCGCGGCCTGGGGCTGTGGGATATCTACGCCAGCTGCCGGCGCGTCGGCAGCCTGGACAGCGCGATCACCGATGCCGAGCTCAACCCGCTGGCTGAGCTCGCGGCGACGCTGCCCTTGCTGCGGGCCGTCGCCCACAACGGCGCCGAGTCGGCCCGCGCGGCCCACATCATCCGGGCGCTGGGGTTGTCGGCTTTTCGGCTGCCCTCCACCAGCCCGGCCAACGCCAGCTGGTCATTCGACCGCAAACGCGCAGCCTGGGCCGAGGTGTTCTGCGCGCACGGCATCATAGCGGCTGGCTGAGACACGACATGACGAAGAAGCGACAACAGACCCGGCTGGCCGGCGCGACGATCAGCGAGTTTGACGGCGTGCGTTATCTGCACCTGGGTACGGACTGGGTGCAAGGCGCGATGCGCATGGCCAAACCCCGCAAGCTCGAGCTTGAATACATCCAGCGCATGATGGTCTGGCTGCTGTGGCTGCCGACCGAGGCGTTGAAGGAATTCCAGCCTGGCGGTTCGGGACGCGCGCTGCAGCTCGGCTTGGGCGCTGCGGCGATCACCCGATTCACCCACCAGGTACTGCGCTGGCACACCACGGCGGTCGAGATCAACCCATCGGTGGTGACGGCCTGTCGGATCTGGTTTCACTTGCCGGCCGACGACGAGCGACTGCGGGTGGTCGAGGCTGATGCCGGGCTTTGGGTGCAGCGTGAAGAGAACTCGCAGACCGCCGACCAGCTGTGCGTCGACCTCTACGACCACGACGCTGCCGCGCCGGTGCTCGATGACCAGGATTTCTACAACGCCTGCCGCGAGGTGCTCGCGCCGGGCGGGCTGATGACGGTCAACCTGTTCGGTCGCGATGCCAGCTTCGAACGCAGCGCGGCCCGGTTGGCCACGGCATTCGGCGCGTCCCAGGTCTGGCAACTGTCACCGACCAAGGAAGGCAACACCGTGCTGGTGGCCGCGCGTGAGGTTGAGGTGCCCGACCGCGAGACGCTCACCGCCCGCGCTGAGGCCATCGAGGCACGCTTTGGCTTGCCGGCGCTCAAATGGCTGCGCATGGTGCAGCCCTACCGCGCGGCTGACCCGGCAGCTTGAGCGCGGTTTACTCGCCGTTCCTGCCGCTGACCTTGCCACGCAGGGCCTTGACCTGGCCTCGGATCACTTTGCCCTCAATCCGCCGCTGTTGTGATCCACGGGTCGGTTGGGTCGCTCGCCGGATCTTGGGCACATGGGCTGCCTCGAGGATCAATTCGCGCAGCCGCTCGACCGCGTCCCGGCGGTTGCGTTCCAGACTGCGGTGGTCTTGGGCTTTGATCACGACCACGCCTTCGCTGCTGATGCGCTGGTCGCGCCAGGCCAGCATCCTGTGCTTGAGCGCTTCGGGCAGGCTGGAGGCAGCGATGTCGTAGCGCAGGTGCACGGCATTGCTGACCTTGTTGACGTTCTGGCCGCCCGCGCCCTGGGCCCGGATCGCGCTGAACTCGACCTCGTCTTCTCGCGGGTGACCCGCCAGCATTGCTGGCATCATCGGCGGCCTCGATCAGCAAGGGTGTTGAACATGTTTGGCGTGGCGGACTACGGCGCGTTTGTGGTGGCGGTGATTGTGTTCCTGGCGATCCCCGGACCGGGCAACCTGGCCTTGATCACCTCCACCGGCAAGGGCGGCGTGGTGGGTGGCTTGGCGGCCACCTTGGGGGTGATTGCTGGCGACCAGGTTTTGATGTGGCTGGCGGTGGCCGGCGTCGCCGCGTTGCTGTCGACCTCGCCTTGGCTGTTCGCCGGTGTGCAGTGGCTGGGCGCGGGCTACCTGGCTTGGCTGGGCTGGCGCATGATCGTCGCCAAGCCTGGTGACGCCCCGGCGCTGAATATCCGCGCCGGTCATTACTTCCGCCAAGCGCTGATGATCACTTTGCTCAACCCCAAAGCGATCGTGTTCTACATGGCCTTCTTCCCGCTTTTCGTCGATCCGGTACGGCACCAGGGGCTGAGCACTTTCGGCTTGATGGCCGGCACGATCGCCGCGCTGACTTTCCTGTACGGCGCGCTGGTGGTGGCACTGACCCGGCACTTTGCCGACCGGCTGCGTGCCAATCCGCGCGTCGTGCGCTGGCTCAATCGGGTGGCCGGTACGCTGCTGCTGGGTTTTGGCCTGCGTTTGGTGCTGTCGCGTTGAGCGTGACCGGCGTTTCGACGTTTCGGCGTTTTGGCGTTTTTTGGAGCCGGGCCAGCACAAGTCCAGAGCCTAGTTCGAGCCAGCAGTCCTTGCCCGGCTTCGCGGCTCAGCGCGCTGCGGCCACGGCGCGGCCCAGCTCGATCACCGCCAGCGCGTAATAAGCCGAGTGGTTGTAGCGGGTGACCGCGTAGAAGTTTTGCGTGCCGGCGATGTGGCTGGGCGCCGCCTCACCATTTTGCAATGCCACCAGGGCCAGCAGACCGGCATGGCTGAGGCCTTGGCCGTCCAGCACGGCGCCTCGATCAGCCATCTGTGCCGACGTGAAACTGGGCAGGATGTCGGGCTGTAACAGCGCTGCGCGGTCTGCGCTGCTGCTGGGCGGCTTGACCTCGAAGTGGCTCGGCATGCCCCGTTGCCAGCCATGCTCGGCCAGATAGTTCGCGATGCTGCCGATCACATCGGCTGCGGCGCCCGACTGGATGCCACCCATGTCGACGCGGCCGTCGCCGTCGAAGTCGACCGCATAGCGGTTGATGCTGCCCGGCATGAACTGGCCCAGGCCGATCGCACCTGCGTAAGAGCCTTTGACCTCGTTGGTCGGCAGGTTCTGCGCCTGTGCCAGCTTCAGAAATTCACCGAGCTCGCTGCGGAAGAATTCGCTGCGATCGCTGCGCCCCTTCGGGAAGTCCAGGCTCAGTGTTGCCAGTGCATCGAGCACTCGGTAGTTGCCGGTGACACGGCCGTAGAAGGTCTCGACGCCGATGATGCCTATCACCAGTTCAGCGGGCACGCCCCAGCGCCGCTCGGCCGCATCGAGCCAGGCTTCATGGGCGGCCCAAAAAGCCGCGCCGGCCCGAACCCGGTCTGGCTCGATGAAGCGAGCCCGGTAGGCGGCCCAGTTCTTGGCGACACCGGCAGGTGGCGGCATCATCAGTCGCGCCACAGAAGGCTGGTATTGCGCCTGCGCCAGCTGAGCCTTGACCCAGGTCGGATTTAGCGAATGGCGCTGCGCCAGTTCGGTCGCGAGTTGCATCGCATCGGCGCGATGGCCGTAGGCCTTGCTGGGCTTGGCCTTGGGGGCGTGTCGGACACCCTGCGCAGCGGCCGCGCCCGAGTGAGCATGCTTCTTGGCCAGTGCGGTGGTTGGCGGCGATAGCGCCAACAGGGCAAGCAGGCTCAAGGCGAGGGCGGATCGCATGCAGCCCATTATCCGGTCGGTGAGCGGCGCGCTGGCTTTGGGTCAGCAGGCAAGCGACACAGCCTTGGCCTCAAGATGATTTGCCGACCACGATCGTGCTAATCTGCTCCGCGAGCCGGGACAGTCGTCGCGCCAACTTGGCATCGTCCATGCCCGGACCCCAGCGCAAGACCCGTCGAGACCGAGCATGTCCACAGCCTTTTACAGTCACGCCGAATGCCGTCTGCACGACATGGGTGCGGGCCACCCTGAGTGCCCGCAACGGCTCGATGCGATTGCCGATCAGCTGCTGAGTTCGGGCCTGGGGCTGCTGCTTGACCAACGGGAAGCGCCGCTCGCCACGCTCGAGCAACTCCAGCGAGCGCACAGTTCGAACTATGTTTCGCAGTTGCGTGAATTTCTCGAGCAGGTGCAAGCCAGCGGTGAGCCGCGACATCTGGATCCCGACACGGTGGCGACCCCTGGCACCTGGCGCGCTGCATTGCGCGCAGCCGGTGCTGCGGTGGCTGCGACTGAGGCGGTCGTTCGAGGCGAAGTGAGCAATGCTTTTTGCTCGGTGCGCCCGCCCGGCCACCATGCTACGCGCAGCGAGACCATGGGCTTTTGCTTCTTCAACAATGTGGTGGTCGGTGCTCGCCATGCGCTCGATGTGCTCGGCCTGCAACGGGTGGCAATCATCGATTTCGACGTTCACCACGGCAATGGCACCGAGGACATCATCGCCGGCGACGATCGGGTGCTGATGTGCAGCATCTTCCAGCATCCGCTCTACCCAAACAGCGGTGGCGTGCCCAGGGGCACCAACATGGTCAACGTTCCCGTGCCACCGTACACAAGAGGTCTGGCGGTGCGCGAGATGATTGACGTGATGTGGCTGCCACGACTCGATGAGTTCCGCCCCCAGATGCTGTTCATCAGCGCGGGTTTTGACGCCCATCGCGAAGACGATTTGGGCCAGCTCGGACTGGTTGAGGCCGACTTCGAATGGATCACTCGACGCGTCAAGACAGTGGCTGATCGCTACGCTGGCGGGCGTATCGTCTCCTGCCTGGAGGGCGGCTATGCGTTGAGCGCTTTGGCGCGCAGTGTGGTGACGCATTTGAGGGTGTTGGCCGACGCTTAGCCGGTGGGGTCGACGGCATCTGTCGGCCTAACGTCGACCCTACTTTGAGCCCACGTCCAACCCACGTCGTTCCCAGGTCAGCTCAATCCAGCGGCTACGCTGAGACAATTGTTCAATGATCAGAGACGTCGACGCAGTGCTTGAATGGCTCCTGGCGCTGAGCCACCCGGCTGCGTTGCTGGAACTGGCCTTGCTGGCGTTGTGTTTGGGTCTGGCTTGGGCTGCGGCGGCGCGCGGGCGGCCGCGTCAGGGCGAGGCGGGGATCTGGTTTGGCGACCGTGGATTTGACGGTTTGCTGTTTCCCTTGCTGGCCTTGGCGCTGGCCTTGCTGGCACGGTGGTTGATGCGAGGCCATGGTCCGGTGTTTCGGCTCGCGGTCCCGGTGCTGGCCAGTCTGGCGGCCATCCGGATTTTGGTGAGGGTCTTGCACCTGGCATTTCCGGCATCGGCGCTGGTGCGCGCGCTCGAGCGCAGTTTGAGCTGGATGGTCTGGGGCGTCACCGTGCTGTGGATCACCGGTTTGTTGCCAGTGGTGCTGGCCGAGATGGACGCCTTGCGCTGGACGATCGGTGGCAGCCCGGTGTCACTGCGCAGTTTGGTCGAGGGCGTTCTCAGTGCCTTGGTGGTGATGTTGACGATGCTGTGGCTGTCATCGAGCATCGAGGCACGGCTGCTGCGCGCCACGGGTGTGAACCTGAGCCTGCGCAAGTTCGCCGCCAGTGCCAGCCGCGCCGCGCTCTTGTTGGTAGGTTTGATGGTGGCGATGTCGGCGGCCGGCATTCCGCTGGGCGCGCTCAGCGTGCTGGGTGGTGCGGTGGGCGTGGGCATCGGCTTGGGCTTGCAAAAGCTGGCCGCCAATTACGTGTCGGGTTTCGTGATCCTCGCCGAGCGCTCGTTGCGCATCGGCGATGTGGTCAAGGTCGACAACTTCGAGGGTTGCATCACCGACATCAGTGCCCGCTACACAGTGATCCGCGCCAACAATGGACGCGAGTCCATCGTGCCCAACGAAATGATGATCAGCCAGCGGGTCGAGAACTGTTCGTTCGCCGACCCGCAGGTGGCGTTGACGACGGTGGTGCAAGTGGCTTACGGCACCGATCTGCAAGGTCTGATCCCGCCGTTGGTCGAGGCCATGCGAGCGGTGCCGCGCGTGCTCGCCGAGCCGGCGCCGGCGGTGCAGCTGTCGAATTTTGCTGCCGACGGCCTCGAGCTGACGCTGGTTTTTTGGGTCTCCGACATCGAGAATGGCCAGAGCAATGTGCGCAGCGACGTCAATCTGGCCGTTCTGCGCACGATCAACCAGGCGGGTGTGCAGATTCCTTTTCCGCAGCGGGTGCTGCATTCGGTGGTCGCGAGCGCTGGCCGTTCGGAGGCATGAATTCGGTGCTGGCTGATTTGCCGACACCGTCCGGTCACCCAACCGGTGTAGTCTGGCTTGACGCCGCTGCTGGGTATTCCTCTTTTCACGCCCCTGATCGGGCGAGTCCGTCATGAATCTCATCGAACCTGCCGACGATCCCGACGACGAACTGCACAGCGCAGCCGATCGTGCAGCCACCGCTTCGCGCAGCACCTGGGTCAGCGTGGGCGTCAACTTGGTGCTGACCGTTACCCAGATCGCGGTCGGCTTGCTGGCCAAGTCGCAAGGCTTGGTGGCCGACGGCATCCATTCGCTGTCCGACCTGGTGGCCGATTTCGTGGTGTTGCTGGCCAGCCATCACAGCAAGAAGGACGCTGACCTCGACCACCCCTATGGGCACCAGCGCTTCGAGACCGCAGCTTCTCTGGTACTGGGCGTGCTGCTGCTGGCGGTGGGCATGGGCATGCTGTGGTCGGCGTTTCGCAAGCTCGAGGAGCCTGCGCTGGTGCCTCAGGTACACATCGCCGCGCTGTGGGTGGCCGGTGGCGCGCTGCTCGCCAAGGAGCTGCTGTTTCGCTACATGCTGGCGGCGGCCAAGCGGGTCAAGTCCAGCATGCTGGTGGCGAATGCCTGGCATGCGCGCTCCGATGCTGCGTCGTCGCTGGTGGTGGGTATCGGCATTGTCGGTAACCTGGCGGGTTACCCCATCCTGGACCCGATCGCTGCGCTGATCGTCGGCTTCATGGTCGCCAGGATGGGCTGGTCGTTCGGCTGGGATGCGCTGCACGATCTGATGGACCGCGCGGTCGATGAGGCCGAGGTCGAGGCGATACGTCGAACGCTGATCGAGACACCGGGCGTCAGCGATGTTCACGATGTGCGAACCCGCAAGATGGGCGACATGATCGTCGTCGATGCGCACCTCGAGGTCGATGCCATGATCACCGTCGAAGCCGGTCATGACATCGCGGTCGCAGCGCGCCAGCGGGTGCTGCAGCGCCACCGCGTGCTCAACCTGATGACCCACGTCGACCCCTGGCGGCGGCCCGATCTGGACCATCCCGGACCGCGATGACCCTTCAAGCTTCGGCCTCCTCTAGACCTTCGCCCCAAGGGCAGCAGGGACTGAGTGAGGCTGAGGCGGTCCGACGCCTGGCGCGTGAGGGTCCGAACGAGCTCCCGATCTCCAGTCCGCGCGGCGTCTGGCACTTGTGGGTCGAGGTGGTGTCCGAGCCGATGTTTCTGCTGCTGGTGGCCTGCGGCCTGGTCTACCTGGTTTTGGGCGATCCGCAAGAAGCGCTGATGCTGCTGGGCTTTGTGCTCGTCGTCATGACGATCAGCTTTGTGCAGCAGCGGCGCAGCGAACGCTCGCTGCAGGCTTTGCGCGAACTCTCCAGCCCGCGCGCGCTGGTGCTGCGCGGTGGTCAGGCGCGGCGCATCGCAGGCCGCGAATTGGTGTTGGGCGACACCGTGTTGCTGACCGAGGGCGACCGGGTGCCGGCTGATTTGCAACTGGTCGAGGCCAACAACCTGGCCGCCGATGAGTCGATGCTGACTGGTGAATCGGTGCCGGTGGCCAAGCGCAGCGGCGCGGCGCAGACGCCAGAGGCATCGGACGGCGACATCCTGTACTCGGGCACCCTGGTCGTTCGCGGCAGCGGTCGCGGCCTGGTGATGGCCACCGGCGCACGCAGCGCGCTGGGCCGCATTGGCCAGTCGTTGGCCGGCATCTTGGTGCAGAGCACGCCGATCCAGCAGGAAACGCGGCGCATCGTCCAATGGATCGCGGTCGTGGGCCTGGCGCTGGCCGGCGCGTTGGCATTGGCCTGGTGGTCGCTGACGGGCGACGGCTTACGCGGTCTGCTGGCCGGCCTGACGCTGGCGATGGCCATCCTGCCCGAGGAATTGCCGGTGGTGCTGACGCTGTTCCTCGGGCTGGGGGCGTGGCGGCTGGCGCGTGAGAAGGTGCTCGCGCGCAGCATCCCCGCCGTCGAACTGCTGGGCGCCACCACCGTGCTGTGCGTGGACAAGACCGGCACGCTGACGCTCAACCGCATGGCGCTGCGCCGGCTGTGGTCCGAGCGCGCGCTGCACGACGGTGTGCGACACGGGGACCAAGCCTTGCACGATGAGTTGCACGAGCTATTGGAATATGCCGTGCTGGCCAGCCACCGCTTGGCCTTTGATCCGATGGAGACGGCGATCGCCGAAGCCGGGCAACGGCTGCTCGCAGACACTGAACATCTACACGCCGACTGGACGCTGGTCGAGGACTATCCGCTGTCGGCTGAGATGCTCGCGATGTCCCGTGTTTGGCAATCCCCTGAGCGCCTGGCCGATCCGCGGCAACACCTGATCGCTGCCAAGGGCGCGCCCGAAGCGATCGTCGACCTCTGCCATCTCGAAGCCGACGCCTGCGCCAGAATCGCTCGCCAAGTTGCCGCGATGGCCGGCGAGGGCTTGCGGGTGTTGGGCGTGGCACGGGCCCGCTTCGAGGGTGATGTGTTGCCTGGCCAGCAACACGACTTTGGCTTCGAGTTTCTGGGCTTGCTCGGCCTTGAAGATCCGGTACGGCTCGATGTGCCACAAGCTATCGCTGATTGCCGAGCCGCCGGCATCCGGGTGGTGATGATGACCGGCGACCACCCGGCCACGGCGATCTCGGTAGCCCGACAGGCCGGTCTTGAGGTCGACCGTCCGGTCATCACTGGCGCCGAACTTGCCCGACTCAGCGACGCGGATTTGCGGGTTCGGCTGGCCAATACCCACATCTTTTGCCGCGTCCAACCTGAGCACAAGCTTCGGCTGGTGCAGGCCTTGCGCGCGCAGGGCGAGGTGGTGGCGATGACAGGTGACGGCGTCAACGATGCGCCGGCGCTCAAGGCCGCTGACATCGGTGTGGCGATGGGCGCGCGCGGCAGCGATGTAGCGCGTGAGGCGGCTGCGCTGGTGTTGCTCAACGACGATTTCGGCTCGCTCGTGACGGCGGTTCGCTACGGTCGGCGGGTGTTTGCCAACCTGCGCAAGGCCATCGTCTTCGTGGTGGCGGTGCATGTGCCGATCGTCGGGCTGTCGATCCTGCCGGTGCTGCTGGGCTGGCCGATGCTGCTGATGCCGGTGCACATCCTGTTCCTGCAACTGATCATTGATCCGGCCTGCTCAGTGGTGTTCGAGGCCGAGCCGCTTGAGCATGACGCGATGTCGCAGCCGCCGCGCCGGTCCGACCAGCACTTGTTCGACAAGTCCGTCATGGCGCGCGGTTTGTGGCAAGGTTCCGGCCTGCTGGCGTTGCTGATGGCGGTATTCGCCGGTGCGCGGGCATTGGAGGGTTCTGAGGATGTCGCGCGCGCGCTGACCTTCTCGGTGCTGGTGCTGGCCAACCTGGGTCTGATCCATGCCAATCGATCTTGGGTCCACACGGCTTGGCGCGAAATGTCGCGCCAATTTGGCGTTATCGCTTTAGCCACGCTAGCCTTGCTGGGCTGCGTGCTCGGCGTGCCGGTGGTCGGCCGCTTGTTCGTCTTTGCCACGCCCGGGCCGCTGCTGCTGCTCTTGGGCCTTGGCGCAGCGGGATTGAGCTGGTGGTGGTTTGAGCTGGTGAAGTGGTCGCTGAGACCGCGGGTCGCCCAGGCTGGCTGAGCCGGTCTTGACCCGCGCCAGGCTTTCTCAGGCGATCGTGACCGGAATCTTGCCGATTCGGGCTTGCCAGATCTTGGGTCCAGTGTCGTGAACACTGGTACCCTGGCTGTCCACGGCCACGGTCACCGGCATGTCTTTGACGTCGAACTCGTAGATCGCTTCCATCCCGAGGTCGGCAAATCCGACCACCTTCGCACCCTTGATCGCTTTGGCCACCAGGTAGGCGGCACCGCCCACGGCCATCAGGTAAGCGCTCTGGTGCTTCTTGATCGCTGCGATCGCCGCCGGTCCACGCTCGGCCTTGCCGACCATCGAGATCAGGCCGGTCTGGGCCAACATCATCTCGGTGAACTTGTCCATCCGGGTGGCGGTGGTCGGCCCGGCCGGCCCCACCACCTCGTCGCGAACCGGGTCAACGGGGCCAACGTAGTAAATCACCCGGTTGGTGAAGTCCACCGGCAACTTCTCGCCGCGCGCGAGCATGTCCTGAATTCGCTTGTGTGCGGCGTCACGGCCGGTCAGCATCTTGCCGTTGAGCAGCAGCGTGTCGCCCGGCTGCCAGCTTGCCACTTCGGCCTGGGTCAGGGTGTTGAGGTCGACCCGCTTGCTCTTGTTGTAGTCGGGCGCCCAGGCCACGTCGGGCCACAAATCCAGGCTAGGTGGATCCAGATGGACCGGGCCGGAGCCATCGAGCACGAAATGAGCATGGCGGGTGGCCGCACAGTTGGGGATCATGGCCACCGGGAAGCTCGCTGCGTGCGTCGGGTAGGTCTTGATCTTGACGTCTAACACGGTGGTCAGTCCGCCCAGGCCTTGTGCGCCGATGCCCAGTGCGTTGACCTTCTCGTAGAGCTCGATGCGCAGTTCTTCCAGCTTGTTCTGCGGGCCGCGCGCCATCAGGTCGAACATGTCGATGTCCTCCATCAACACCTCCTTGGCCATCAGCACCGCTTTCTCGGCTGTGCCGCCCACGCCCAGACCCAGCATGCCGGGCGGGCACCAGCCCGCGCCCATCGTTGGCACGGTCTTGAGCACCCAGTCGACCAGGCTGTCGTTGGGGTTGAGCATCGCCAACTTGGACTTGTTTTCGCTGCCACCACCTTTGGCGGCGACGATCACGTCGACCTGACCGCCTGGCACCAACTCCATGTGGATCACCGCGGGGGTGTTGTCCTTGGTGTTCTTACGTTCGAAGATCGGGTCGGCGAGTACGCTGGCGCGCAGCACGTTGTCAGGGCTGAGGTATCCCTGGCGCACACCGGCGTTGACCGCATCGGCGATCGAACCGCTGAAGCCTTCCCAGCGCACGTCCATGCCGATCTTGAGGAAGACGTTGACGATGCCGGTGTCTTGGCAGATCGGCCGCCGACCTTCGGCGCACAGCTTCGAGTTGGTCAGGATCTGCGCGATCGCGTCCTTGGCTGCCGGCCCCTGCTCGCGCTCGTAAGCCCGCGCCAGGTGGGCAATGAAGTCTGCCGGATGGTAGTAGCTGATGTACTGCAAAGCCGCTGCCACCGACTCCACGAGGTCGGCGTACTTGATGATTGTCATAGCTAAGTCCTTGTTCTAGAACGGTTTTTTGCTGTAGCAGTACCAAACCGTGACAGTGCATTTTCCCTCAAAAGGCACTGTACATCTTTTGTACGACCTGACGCCGCGCAAGCAAAGGGCTGTTTTTCCTTTCACAACAACGACTTAGCGTCGATTCGAGCGTCACAGTCGGTGGCGTCGCATTTCCTCTACGCAGGAAAGAGCCTCAAGACGCCACCTTGACCTACCTACTTAGCAACCGCGCTTTCAAAGACCCATCAATTTTCTTGCGAAGGCCTATTGGGTTGGTTGCTTCATAGTGATGGAAAAAATTTGTGGCCTTCAATTTGCGTTGACCAGGACAGGAGATTAAGATGGCTGCCAGGAAGATCAAACCTGTGCAACCTCAGGAGCAAGAAGTGGCTAACAATACCTCTGATCAAGAATTTGATCCCAACAAGCTGACCTCCGAAGCGCTGAATAAGCTCGACCTTGCTTCGCTCAAAGCACTGTTGGACAGGGCTAACGAGGCGTTTACGAGCCGTAAGACCGACGAGTTGAAGACGCTTGTTAATGGTTGGCTGATGAAGGCAGAGAAGATTGGCTACACGCTATCAGAAGTCATTGATGAGATAAAGTCCCGTCTGCCTGCTCCTGCTGCTAAGAACACAGCACTCAAGGAGACCAAGGAGAAAAAGAGGCCTGAGAGCATGGACCACGAAGGCAAGATGCCTGAGGTTGGTCGTACCTACAGGCTGGATGACGGGATGGAGTGGACCAAGAAGAGCAAGGGTGCAAATAAGGGCGAGTTTGTTATCGCTATCTTGGCTGGCCAGACCTGGGCTGAATTGGCTGAAAACTACCGGAACCGTGATACTCCGAAGGCACCTGCTGCAGCACCCGCTGAACCCCAAGCGTAAGCAACCCTTTCCCACTACCAAGCAGTCCATGGGCTGCTTTTTGCCGAAATGCCGCTCTAGCTACACTGCGTAGAACCGTCTACAAACGCTTTACTCGAAGCGCCGAAGGGGTGGGCAGCTGGACGTCACTTCAAATGCTTGTAGGGGCGCTAAAGTAGCTGGGGCGATTTGAACGCTGATCAAGCTCGGCTTCGGACCCCAAAACCAAAGCTAATAGTAATTCTCTTTGGTTTTGTGGTTAAGTCGTTGATATCGCTGGGAAATCAATGATCGCAGCATGTCGGTTGTTCTTTGAAATCAAAGAATGCACACTAAAGACATAGCAAATGTTTGATTTGCTGGAGTGCTGCAATGTCCCAAGCAAAGACGCTGACAGATCGGGAATTGAAGAAGGTACTGGACTACGTTGCTGTCCGCAGACACGCATCGCGCAACCGGGCCATGCTGCTTTTTACCTGCTACGCGGGCCTTCGGGTCAGTGAAGTTGCCAAACTGCGATGTGGTGACGTGTTTTCGTCGGACGGCGCCGTCAAGCTTGAAGTCCAACTCTCAGCGGACCAGACCAAGGGCGGTCACGCGCGCACGGTGTTCGTCAACGACAGGCTCAAGAAGGAACTGGTGGCGTACGGCAAGACGCTGAAGCGTCGCGACCCGGAGTTGCCGCTGTTCCGAACCCAGAAGCGCGAAGGCTTCACCGGCAATACGCTTTGCCAGCACTTCCACTGGCTGTATCGGAATGCAGGCATCGACGGTGCTAGCAGCCACAGCGGACGCCGCACGTTCATCACAACGCTGGCCAGCAAGGGTGTCAGCGTTCGTGTGCTGGCATCGCTTGCTGGGCATCGCAGCATTGCGACGACGCAGGCCTACATCGACGTGAACGACGACATGAAGCGGGCTGCGGTCCAACTCATCTGACACGCGGCCCGAGCGGCAGGCATTCAGTAGCATAGTAGCGAAGCACATCAACTCACATGCCAGACGGCTGGTCAGGCCCGACCTTCCGCTATGAAGTCTCCAGGAAAGCTCGTTGTCGACGAGTTTTACGTTCACCTCTCCGCAGTCCCTGAGGTACAGAACGATGCGGTAGTGCATGCCGTGAAACGTGTGGCGGCCGACTTGCCGCGATCAGGAGACCTTGAGCCGAACATTGCGAAGGTGAACTTGCGCAGTGGTCGAGTGTCTCTTCTGGCCTATCCCGGCTTCTTCGACGATCCGTTTCCCGCGCTTGCGGCTGCGTGGGTCTTTCAGCCCGGCGCAACGTCGCCATCTTCGTTCCGTCGGTACGACGACACACTCAACCCGCCAATCCTGCATCGCAAGGAGCGGTTGATGTCTGCCGGACATCCTGATCGCTCTCGATGGGAGGCGACGACAAAGGCAGCAGAGGCAATCGGTCTTTTCGACGAAACGTCCACGATTGGCTTTCGCCTCAACTGGGAACGTCTTATCGCCAGCAAAGGCTACAAGCTCGTCGATGACGAGTTCGTTCCGCTAGGAAACGACGATTCCTCAGATGTCGTAAACGGATTGGGCAACCCAGGACTTCCGGTGCAGCGGCATCTGACCGCGCTTTCCCGCACGGAACTGTCGGCACCTGTGCAGTTCCTCATCCGGCATGGTCTGCTTTCGCCAACGCATACCTTCTTTGACTATGGCTGTGGTCGCGGCGGCGATGTTGCCGGACTCGGCGCCGAGGGGTACGACGCGAAAGGCTGGGACCCGCACTTTGCGCCGGATGCGCCGCGCGTTGAGGCCGACCTCGTCAATCTAGGTTTTGTGGTCAACGTCATAGAAGACCCTGCGGAGCGAGTCGAGGCAATAGTTCAAGCCTACAAGCTGGCAAAACATGCTTTGGTCGTCGGTGTCATGCTCTATGGCAATGACACACCAGGCAAGCCCTTCCGCGACGGTTTCCTGACTTCACGGAATACGTTTCAGAAGTATTTTTCGCAGGCAGAGTTCAAGGACTATTTGGAGCATGTCCTTGCTCGACCAGTTTTCATGGTTGGTCCGGGGGTTGCATTCGTATTCGCCAGTACTGACGCCGAACAGCAGTTCAGTGCCGGCCGATACCGGAGCAGTGGCTTAGCGGCACGGCTGCTGGCGACCCGTGTTCCAAGAGTCCGCTCAGTCCGCGAACCAAGACTTCCGAAAGAGCCTCGACTTGCAAAAGAACCAAAAGCTGCAAGGGCACCGCGTGAACCTCTCCCGTCGCCAGCCGAGCTGCGATTGGCCGCTGCCCGACCTGTGCTGGACACCTTGTGGGCGCAGGCGCTCGACCTTGGCCGCTTCGCTGAGTCAGTAGAGGTTTCCGACCTTCCAGCGGTGCTGCAAGCCGTCGGCAGCCTCACGAAGGCCGAGAGCTTGCTCGCGAAGCACTACGACCTGTCGTTGCTTCAAGCCGCCGCGAAGACACGCACAGACGATCTTCAGCTCTTCATGGCGACTCAGCAGTTCGCGAAGCGTCCTGCGTACCGACAGCTCGAGCCGGGACTGCAGAGGGACATCAAGGCCTTTTTCGGGGACTACAAGTCGGCACAGGAAGCCGGGCTGCGCCTGCTCATTGAGGCTGCGGAGCCGGCAACCATTCTTGCCGCATGCAAGGAAGCGGCTGCCCGGGGGCATGGATGGCTCGATGGGGAGCATTCGCTTCAGCTCCATCTATCGATGGTCGAGCGGCTACCCGCTGTACTGCGGGCCTACGTCACTTGTGGCTTGATCCTCTGGGATTCGCTAACTGATGTTCAGCTCGTCAAGATTCATGTCGGCTCTGGCAAGCTCACCTTGATGGAGTTCGACAGATTCGACGAATCTCCCATACCTTTGCTTCGGCGACGCATAAAGGTTCACGTCCGCCGACTCAACTATGAAGTTTTTGAATACGGCAGTGCAGCGTTTCCAAAACCAGCTCTCTATCGCAAGAGCCGCTACCTAAACGAGGACTATCCCGCCTACGCTGAGCAGCTCGCATTTGATGAGGCGCTGGAACGACATGGCCTCATTGGTGCGGACGATCACGGTCCGTCGCCCGACAGGCTTTCTGCACAGCTGGAAGAGCGACGCCTTGCTATCAAAGGCGTCCGCCTAACCAGGAGCGATTCGTTGCCGGACCTCGATTCCCCGTGCGGCGCCAACTTTTGCTACCGCGACTTCATCGAGTGCGGGGAGACCCAAAAGCGCCTCGGCGTCCACAACGTACCGCTGCGAGCCGAGACGTACAACGCCCTCTTCGACCTGGCTACGGAGCTTCTCGATCCGTTGATTGACTACTTCGGGTCCATCCGCCTTACCTACGGTTTCGCCTCGGCTGGGCTTATCAAACACATTGCCCAGGGCATCGCGCCCCGGCTCGATCAACACGCGGCGTGCGAGCACGGCACTCGCCGCACACCTGTCTGTGACCGCGGAGGCGCAGCCTGCGACTTCATCGTGGACGACGAAGACATGAAAGAAGTTGCCGACTGGATCGTCCGAAGCCTCCCCTTCGACCGGCTGTACTACTACGGCCCAGGCAGACCGCTTCACCTCAGCTACGGGCAGACGCAGGCCGGCGAGGCCTTCGCGATGGAGCGAGGCCGAACGGGGCGACTGATGCCTCGACCTTTCGTCACCGGCCGCGTCGCACCGTAGGGCGTGGGGATCAAATTCCCATTGACTGCATCAGGCCTGACGACCCTCGTCGCAGCCAGTGCCAGCGGAGGCGAGTCGCGACCGCGTGCAAGCGTTGTCCCGAGGCGGAATACCGTCTGGCTGCGGTACCATGCCGGCAGACCAAAATTTTGCCCAGTGACCCCATCGGCGGCGTGGCGACTTGCTAGACCGAGCGCCAGGAGTGCTTAGGGTTTACCCTCGCGCCGCTGCCCGTTTTGCGTGAGAGTGCATGTCAGAAATTGTCGATCAACCAATGTCAGATCGATGGCGGAACATTGTCCGCCTGGTCAAGGACGAGTACCTTTCCAGTGCGCAGCACTACCCCTGGATCGTCGGGTTCTCGGGCGGTAAGGATTCGTCCTTGGTTGCACATGCCGTCTTCGAGGCGCTGCAGGCCATCCCTCCGTCGGCGCGTACGCGTCCGGTCCACATCGTCTCCAACGACACGCTGGTCGAAAGCCCGTTTGTCATGGCCCACCTGAACAAGGTGACGGTCCAGATCGAGCAGGCCGCAAACGACATGGGCCTGCCGATCGTGGTGAGGCGCACGAGGCCTGACCTCGACAAGACCTTCTGGGTCCTGCTCATCGGCAAGGGCTACCCGAGCCCTAATTCTCAGATGCGCTGGTGCACGGACCGGCTCAAAATTCAACCGACTAGCACCTACATCCGCGACAACATTTCTAATCACGGCGCTGCGATCGTGGTGTTGGGCGTGCGGCGAACTGAGAGCATTCGACGGATGATGACCGTCGATAAGTACGAGAACATGCGGGGCTCGAATCTAAACGAGCACAACAGCATTAGCGGTGCGTTCATCTTCCGACCGATTGTCGATCTCTCGACCGACGATGTCTGGGAGATTCTCGGGAGTTTTCCGACCCCCTGGGGCGGCACCCATAAGGACTTGTTCCAGCTGTACCGGGATGCCGAGGGCGGCGAATGCCCTGTTGTACTCAGTAAGGACGAGGCGCCAGGCTGCGGCACCAAGAGCAGTCGCTTCGGTTGCTGGACTTGCACGGTCGTTGAGAAAGACAAAAGCCTGCAAGGCTACATTGACGCAGGCCATGACGGCTACCAACCCCTGCTGGATTTCCGAGACAATCTGGTGGCTTATCGCAAGAACCAGTCGATGCGCAGCGCCATTCGCCGCAATGGCAGGTTGACCTTTGATGCTACGGGCAAGCACATTCCTGGGCCATTCACGATCCAGGCCAGGAAAGAAATTCTGGCTGAGCTGCTTCGCGTTCAGGAAGAGTTCGGGTCACCGCTTATCTCGGAAGAGGAAATAAACCTCATCCATAAAATTTGGGCAACAGAGTTGCAGCAAGAGGAGGCGATCGTCAATGCCTGAATCCAACGACTATGGTGAGTATGGTGACGAGAGCCTGCTAACGGACCTTCCGTTGTGGGCGGATGATGACGCCAGGATTAGGCTCAGTCACGTATGCTCCTTGCACAAGATACCTGTCGATGTAATCACGGAGCTGGTGGCGTTACAGCGCGAGCGCCAGCACCAGGAGCGTGCGGCTGGAATATT
This sequence comes from Burkholderiales bacterium, assembly GCA_947448955.1. GTDB lineage: Bacteria > Pseudomonadota > Gammaproteobacteria > Burkholderiales > Burkholderiaceae_C > Pseudaquabacterium. Next base: position 29,833 of record CANFPU010000032.1, read on the forward strand.
TGCGCGCTTTGAAGAGATCCTCGGTCGCATCGACTGATAAGAGAAAATGAGGGAGAAGAGCACTTGTGGATTTCAACCATTGAACTGACGCAGTTCAAAAGCTACTCGCACGCTGAATTTTCCTTCCCACAGCCCGCCGATGGCCAAAACATTGCCGTGATCGGGGGTCTCAATGGTTATGGGAAGACGACGATCCTGGAGGCCCTCTATCTTTGCCTGTACGGCAAGGATGCACTGCCTTACCTTGCCCGAGCCGGGCTCAAGGTTGATGACTACCGGGGCTACCCGACTTTCCTTGAGCGCGCGCTAAACGGAGAGGCGCGCCGCGAAGGTGCCGACATGATGTCGGTGCGCGTCGTCTTGCACCGCACGAAGACAAAGGCCGTTGACATTCGTCGTCGCTGGTTTTTTCGCGCCAACGGGCAATGGCACGACGAGGAAACGGTTGTCCGTGAGGTGAACCGGGACGTACCTGGCTCACCACGTACCGACGGTAAGAACAGCTTCTATCTCTCTGAACTATTAGAACAACAGTTCATACCGGCGCACATTGGGTGAATTCAACCCGTCGTCGCAACACGTCCCAACTGGAGGTGTTGATGAGCTCGAAGAAGTTG
>CANFPU010000033.1 GCA_947448955.1 Burkholderiales bacterium
CGAGTGGACTGGCGAAAGCAGTTCCCCCTACGGCAAGGACTTCGCGCCGCGCAAAGGCCGGCTGCCGGGTGCCAAGTGGATCGAGTGGTACCGGTTCATGAAGCCCAGCGCGCTGGGTCCACAGATCAAGTCGGCGCTGGAAGTGCAGGCTGAATGTGCCACCGCTGGCATCGGCACCGAAGACACGATCTACCTCTATTGCTTCAAAGGCGCCCGCGCTTCCAACACCTACCTGGCCTTGAAGCAGGCCGGCTTCGAGGACGTGCGCATGTACTTCGGTTCGTGGAACGAATGGTCGCGCGACCCGTCGTTGCCCATCGAAACCTCGCCGCCCGTCATCAGCAAGACCGCGCCGATGTTGATGGCCGCCTGAAGCGCGCGACCCCCGAGCCACGCCAGAAACCGCCAGAAAACGCCAGAAAACGCCAAGCATCGCCATGACCACCGTCACCGCCTACCTGAACCCCATCGACCGCGATGGCCTGTTGAAATTCGCCGCCGCCGGCAAAGCCGACCCAAGCCGGCGAGGTACCAACAAGGTCCGCACGATACTGGAGGGCAAATACCGCTCGCTGAGCTATGTCGGCGACCACCAGCCCGTCGTCGTCGATGAACCGCTGCACCTGTTCGGCGACAACACCGCGCCAGCCCCTGGCGAGATCGTGCTGTCGGCGCTGGGCGGTTGCCTGGCGGTGGGCATCACGGCAGTGGCGACCTGGAAGCAGGTCAAGCTGAGCCACCTGGAAATCTTCATGGAAGGCGACATCGGCAATCCCGCCGCCTGGGGTGCGGGCGGCGCCGAGATGCTGCCGCCGCTGATGGGCTTCCAAGCCCTCCGTGTGAAGGTGGCCATCGAGGGCGAGGCCACCCGGGAGCAACTCGACGAGATCGTGCAGCACGCCAACCTCTATTCTCCAGTGGCCAACAGCATGCGCAACCCGATCCCGATGACCATCGCGCTGGCCTGAGCGCAGGCCTGAACCCACCGACCGCCAAGGACACCGACGATGAGCATGGCCGAGTTGCAGGAAGCCCCGCCTCAGGCGACCACCGCCACGGCGCCCGAGCCCACGATGCTGGAGGCGGTGCGCGCCATCGCGGATGGTCCGCTGCGCGCCGCCGCCGACGCCACCGACCGCGGCACCTACCCGCTTGACGTGCTGAAGCGCCTGGGCGCCGCCGGTGCCTACGCGGCGCACATCGGGCCGGGCACCGAACCCGGCGACTACATGGCAGCCATCCGCGCGATGACCGAGGTGTCGCGGGTCTGCGGTGCCAGCGGCTTCATGGTCTGGTGCCAGCAGGTCTGCGGCCTGTACCTTCAGCAGTCGGGCAACCCAGCGCTGACCGGCGCGCGCCTAGCCGCCCACATCAGCGGTGCCCGCCTGGGCGCCACCGGCATGAGCAATCCGATGAAGTCCTACGCGGGCATCGAGACCCTGTTGCTGCGCGCCAAACCGGTGGCCGGCGGCTACCGCATCAACGGTACGCTACCCTGGGTCAGCAACCTGGGCGTCGACCACTACGCCGGAGTGCTGGCAGGCGTGGACAGCGGCGATGGTGTCGCGCGCGAACTGATGTTCCTGCTGTCCTGCGACGCGCCGGGGGTGGAACTACGCGACTGTCCCAGTTTCTCGGCGATGGAAGGCACCAACACCTGGGCCATCCGCTGCACCGACGTCTTCGTCAGCGCCGACGCCGTGCTGGCTGACCCGGCCAAGCCCTACATCGCGCGCATCCGCGGTGCCTTTATCCTGCTGCAGACAGGGTTTGGCCTGGGCGTGGCCCAAGGCGCCATCGACTCGATGTGGCGTGTCGAGCCGCAGTTAGGCCATGTCAACCGATTTCTGGAAGACCGGCCCGACGACCTGCAGGCTGAGCTGGACGCGTTGACCACCCGCATCGAAGGCCTGTGCGCCACGCCGTTTAGCAGCGACCGCGACCACCTGATCAGCGTGCTGGACGTGCGCGCCCATGCCAGCGAATTGGCGCTGCGCGCGGCGCAGAGCGCCCTGCTACATGCCGGCGCACGCGGCTACCTGTTGAGCAGCGACGTGCAGCGGCGGGTTCGCGAATCGCACTTCGTGGCCATCGTCACGCCGGCCATCAAGCACCTGCGCAAGGAAATCGCGCGGCTGTCGGCGACCGAGATGCCGGCGTGACCACAGCCCCGGCCTCGACAGTCCCAGCGCCCTGGCTGCAGTTCATCTGCGAGGTCTGCGGCCTGATCTACGACGAAGCACTGGGCGACCCCGACAGCGGGCTACCCGCCGGCACCCGCTTTGCGGACATCCCAGACGACTGGGGCTGCCCGATCTGCGGCGTCAGCAAGGCCGACTTTGTGCTCTACACGCCGCCAGCGGCGGTGGCCGCACAGCCACGTGTCGCGCGCCGGCCGACGCGCCTGGGCGGCGGTCGGCGCGGAGACGGCGTGCTCATCGTTGGCGCCGGCCGCGCGGGCTGGCAGGTGGCGCAGGCGCTGCGCGAGCGCGACGCCGACTTGCCCATCATCATGGTCTGCGCCTGCGCCGGCGACGTCTACGACAAGCCTCAACTCAGTGTCGCGGTGGCGCGAGGCACCGCTGTCGGCGATCTGGTGCGCGAAACCGGTGCGGCCGCTGCACAGCGGTTGCAGGTGCGGCTGCTGCCCGAGGCATCGGCCATTCACCTGGACCCGGCCACCCGCACGCTGCGCACCAGCCGCGGCACGCTGCGCTGGCGCCATCTGGTGCTGGCGCACGGTGCCGAGCCGGCGCTACCCGCCGCGCTGCAGCACGATCGCGTCTGGCGCATCAACGACCTCGCGGCCTACGCCAAGCTGCGCACAGCGCTGGCCCGTGGGCCACAGCGCGTGACCTTCATTGGCGCTGGTCTGGTGGGCTGCGAACTGGCCAACGACCTGGCCCTGGCGGGTCACCGCATCACGTTGCTGGACGTCCAGCCAGTCCCACTGGCCAGCCAACTACCGGCCGCCGCGGGTAGACGCCTGCTCGCCGCCTGGGCCGGCCTGCCGATCCGTTTCATCGGCAACGCACGGGTCAGCGCGGTTGAACGCCAGCCGGACGGCAGCCTGCATGTCCACACGCTCGATGGCGGTCGGTACGAGGCCGACCAGGTCGTCGCCGCCATCGGCCTGCGCACCGCTGGGCGGCTGGCTCGCAGTGCAGGGCTGGCCTTCGACCACATTGCCGGCGGTATCGCCGTGAACAGCCGAAGCGGCGCCACCAGCCAGGCCGGCATCTACGCACTGGGCGACTGCGCGGTGGTTGACGGCCGCGCCAGCCGCTTTATCGAGCCGATCGGCCGCCAGGCGCGAGCGATCGCCGATGCCATCACCGCTGCCATGGCCAACGACATCAACGCCATCAACGAAATCAACGGCACGCCCCAGTCCCGCCCGGCCGATCCAACGATCGAGACGAGCGTCGGCCCACCGCCGCTGCTGCGCGTGAAGACCAGCAGCCTGCCGATCACCCTGACCGGCACGGCCACCGGTGCGTGCCACCCTGATGGCCACTGGCACATCGACCGCGACGACACACAGGCGCTGCACATGCGATGCCTGGCATCCGATGGCGCGCTGTTGGCGACATTGGTGGCCACGACCACCACCACCAACACCACCCCACGGCCCCAAGCGCCGACGCCCGGCTGATGCAACCATTGAGGCACCCATTGAGGCACCCATTGAGGCACCCATTGAGGCATCCATTGGTGCGCCATCGCGAACAGGCTGTCCCCGTTCAAGACGGCGATCAACGAGGAGTTGCTCGCCAGCGCCTCGGCGACACGGTCAGGACCGTGGATTGAACGGCAAATCGTTGAAAACCTGGCTCAGCGTGCGCTGCCGAACAACGCTGCCCGGGCCGTTGGGGAAGGAAGCACGCAAGCCACGTCATGGGCGCAACCGGGTACGACGACCACTTGACGTTGCCGGTCCGGCGCGAGTCGCTGGCGGTCGTACTCGGCATAGGCCAAGCCGCGTCGCAGCCGGTCGGGTCCCTGCGCCATGGCCGAACAGGATTTGTCAAGCATCCTGTAGGCGGCGCCCGGGCCTTCCCCGCTGTCGAGTTCGCCATTGAGGTAGGCGACGTCAGCCGCTGCATATTGGGCCCGTGCCTGTTCAGCCCCTCGCCCTAGTCCGGACGGCAGGTTTTGGATGCCGTACTTCCAGCTATTGAACTGCGGGCAGCCATCGGGCTTGCCTTGCGGTCTCATGTCGTCGAAATACAACCAGGTGCCCGGGGCGGCAACGACATATCGCACCGGCGCGCTCAGGCGCAGCGGCTCGGCCGCGAAGCCGATGTAGTGCTGCACCATCTGCGCGCCGGCTGAGAACCCGGCGACGGTGATGGACTGCAGCCCGGGCCATGTCTGCACCAAGCTGGCGAGCAAGGCATCCATTGCGGCGAAAGAGGTCGGCCGCTGACCATTGCGCGCCGGTCCACCTTCGATCCAGCTGGTGCAGGTCCATAACAAGTCACCGTCACGGGCTCCAGGCACACCAAGAGATCCGCACGCCCGCGCGCTCTCGTCGTCGACCTGGAACAACGGCGCAATGACCAGCGTGCTCCCCATCACGCCGGCATTCCGCGCCGCCCGCAGGCCGGCTTCGAAGGACTTGGCAGCGTCGCGCGGGTGACCATGCAGCACCACCAGCGCTGTGGACGGAGCGGCCACAGCGCCAGCCGCGGACGGCGCCTGCGATGCGAAATAGTTCAGCTTGCCCTCCATCGCTGCGGACTCGAAAGAAAAATAGCACGCGCTCGAAGCGGCCTCGGTGCAAGACAGCGTTGAAGCCGCGCGCGGGGCGGTCGTGCACGCCAACAGAAGCAGCGCTACAGCCAGCCAAGCGCGGCTAAACGCGGTACGGAAGCGTGCGATCGGTCGAATTGCCATGACACAAAGTGTATCCAGCAGCCTCTATCGCCAACGGAGGCAAACCTGCTGAACTGTGAACTGGGATCGACGCCGGCCCTGTTGGCAATGGCCTTCTCGGTCGCCGTGCCGGGAACAGCAACGCCTTTGCGGCGTATCTCCGTGCCTCCAGGTGCGGGTCGCCTACCTACCATTTGCCTGCCGCGCCGCGTCCTGCCTGCGGCCAACCCACGGAGGCAAGATGCTTTCCAGACTGATCTACGCAAGCGTAGCGACCGAAGCGCTGAACCCCGAAAAGGTGCAAACGCTGCTCGCCCAGGCCCGCAACCACAACGAGCGGCACGACATCACCGGCATGTTGATCTTCAACAGCCGTTGTTTCCTGCAGGTGCTCGAGGGCGACCGCGAGGCTTTGAACGAGCTGTACGGCCGCCTAACGCACGACACGCGCCACCGCCGCCTGCTGCTGCTCGGTTTCGAGGCGATCGACGAGCGCCAGTTTCCAGGCTGGAGCATGGGTTTCGCAGCGGCGGACGCCTTGCAACGCACACAGTACCTGCGCTTCGGCGCCACCAGCGAATTCGACCCCTACCGTCTGACCGGCCCGGCCGCACTCGGGCTGCTGATGAACTGGGGCCGCACGGCCAAGTCGGCAGAACGCGTCAAGGGACAAGCGACCTTGCAGAAGGTCGCAGCAACGGGCTGATGAAGCGCTGAGTCCCGCCCGCGCCAGCATTCCCGGGCTCAAGGACTGACACCACGCGTTGGGACACGATCGAAAAGCGCTTGCTTGAGGTCGGCGACAGCAACCAGCACCTTGACCATCAGCGCGCCCGATGCGCAGGCGGGTCGTCGCGGCCGCAGCAAACCCCGTGGTCGCCTCAGACTGCGGCGGATTCCTGGATGAAGTTCTTGAGCAGCCTCTTGAGTTGCTCGACCTTGCGCGGGCCCATCGCCCCCTCGACCGCGCCGTGGTGAGCATCGACGCTTTTCTTCAAGCGCCCAACCATCTCCAGCCCGAGGTCGCTGACGTAGACCCGCACCTTTCGGCTGTCCATGGCGTCGGCGGCGCGCTGCACCAACTTGCGGCCGACCAGCCGGTCGATGCTCTTGGTCAGCGCCGGATGGTTCATCAACACCTGTGCCGCGAGTTCGCCCATCGAACGGCCCTGCTCATCCGACAGCACTTGCAGGATGCGCCACTGCTCTTCGCTAACACCCTCGGTCGCGACCGATTGGGCCAGTCCCAGATGCATGCGCCGGTGGGCGGAAGCCAGCAGATAGGCCAGGTAATCGGAGATATCTTGGTCGGGCATGATTGGTGCAAACACGTCAACCTGGCGTCGAATTTTACGCAGCAAAACGTTTCCTTGGAAACCACTTTGGTGCGAAATGCGCACCACCCCTAAGGGCTACCTAACCAGCCTGGTGCGTGGTCGAGCTCACCCCAATGGGCCAGCGCGCGCGGCGACCTAGCGGGCCGCACCGAAAGTCCGATCGATCTGGCAAGGGCTGCAGGTCACTGATTCAGTGTCTGTACCCTGTTCCGAATGAGCGATTGCTGCGCTCCAAATTATTTTCCAACACAAACAAATTTGCTTGACCAAGAAAATAGTTGATCGCAGAATGAACTGGCATTGAGGGGTACGGATCCGAGCGGCTCGAACGTCAATCATCACCCCTCGCTGCTGCTGCCACACCGAGTGATGCACCACCCGGTGGACGGCAAGAGACGCTGGACAACACACCAACTCCCGGAGTCATCATGGCCATCAAACGCCCCACCCTAGACCAGTTGCAGGACGTCGCGCTGAGCCTGGGCATCCATCTTTCGACCGAACAGGCCGGCGTCTACAACACGCTGCTGCAGGCCAATTTCGATGCCTATGACGTGGTCGATGCCTTGCCAGACTACGTGCCGCGCGTCTCCTATCCGCGCACCCCCGGCTACTTTCCGCCAGCAGAGGAAAACAAGTACGGCGCTTGGTACGTCAAGACCACCATCCCTGGCGCAGCCACCGGCAAGCTGGCCGGCAAAACCGTTGTGCTCAAAGACAACGTCTGCCTGGCCGGCGTACCGATGATGAACGGCGCCTCGACACTGGAGGGCTATGTGCCCAACGTCGATGCCACCGTGGTCACGCGCTTGCTCGACGCCGGCGCCACCGTGGTCGGCAAATCGACCTGCGAATATTTCTGCTTCTCGGGCGGCTCACACACCAGCTCGCCCGCCCCGGTGCACAACCCCTACCGCATGGGCTACTCGGCCGGCGGCTCGTCGTCGGGTAGCGCAGCGCTGGTCGCGGCCGGTGAAGTCGACTTGGCGATCGGCGGCGACCAAGGAGGCTCGATCCGGATGCCGGCGTCCTACTGCGGCATCGTCGGCATGAAGGCTACCCACGGCCTGGTGCCCTATACCGGGGTGATGCCCATTGAGCTGACGATCGACCACACCGGCCCAATGACCGCCAACGTCACCGACAACGCGCTGATGCTCGAGGTACTCGCTGGTCCCGACGGGCTAGACCCTCGACAGCATGCCGGACAGACGGCCAAGCCCTACAGCGAACTGATGAAGCAGGGGGTGGCTGGGCTGAAAATCGGCATCGTCAGCGAGGGCTTCGGCTGGCCGAAGTCGGATGCGGCGGTCGACGCCAAAGTGAGGCAGGCCGCAGCGGTGTTCACCGCGCTGGGCGCCAAGGTCTCGGAGGTTTCAGTGCCGATGCACCTGCTCGGGCCGGCGATCTGGCTGCCGATCGCCGCCGAGGGCGCGACCCAGCAGATGATGAAGGACAACGGACACGGTTTCAACTGGAAGGGCCTGTATGTCACCAGCATGGTCGACTTCCATGCCGGCTGGAAGCAGCGCGCCGACGAACTCTCGGAGACCCTCAAGCTGACGATGGTGTTGGGCGAATACTTCATCCAGCATTACCGCGGTCACTTTTACGCCAAGGCACAGAACCTGAGCAGGCAGCTGACCGCCGCTTACGACGCCACGCTGGCCGATTTCGACCTGTTGCTGATGCCCACGTTGCCGATGACGGCCACGCCGTTGCCGCCGGCCGGCGCGCCGGTCGAGCAGGTGGTCGAGCGGGCCTTCGAGATGCTGCCCAACACCTGCCCATTCGACGTCACGGGGCACCCGGCGATCAGCGTTCCCTGCGGGCTGGTCGACGGGCTGCCGGTCGGCATGATGCTGGTCGGCAAGCATTACGATGAGGCCACGATTTACCGGGCCGCCTATGCCTTCGAGCAGGCCGGCGACTGGAAAGCCATCTGACCTCCCCGTCTGGCCCGCCCGCGCACTGATGCGCTGATGCTGGAGGTCCGCCGCCAGTTGGCCATTGCCGAGGGCGGATCGGTCAGCATCCTGGGCCAGTACACGGGCATGCAGGACTGAGTTGGCCTGCCATGCTCTGGCCTTGCACGACCCCCAGCAATCTCATCACCTTTCACGATTGATCCAACCCCAAGGACGACCGGCATGGACTGGCTGAACGATTCGATCATGCGCCAGCGCGGCGTGGCACAAGGGCGCACGCCCGACACCCACGCGCTGACCGAGGCCCTGCAGGGCAAATTCCACTACACCATCGGTCCGTACTCCGACCCGGTGCTCAGGATCCGGCCCGGCGACCGCGTGGTGGTCGACACCCGTGACGCCTTCGAGGGGCGTGTCAAAACCGAGCAAGACCTGCCCTCACGGGTGCTGACCATGCCCTTCGTCAACCCGCAAAACGGCCCGATCATGGTCGAGGGCGCCGAGAAGGGCGACGTGCTGGCGGTCTACATCGAGAGCATGGCGCCGCGCGGCCCGAACCCACGCGGCACCTGCGCGATGATCCCGCAGTTCGGCGCGCTCAGCGGCACCTCGCTGACGGCGCTGCTGGCCGACGACCTGCCGGAGTTGGTGCGCAAGATCGACGTCGACGAAAACGGCGTGTACTGGAGCAAGCGCGTCACCCTGCCCTACAAGCCGCACATCGGCACGCTGAGCTGCTCGCCAGAAATTGACTCGATCAATACCCTGACCCCCGACAGCCATGGCGGCAACATGGACCTGCCCGACATGGGGCCGGGCAGCATCACCTACCTGCCGGTGCGCAGCGCCGGCGGCCGGCTGTTCATCGGCGATGCCCATGCCTGCCAGGGTGACGGCGAGGTCTGCGGCACGGCCGTCGAATACGCCAGCACGACCACGATCCAGGTCGACCTGATCAAAGGTTGGCAACTGGCATGGCCGAGGCTCGAGAACGAGGCTGTGATCATGGCCATCGGCAGCGCCAGACCGCTGGAGGACGCCACCCGAATCGCCTACAAAGAGTTGATCCTGTGGATGGAGGCCGAATACGGCTACGAGCGCTGGGACGCCTACATGATGCTCAGCCAATGCGGCCAGGTGCGGCTGGGGAACTTCGTCGATCCCAAGTACACAGTAGGCGCGGGCATCAGCAAGAAGTACCTGGCGCCTGCACCCAAGGCGTGATCAGCAACCTTGATCAGCAACCGTGATCAGCGAATGCGGCGATGGCGCCGCAGCGAACGACAACACTCAACAACGGATTGGCAAAGGAACAAATCATGGATCTCGAACTCAAGGGCTTGAAGGCAGTGGTCACCGGCGGTACCAAGGGCATCGGACGCGCCATCGCGCAGACGCTGGCTGCGGAAGGCGCGCAGGTGGCGATCTGCGCCCGCAATGCCGACGAGGTGGCGGCCAGCGTGGCCGAGTTGGCAGCGCATGGCGTCAAGGCCTTCGGTCTGGCAGTGGATGTGGCCGACGGGCCTGCGCTGGCGGCCTGGGTCGACGCGGCGGCGGCCGAGTTTGGTGGTCTTGACATCGTGGTGGCCAATGTCAGCGCGCTGGCGATCGCCGGGGATGAGGCGGCTTGGCAGAAAGGCTTCGAGGTCGACATGATGGGCACGGTGCGGCTGGTCAACGCCTCAATGCCCTATCTGGAGAAGAGCGCGAAGCCGGCAATCGTCACGATCTCCAGCGTTTCAGGCCGCGAGATCGACTTCGCCGCCGGCCCCTACGGCGCCTTCAAGGCCGCGATCGTGCATTACACCCAGGGCCTGGCGTACAACTTGGCCGGCAAGGGAATCCGGGCCAACTCGGTGTCGCCGGGCAACACCTACTTCTCAGGTGGCGTCTGGAACCAGATCGAGCAGGGCAACCCCGAATTTTTCAAGATGGCATTGGGCATGAATCCGACCGGACGCATGGGCACGCCGCAGGAGATGGCCAATGCAGCGGTCTTTTTAGCCAGCCCGGCCGCCAGCTTCATCACCGGCGCCAACTTGGTGGTCGATGGCGCGCTGACGAAGGGCGTGCAGCTTTAAGACTTTCGTCGGCAGGCAACCTTCAAGCCTGCCAACGTTGTCCCTGCCGCGGATCCCGACGCGCCCATTCGTGTGGAAGCGCATCAGGAACCCGGCGGCGCATCAATCCAGCGCAGGATTTTCCGGAAAAGTGCTTGTCAATCAAGCACCTGGAGGAGACGGAGGGATTCGAACCCTCGATGCGGCTTTTAACCACATACTCCCTTAGCAGGGGAGCACCTTCGGCCACTCGGTCACGTCTCCCGGGGCAATCCAAGAATTCTACTGCAACTCGATCAACGCATTGTCAGCTGGTTGGCCGATCCTCAGAGAATGGGGCGGTCAGACCTGCGTCACCGGCGCGTCAAGACCGAATGCCCGGTGCAAAGCGCGCACCGCCAATTCCATGTACTTCTCATCGAGTACCACCGATGTCTTGATTTCGCTGGTGGTGATCATCTGGATGTTGATGCCTTCCTCGGACAAGGTGCGGAACATCGTGCTCGCGACACCGGCATGGCTCTTCATGCCGATGCCCACGATCGAGACCTTGCAGATGCGCGGGTCGGCGGTGAACATCGCCGCGCCGGTGTTGGGCACGATGGTGTTCGCCAGCAAATCGTTGACGCGCTGAAAGTCGTTGCGGTGCACCGTGAACGAAAAGTCGGTGCGCCCATCATGGGATACGTTCTGCACGATCACATCAACGTCGATGTTGGCGTCGGCCACTGCGCCCAGGATCTGGTAGGCGATGCCAGGTTTGTCGGGCACGCCGACCACGGTGAACTTGGCTTCGTCGCGGTTGAACGCGATGCCAGAGATGACCGCTTGTTCCATTTTTTCGTCTTCCTCAAAAGTGATCAGGGTGCCTGACTTGGCTTCTTCGTCGATGTCGATGTCCCAAGGCGTGAAGCTCGACAGCACGCGCAGCGGCACGCGGTACTTGCCGGCGAACTCGACCGAACGAATCTGCAACACCTTGCTGCCCAGGCTGGCCATCTCGAGCATCTCCTCGAAGCTGATGGTATTCATTCGCCGGGCCTCGGGTACCACCCTGGGGTCGGTGGTGTAGACACCGTCGACATCGGTGTAGATCAGGCACTCGGCTGCGCCCATCGCCGCGGCCACGGCAACCGCCGAGGTGTCCGAGCCGCCGCGTCCGAGCGTCGTGATCGAACCGGCCTCGTCAATGCCCTGGAACCCGGTGATCACCACGACTTTGCCAGCTGACAGATCGGCACGAACGCGCTGGTCGTCGATGCTGGCAATGCGCGCTTTGGTATACGAAGAGTCGGTGCGGACCGGCACTTGCCAGCCAGCGTAGCTGACCGCCGCCATGCCTTCGGCCTGCAGTGCCAGGGCCAACAAACCGACGGACACCTGCTCGCCGGTAGCGGCGATCATGTCGAGTTCACGCATCGCCGCATCGTCGAGCAGACCGGGGTTGACCTCCTTGGCCAAGCCGAGCAATCGGTTGGTTTCGCCGCTCATGGCGGAGGGGACGACAACCATCTGATGGCCCGCGCGGGCCCATTTGGCGACGCGCTTGGCGACGTTGCGGATGCGCTCGGGCGAGCCCATCGAGGTACCACCGTACTTGTGAACGATCAATGCCATGGCTGCTGGAACTGGGTTGCTGGAGATGCCGGGGCCTGCCCGATCGGTGATCTGACGCGACGCAATTCCGGAACACAACCCAATATTTTAGCTGTCGCGCTGGGACAGGATCTGGGTAGAGGCTGACGACATCCGCTCCGGGCACCAGCGCAGCGCCAACTGCGGCTGGCCAACAGCGGCAAGGCTTCGCGCGTCTATTCCCAGGCCAGGCACGAACAGCAAGCGCCCCGCTGACCAAAGCAATGGACCCACTCGCTGGTGCTCGGGCACCTTGGCGCTTTGGTACTGCTTTTTCAGACTGCGCGGCACGCCCCTTGGTTCAAACTGGAAGCGCTCACCGCCAGCGCGCACCTGCATGCAAAGCGACTGCAACAACGCCGGCGCCACGCCACCGCAGCAGCAGTCGGTGACTTCGAAACACCCGCCCCATCCTGGCGCTGGCCACCGCCCAGGTTTCGACAAATCGATCGTCGAAGCCTGATGGCCGAACTGCTGCACCCGAGGCAGCACATGCTGCAAGCGACCTCGGTACAGCACGCACCAGACTCCTGCACCGGCAGGCCAGCGCCTGGCACCGTGCGCAGGCACCTCGGCCAACAAGCGCTGCAGCAATGCGGTCGAAGCGCCCTGACCAGCCTGGGCGAGCCACCAAACACGCAAGGCATTGGCTTGTCGCGCTGAGGACAGTTGTCGCCACCCAGCCACCAGCAAGCCTCCGCGATCGTCCACCAAGGTCGCCAAGTCCAATGCAGCCAATTCCAACAAGGCGGTGTGGGCCTCCTGGGCATGCTGCGCTGCACTGGCCAGTGCGGTCTCGGCATCGCTGAACGCAGCCTGGAGCGCCGGCCACAGCTGCAGCCGCAGGCGGTTGCGCGCCATCCGGACATCGAGGTTGGACGGATCTTCGACCGGCCGCAGCCGATGGCGATGGACGTAAGCCTCGATCGCTTCGCGGGGCTGCGCCAGCCAGGGCCTGGCCCAGCGTAGTCCCATGCGATCGAACACGGCCGGCATCGCCGACAGGCCTGCCGCGCCCCCCCCTCGCAAAGCCTGCAATAAGAAGGTCTCTGCCTGGTCGCGCCGATGCTGCGCCAGCAGCACCAATCCCGCGTCCTCCTCTTGCGCCATCCGGGCCAGCGCCGCATAACGGCCGGTCCGCGCCCAGGCCTCGACGCTTTCACCCGGCGCCGGGGCATCTGACAATGGCGTCCAGCGCAAACGAAGCGGCCAGCCCCTGGCGCGCCAGCGCACACACAATCGCTGCGCTCGCAAGACCCAGCCGTCCGCTTCGGGCAGCAAACCATGGTGCACATGCAGGGCGACCACCTGCAAACCCAGCATCGCGGCGGCGCGGCAGGTCGCATGTAGGAGCGCGAGCGAGTCGCGTCCGCCGCTGAACGCCACCGCCACACAGGCCTGGCAGACCTGCGGCTCAGCGCCCATGCTGATCTCAGCGGTCTTTGGTGTCGGCGAAACGGCCGTAGGCCTGCAGCCGGTCATAGCGTCGCTGCAACAATTCCTTGGGCTTGAGGTCCGAGACTTGACGCAAAGAGTCGACCAGCGCGCGCTTGAGCTGCGAGGCCATCAGCCGGGTGTCGCGGTGGGCGCCGCCGACCGGCTCGTTGATCACCTTGTCAATCAGCCCCAAGGCCTTGAGCCGGTGGGCGGTAATGCCGAGCGCTTCGGCAGCGTCGGAGGCGCGATCTGAAGTCTTCCACAAGATGGAAGCGCAGCCTTCAGGCGAGATCACCGAGTAAACCGAGAACTGCAACATCAGCACCTGATCGCCGACGCTGATGGCCAGCGCACCGCCCGAGCCCCCCTCGCCGATGATGGTGACGATGATGGGCACTTCGAGCTGGCACATCTCGAAGATATTGCGGCCGATGGCCTCGGATTGGCCGCGCTCCTCGGCGCCGATGCCAGGGTAGGCGCCGGGTGTGTCGACAAAAGTGAACAGCGGCAGGCCGAACTTTTCAGCCAGCTTCATCAGGCGCAATGCCTTGCGGTAGCCCTCAGGGCGGGCCATGCCGAAATTGCGCAGGCCGCGCTCCTTGGTATCGCGGCCCTTCTGATGGCCGATCACCATGCAGGGCTGGCCGTTGAAGCGTGCCAGTCCACCGACGATCGACGCATCATCGGCAAAGTGACGATCACCGTGCAGCTCCTGCCAATCGGTGAACATCTCGCTGACGTAATCAAGGGTGTAGGGCCGCTGCGGATGACGAGCGATCTGCGTCACCTGCCAGGGCGTCAGGTTCGAGTAGATGTCCTTGGCGAGCTGGTGGCTCTTCTTGTCGAGCCGGCCGATCTCGTCGGAGATGTCGACCGCAGACTCCGATTGCACGAAGCGCAGCTCTTCGATCTTGGATTCGAGCTCGGCGATCGGGTGCTCGAACTCGAGGAAATGTCGTTTGCTCATCCGCCGCCTCGGGTTGGGTGAATCGGGGCCGGCTGCGAACAGTACGCGAGGGTCGAAGCCGGCAACTCGCAGGTCAGTAGTCTACCGGCAGTGGATCCAAGCTGCGCCAGATGTACCAGGTGGCAACCGAGCGGAACGGCACCCAAGCCTCACCCACCTCACGCGCCTCAGCCCGTGAAACCGGCTCGCCGCTGAAATACCCCTGGCTGATCCCCTTGATCAGACCCAGATCATCGAGCGGCATGACGTTGGGACGCATCAAGTGGAATATCAGGAACATCTCCGCAGTCCAGCGGCCGATGCCTCGGATCGCGACCAGTTCTTCGATGATGGCCTCATCGCCCATCTGTTGCCACTGCGGCACATGCACGGCACCGGAATCGAAATGCCGCGCCAAGTCACCGAGATACTCCACCTTGCGCGCTGAAAGACCGGCGCCGCGCAGCTCAGGCGTGTCCCGGGCCAACACCGCTGAAGGCTGCAGATGGATGGTCGGACCGCCGACCACCGCGACAAACCGGTCCCAGACCGATTGCGCCGCCTTGACCGAGATTTGCTGGCCGACGATGGACCGCGCCAGTGTGGTGAATGCATCGCCCCGGCTCTGCAGACGCGCCTGGCCGAAACGAGGGATGAGCTTCTTCATCACCCGGTCGCGCTTGGCAAGATGCCGGCAAGCTTCGTCCCAATAGTCTGGCGTCACCACGGCCGGCACCGCAGTCACGACAACATCAGACGGTTTTTCCGAGCCGAGACTGCGCCCAGGCAAGATCAAGCCCTCACCCAAGTAGTGCCCAAGGCAGAGTCTTTTAGCTCAATGCCTTGTGCTGCCAGCGCGTGGCGGATGCGATCCGCTTCGGCGAAGTTTTTCGCCAACTTTGCCGCCGCGCGGTCAGCGATCAAGCCAGCGATGGTGGTCTCATCGAGCACGCTGCCGGCTTGCAGGAAAGCCCGCGGTGCTTGCTGAAGCAGACCCAACGTGGCCGCCAGCGCCCGCAGCAACTCGGCACTGTCAACTGAGCGGCTTCGGTTGCACTCGCTGGCCAACTCAAAAAGCACGGCCAGCGCGCCAGGCGTGTTGAAGTCTTCGTCCATCGCCAGCTTGAAGGCGGCAGCCTGCGGCTGTGCCCAATCTATGGCCTGACAAGCTGGCGCGAGCGCGATGCCATCCAGCGCGGTGTACAAGCGGCGCAAGCCGATGCGAGCGTCATCGAGCAGTTGATCGCTGAAATTGAACGGACTGCGGTAATGGGTGCGCAACATGAAAAAGCGCAAGGTCTCGCCATCGAACCGCTGCAACACGTCGCGGATCGTGAAGAAGTTGCCCAGGCTCTTGGACATCTTCTCGTTGTCGATGTTCAGAAAACCGTTGTGCAGCCAATAGTTGACATGGCGGTGACCGAGCGCCCCTTCGCTCTGGGCGATCTCGTTCTCGTGATGCGGGAACTGCAGATCCATGCCACCCCCGTGGATGTCGAAGCGTTCGCCCAGCAGCGCACAACTCATCGCCGAGCACTCGATATGCCAGCCAGGGCGGCCCGGCCCATAGGCAGCTTCGAAACTAGCGTCTCGAGGTTCGTCGGGTTTGGTGGCCTTCCAAAGCACGAAGTCCAGTGGGTCGTCCTTGCCGCCGGGCACCGCAACCCGCTCACCGGCACGCAATTCGTCGATGCTCTTGCCCGACAGCTTGCCGTAGCCCGGGAACTTGCGCACCGCAAAGTTCACATCCCCGCCCTCAGCCCGGTAGGCCAGACCCTTGCGTTCAAGCGTGCTGATCAAAGACAGCATCTGCGGCACGTACTCGGTAGCCCGCGGCTCGTGGGTGGGTGCAGAAACACCAATGGCACCGATATCCTGGCGCATCGCGTCAACCATCTCGTCGGTCAATGCGCGGATGCTGATGCCTCGCTCAACCGCTCGCTTGATGATCTTGTCGTCGATGTCGGTGATGTTGCGCACGTAATTGACTTGGTAGCCACTGGCTCGAAGCCAGCGATAGACCACATCGAAAGCCATCATCATCCGCGCATGGCCCATGTGACACAAATCGTAAATCGTCATGCCACAAACATACATGCGCACGAACCCTGGGTCGATCGGCGTGAAAGTTTCCAGGCTACGGGTCAGCGTGTTGTAAAGGCGCAATGTCATCAGGATACAAAAACAGCCAACGCGAGGATGGCCTTGATGTGCAAGAAGGGAAGCCGCGAGGCTCGGGCTCGTAAGGGCCGCCGACGCCACCGCAACGCCAGCGATCAAGCCCGGGGGATCGATACAATCAAATCAGTATACCGGCGGCCATGCAGCCACTTAATTTGATCTGCCTGCCCGGCAAACGGCTGGCATTCTCCCAACCTTCCACGGTCCCACCACGGGCCGTTCACGATCTTTCCACGGTCGATGACCCTGCCCGCTGCACTGCGCTGCTTGAAATCTGGCCTGATCGCCTGCCTGTTGGTCACGACAGAATCGTCGATCGCGGTGGCCAGCGACAGCCCAGCACGCGCGATTGAGCAGCAATTCAAACGCGGAGAGACGGCGCTGGCGCAGCAGAACTTGACACTTGCACTGGCTAGGCAACCCGGCGATGTCGCGCTACGCTTCCTGCAAGGCGTGATGCTGTCGGCGGGCGGCAGCACGGGCGAGGCCGTCGCGCTGTTCGAACGCCTGACCCAGGAATTTCCCGACCTGCCGGAGCCCTACAACAACCTGGCCGTGCTGCAAGCCGCTGCCGGCAGGATCGATGCAGCACGCGAGTTGCTGGAAACCGCGCTTCGCTTAGACCCCGGTTACCGCACCGCACAGGAGAACCTGGGTGATGTGTTCGCACGCCTGGCCCAGCGCGCCTACGAAGCCGCTGCCGGACAGCACCCCGAAATTAGCTTGCAGAGAAAATTGCGTATGGCGCGTGAACTGGCGCAACCGCGCTGATCCCGCGACACGGCAGCGTCATAAACACTTCAGGAGATGGAACGATGAACCGCTACATCCTGGCTGCTGCACTGGCGACCAGTTGCTCGCTCTCGGCACCCGTGATGGCCCAGAAAATACGCCTTTCTACGGCCATGGGCGACATCGTGTTGCAGATGGACGCCGAAAAAGCTCCCAAGACGGTGGCCAACTTCGTTCAATACGTCAAGGCCGGCCAGTACAACGGCACGGTATTTCATCGGGTGATCGACGGCTTCATGATCCAGGGCGGCGGTATGACGCCCGACATGACGGAAAAACCCACCCGCGCGCCCATAACCCTGGAATCGAAAAACGGTCTGTCCAACCAGCGCGGGACCGTCGCGATGGCACGCACCCAGGTGCCTGACTCGGCCACCGCGCAGTTCTTCATCAACCTGGTCGATAACAGTCGCCTCGACGCGGCCAACGCACCCGACGGCAATGGCTATGCGGTGTTCGGCAAGGTGACCGAAGGCATGGACGTGGTCGACAAGATCAGAGGTGTGCCGACCGGTACCAAAGCCGGCCACCAGAACGTGCCGCAAACCCCCATCCTCATCAAAAAAGCAACCATCCTTTCGGAGAAATGACATGACCAAAACCGTCGCCATGACCACCACCCAGGGCAGCTTCACCATCGAACTCGACGAGGCCAAGGCACCGCTGACCGTGGCGAATTTCCTGAACTACGTGCGCAGCGGTCACTATGACGGCACGGTGTTCCACCGCGTGATCAAGGGCTTCATGATCCAGGGCGGCGGCTTCGCGCCCGGCATGAAGCAAAAACCCACCCAGGGCGAGATCAAAAACGAAGCCAACAACGGACTGAAGAACCTGCAATACACGCTGGCGATGGCACGCACCAGTGCGCCGCATTCGGCCTCTTCGCAGTTCTTTATCAACGCGACGAACAACAGCTTTCTGGACCACAGCAGCGAAACCCCGCAAGGCTGGGGCTATGCAGTATTCGGTCGTGTCGTCAGCGGCATGGACGTGGTCGACCAGATCGAACGCGTGTCCACCGGCCGCAAGGGCGGTCACGACGACGTGCCCAATGACGACGTGGTGATCCTGACGGCGGTCGAAGTCGTCTGATATCTGCGCGGCGGCGCTCAGGTGATGGGCTCGCCTGAGGTCTGGCAGGCCGACGAGGCTTGGCAGCGCATCGACTTGCTGTCGGACTTGCATCTGCATGCTGAGATGCCGCGCACCTTCGAGGCCTGGCGAGACCATCTGTTGGGCACGCCCGCAGAAGCTGTGCTGTTGCTGGGCGACCTGTTCGAGGTCTGGGTCGGCGACGACGCGCGCCACCAGGGTTTCGAGGCGGAATGCGTCAACGTGCTGCGCCAGGCCAGCGCCCGAAAAGTACTGGCCTTCATGCCGGGCAACCGGGACTTTCTGGTCGGCGACCGACTGCTGGCCGAAGCCGGTGTGCAGCGCCTCGCCGACCCGACCGTGCTGCTTGCCTTTGGGCGCCGCTGGTTACTCAGCCACGGCGATGCGCTGTGCCTGGCCGACCAGGCCTACCAGCAGTTCCGGGTCCAAGTGCGCAGCGCCGATTGGCAGCAGCAGTTCCTGGCGCTGCCACTGGCGGACCGACAACGGCAGGCCAGGGTCATGCGAGACGCCAGCACGGCGCACCAAGCCAGCCTCGGCTCCCAGCATTGGAGTGATGTCGACGATGCCGCGGCAGCGCAATGGCTGGTCCAGGCCGACGCCAGCGCACTGATTCATGGCCACACCCACCGTCCGGGCACACACGCGCTACCAGGTGGCGGGCTGCGGCACGTGCTGGGCGACTGGGATTTTGACACCAGGCCATGCCGAGCCAGGATGCTGCAGCTGCGCCCAACCGGGCTGCAGCCAATCGATCTGGGCGACTCCGCCTGAAGGCACGGTTTTGAAAGCAAAGCTTTGAAATCCCTTTGGCGGCGCTGGCAGGCGCACCGCGAATCGCGGGTGCTGGCGCGTCGCGCCATCCCTGACACGCTGTGGCGACTGACGCTGGCGAGGCTTCCGTTCCTGACTGAGCGCTCGGCGCAAGATCTGGACGAACTGCGTCGCCTGTCCAGCCTGTTTCTCGACGAGAAGGAATTCACCGGCGGCGGCGGTCTGGTGGTCGATGACGCGATGGCGGTTTGCATCGCCGCCCAGGCCTGCCTACCGGTGCTGAGATTCGGGCTGGCACCGTACCGCAGCTTCGTCGGCATCGTGGTGCACCCGGACGAGGTGGTAGCGCGGCGCGAAGTCATCGATGACGACGGCATCGTCCACGCTTATGACGAGGTACTGTCCGGCGAGGCCATGGCGGGCGGACCGATCATGCTGTCGTGGGTCGATGTCAGCACCGCCGGTGAGGTTGCCGACTCGGGCTACAACGTGGTGATCCATGAGTTCGCCCATGTGTTGGACATGGGCGACGGCGAGGCAGACGGCGTGCCGCCGCTGCCCAGCACAGCCGCGCGCGCGGACTGGATCGCCGTTATCGAGCCCGAGTTCGATCGCTTTTGCGCCGCGGTCGATGCCGGTGAGGAGACCTTGATCGACCCCTATGGCGCGACAAGCATCGACGAGTTTTTCGCGGTGATGAGCGAGAGCTTCTTCGTCACGCCCCAGCCCATGCGCGCCAGTCATCCCGCGCTGTACGCCATGCTGGCGGGCTACTACGGGCAAGACCCTGCTAGCTTCAACCTGGGTTGAAGAGGTCGGAAACGCGACCGGGATCGACGCCGTAGCGTCGGATCCAGCAGAAATCTTGCTTCAGGCCACCCGTCAAACCGCGGTCGACACCGCCTTGGGCTTGTCGTTTTTGTTGCGCGGCGGCTGGATCTCCAACTGCACCTCGCCCTTGTCGTCCACATCGACCGTCAGGCGTCCACCGTCGACCAATCGACCGAACAGCAACTCGTCGGCGAGCGCACGGCGTATCGTGTCCTGGATCAGACGCTGCATCGGTCTGGCGCCCATCAAAGGGTCGAAACCCTTCTTGGCCAAGTGCTTGCGCAGCGTGTCTGTGAACGTGACGTCGACCTTCTTCTCGCCCAGTTGAGCCTCGAGTTGCAACAAGAACTTGTCTACCACCCGCAGGATGATCGACTCGTCGAGCGCACGGAAACTGACCGTCGCGTCGAGCCGGTTGCGGAACTCGGGCGTGAACAAGCGCTTGATGTCGGCCATCTCGTCGCCCTGCTCGCGCGCAGTCGTGAAGCCAATCGTCGCCTTGTTCATCGTCTCGGCACCCGCATTCGTCGTCATGATGATGATGACATTGCGGAAGTCGGCCTTGCGCCCGTTGTTGTCGGTCAGCGCACCGTGGTCCATCACCTGCAGCAGCACGTTATAGACATCCGGGTGTGCCTTCTCGATCTCGTCGAGCAGCAGCACGCAGTGGGGCTTCTTCGTCACCGCCTCGGTCAGCAAGCCACCTTGGTCGAAACCGACATAGCCCGGTGGGGCGCCGATCAGGCGGCTGACCGCATGGCGCTCCATGTACTCGCTCATGTCAAAGCGGATCAACTCGATGCCCAGGATGTAGGCCAGTTGCTTGGCAACCTCGGTCTTGCCCACACCGGTCGGGCCCGAGAACAGGAATGAGCCGATCGGCTTGTCGTGCCGGCCCAGGCCTGAGCGCGCCATCTTGATCGCCGCCGCCAGCGCGTCGATCGCCGGCTCCTGACCGAACACCACGCTCTTCAAGTCGCGGTCCAGGCTCTTCAACTTGCCACGGTCGTCATTGGAGACCGATGCCGGCGGGATGCGCGCGATCTTCGCGACGATCTCCTCGACCTCGTTGCGGGTGATGGTCTTTTTCTGCTTGTTCTTGGGCAGGATTCGCTGCGCAGCGCCGGCCTCGTCGATCACGTCAATGGCCTTGTCGGGAAGGTGACGATCATTGATGTACTTGGCCGACAACTCCGCGGCGGCCTGCAGCGCACCCAGCGCATATTTGACGTTGTGGTGGTCCTCAAAGCGAGACTTCAGGCCTTTGAGGATTTCCACCGTCTGCTCGACCGAAGGCTCGACCACGTCAACCTTCTGGAAGCGTCGGGACAGTGCCGCGTCTTTCTCGAAGATGCCGCGGTACT
This sequence comes from Burkholderiales bacterium, assembly GCA_947448955.1. Taxonomy (GTDB): domain Bacteria; phylum Pseudomonadota; class Gammaproteobacteria; order Burkholderiales; family Burkholderiaceae_C; genus Pseudaquabacterium. The sequence continues at coordinate 21,280 of CANFPU010000033.1, forward strand.
CGGTAAAGGTAGTTGCCCCGATGCACTTCATTGCGCCACTGCTCAAGGCCGGCTTGAGCAGGTTGCTGGCGTCCAAAGTGCCACCCGATGCAGCCCCGGCGCCGATCAATGTGTGGATCTCGTCGATGAACAGCACCGCGCTCGGCTGCTCCTTCAACTGCTTCAAAACACCTTTGAGCCGCTGCTCGAAATCGCCCCGGTACTTGGTGCCCGCCAGCAGCGCGCCCATGTCCAGCGAGTACACGGTGGACGCTGCCAACACCTCGGGGACATCGGACTGGGTGATACGCCAGGCCAGACCTTCAGCGATCGCGGTCTTGCCCACACCGGCCTCGCCGACGAGCAACGGGTTGTTCTTGCGGCGCCGACACAGGATCTGGATCACCCGCTCGACCTCAGCCTCGCGGCCGATCAGTGGATCGATCTTGCCGTCCTTGGCCAATTGGTTCAGGTTCTGCGTGAACTGGTCAAGCGGCGTGCCCTTGCCGGGATCGGGGGTGTCTTCCTTCTCAGCCTCGGCGCCCGTCTCACCAGACTTGGCCGGCGCGGGAGGTTCGCTCTTTTTGATGCCGTGAGCGATGAAGTTGACCACATCGAGCCTGGTCACGCCCTGCTGGTGCAGGTAGTACACCGCGTGAGAATCCTTCTCGCCGAAGATCGCCACCAGCACGTTGGCGCCGGTCACTTCCTTCTTGCCCGATCCGGTGGACTGCACGTGCATGATCGCGCGCTGGATCACGCGCTGGAAACCCAGCGTCGGCTGGGTGTCGACCTCTTCGGTGCCGCCCACGGTGGGCGTGTTTTCCTTGATGAAAGTCGTCAGGCTCTTGCGCAGGTCGTCGATGTTGGCCGCGCAGGCCTTGAGCACTTCGGCAGCCGAGGGGTTGTCCAGCAGCGCCAGCAACAGGTGCTCGACAGTGATGAACTCATGGCGCTGCTGGCGCGCCTCGACGAATGCCATGTGCAGGCTGACTTCCAGTTCTTGCGCAATCATGCGGCCTCCATAATGCATTGCAGGGGATGCCCGGCGCGGCGAGCCGCGGCCAGGACGAGTTCAACCTTGGTCGCCGCAACGTCTTTCGAGAAGACGCCGCAGACGCCACGGCCTTCGTGGTGGATCTTGAGCATGATGAGGGTGGCCGATTCGAGGTCACAGCGGAAGAAGTGCTGCAGCACCATCACGACGAACTCCATCGGCGTGAAGTCGTCGTTGAGCAGCACCACCTGGTACATCTGGGGTGGCTTGGTGCGCGCAGTCTTGCGCTCGAGCACCACCACACCATCGTTGCCACGGCCTGGCTGCCCGGGTGTCTTGGGCGGCAGTGAGGGAGGTTCATCCTGAGGCATGAGGCATTCTATCGAGTCGCGACCGGGGCCTGCTGAAGTCCATCCGAGTCAGCGGGATGTTGCACGCCTCGCGACTGACTCAAAGCCCGAAATGGTGCCGGCAATGTGCTTGTGGCTAGATTGGAACGACGGTCGAGCCATTAATATGCCATAAATAAATACTAAAAATTACTATCGCCCAAGCACAGCTTCGAGAGATCGGTCAGGCCGAAAATTCTCGACTGCCCTGACTTCACTGGATTTTTTGACCGCTATGACTCAAGTTCTAGATTTCCACCGGCGCCAGACTCCTCGCCATTCGCAATCCTCCTAATTTTTGGATTTCTATCGAGTCTGACAGAATAATTAAATATTCGCATTCATCGTGGAGCTAAAACTCGAAAGCAGAAACGGACATCGCATACAAAACTAGGCGCGGCTAGGACGCCGCACGCGCACTGCTCAAGAGCGAGTAAGACATACCGGTAGGACAGAAGGAAGTTAAACTTCAAAAAATACTTTTCTCTTAAGTTGACTGGAAAAAACTCGGACCATTGCTAAATTAACAATCATCTTTTCGGTGTAATGATGGACCTTTAAAACATGCCGAACGGCTTTGTGCGCCTCGACACACGACGTAAATGCCGAAGCAACCTCGTCATGACTTCGGACTTTTAAATTCTCGAACAACGCTTTCAGTTTCTCCAACCGCTCTTTGATCCTCTCCGGGTAATGTCGAACGGCCAACTGCAAAGCACGTAAAGCCACGTTCGCAGTAACAGCGTACCCTCCAACATCCTTCGTAAAGATTTTTTCTAATTCTTTTTTAAAGTCAGCTTCAGAAGGCTCCTGATGCAACATTCTTCTAAATGCACCCACCTTTTCTTTCAGTGGTCTTGTTTCAGTAACATACTGAATAGCTGCTTGCACCGATTTTCCAACAAAAAAGCCCACCGGCGCCATCGCGGCAGCAGACCCCGCGGACGCAGACGCGGTGTTACTCATTGTTTGAGCTGTAACGTTCGAGGAATTAAAAGCGTTTGCGGTAAAGGTGTCTGTAGAAATAAGGTTAGCTATCGGATCCTGGAAGCTTGCGTTCACAGCCGAGGCTGTTGAAAGGGCATAGGGTGAGCCCTGAACGGTGTCCAACACCACATCCCTTGTAACCGTAACAACTTCCTGAAACATACTTTCAGTAGAAACCTCCAAATCAACATCCGAACCTGCGGCAGGAGAAGCTCTAGCAATGGTCAGCTTCGCTAGTAATCCATTCCTCTTTGCTGGATCCTTAATGATTTGCGCCAACTTCGATCGCTTCTCCAACTCTGCCTGTTCATGCGGACTCAACGGCGCCTTTCTGAAATCCTCAGGACCGGGGCTAAGGCAAAGATCCATTGGGCAGGCGGAATGCAGGCCAGATTGAGAAGCCTGAAACCTAGCTTCGGTCATTATAAAATCTTCAGCCTCTTTATATCCTGGATTCTCAGAAAAATCTTTCACTCTGTCCAACTGAAGCAAAAAATAAGCATCCAACCATTTCGAATACTTTTCAGTACGATCCAGCCTGCTAATCAACTCAATTAGAGGGTCGTATTTCGCGGATTTAAAAAAACCATAATTATCGGTTAATTTACCGCGCTTACGGTAATCATGAGGCATTGTATTATAGATTTCTCTCAGATTTTGTTTTAACCAAGCCTCATTTCTATTTCTGGCTTTGAAATCATTTATATTTATATTGTCTGATTTGTCATATTTTATAATTCTAGTAAGCAAATTCTCGACTTTTTCAAAATCCTTAGCGTACTCATGTATTATAGCGGTAGCAAGATATTCATCCTCTTCAGCACTATCCTCCGTTGGACTTGGAAAATCGCCAACGCTTGAAAACTTGTCCAACCATTCTAAAACAGTATTTTTTTCGAATTTACTTCTAACGACATCAAATATTTTTTTTGCAATTAATCCTACAAAAACGGCAATGACCATTGCGATCGGCAATGCACCGAAAGTACCCACAGAGGCTGCAATCACCGCGCTCGACAGGACAGCAATTCCAATTCCCGTACCTATTGATACAACAGCTTCAACAGCATCAACTCCAGTAATTGTTCGTATGTGCGTATGAAAATATGTTATCAAGCCGCGCTTTGCCCGACGATAGGTACTCACTCCGGTCTGCACATCCTCCCAAGTTTTCAAACACATCTCAGCCACGCGTTCAGGCTCTTTTCCATCCACCAGTACAAATATATCTCCAGGCATAGCAAGACCACTCCAAATATATATTAATAAGCCAACAAAGATTAGATCTAATTAATAAAATAACTAGACTACTAAGCTACCATTAAAACTTAATGCCAATCTCTAAATCGATATTCCAAAACCAGGTTCAATCGGAACCGTTCGATATCCCCAACAACCCAAACAGCCGCTGCACATCACCTTCTTGCTTGAGCATTTCCTGCATCAACTGGGGCAAGGGCATGCGGCCCCAGGTGATCGCGCGACGAACCAGGTAAGGAATCGGGCTGTGCGGCTCGGTGCGCTGCAGGAATTCGGCGATCTGCTCGAGTTGGCGATAGGCTAATTCACGGTTCATCACGGTCTGTCCTGTAGAGGCTTGCGGGCTGCCTGGCGCCAATGCCAGTGGGGCGACCGCATCGTCCTGGGGCTCTGCCTGTTCTACGACGTCCGATACGGCTTCGGGCGCGGAAGCCTCTTCAAGCGGCGCATCGTCGTCCTCGGGCAGGTGTTCGCCTTGCCCGCCCAGCAGCGAGGTCATCGCGTGCCCGAGTTGACGCAAAACCTCACCGACACGCGCCAGGCTCGGCGCTTCGTTGCCTAGGCGGTCATCAATCAGCGCATCAAGTCGTGCCCAATCGTTGACGATCTCGCGCAGCTGACGCCGCCGCTCGCGCAAGGTCTGCCGGGTCGCAGCCTCGCCGGCCAGCCGAATCAGGTCTTCGCGGCCCGGCGCGGGCAGTTCGCCGTTGTCGGCTGCAGTGTCCTCGCGGCGCTGCTCGCGACCCTGCGGGCGGCGCATCAAGCGGTCCCAATCGTCGAGCGTCAGGCGCGGTGGCTTGTGCTCGGGCAGCGCCATCAGTGCGATCTGCAGCCTCAAGGTTCGGGGCAGCGTCTCGTTGAGCCAAAACAGCGGCGCGACGCGGGCCTCGGTGTCACCATCGTCGTCTATGCGTGGATGCAGCACAGGCCAATACTGCTCGACCATGCCAGTGAGCAATGCCACGCCGGCGCGCAAACCGTCGATCTGGTGCAGGTGAACCCAGGCTTCCAGCAGCCAGGCGCCGAGTTGCAAGTCTTTGCTGCGCTCTCTCAAAAGTTGGCTGCATTGCATGGCCACCGCTGGCCAATCGGCGCGCTTGAGCGGGCGCGCCCAATCGCCTAGAGGCAATGAGGCGTCGTCCTCTTCTCTGGCTTGGCGGATCGCGACCATCGCTGGGTCGTAGCGCAGTGACACGCCGGCACCCCCTGGCGCCCCGTCAGTCTCAGCGACGGGCACCAGCAGCGCGGCGATCTCTTCGGGCAATGGCGCAGTCATCGTTCACTCGCTGAGGTGGTCGCGTCCCAATCGGGTGCACGCAGAGGTATCTGGCCCGGCCACACCAGCGGCACGCGCTTGCCCGCCGGGCTCAGCGTGAGTCGGACAAAGACCCTGGCGCGGCCTTCGCCGGGCGGCGCGCCGCCCTCACCCGCCAGCGTCAGCGGCAGTTCCAGTCGCAGCAATTGGCTGCGGCCGTCATTGCGACCATCACTGCGGCCGCCGCCGTCAGGGTCGCGGTGGCGCTGCAGCAGGCTCAGCAAGGCCCAGGCGTCGTTGAACTGCCAGGTCGCCGCCTTGCCATCGACGCGCAGCGCAGGCTGGCGCTCATCGGCGCGCGGCGTGGCCAGGCTGTCCTTTGCGAAACGCAGGCTGATGCTCACCGCTTGACCCGGCTCCCAGCGCAAGGCCCGCGCTGGCTCGCGCCAGCCCAACTGCTGGTTGCCCACGCTGATCGACCAGTCGATCACCTTGTTGCCTTCGAGTTCCAAAGGTGACGCGACGCGGAACTCAACCGCGACATCATGGCCACTCGCCAGGCCCTCTTCACTGGGGATCAGCGGCGCCAAGAAAGCCCGGCTGCGATCAAACTGTTCGACAAAACGCCGCACCGCGAGAGGCTGTGTCGATCGAGCCGCGCCATTGGTCCGACCGTTGCTCGCCGCGCTCGCCGCACCCGGCGCCGCACCACCCGACGCAGGCAGCGCCGCGTCGTAAGTCCTGAGCAGCGCCGTCAGCTCGTCGGACTCGACCGCCGGGCTCTCGCTGCCCCAGCCGGGTTGGGCAAACGGTGGCCGGCCGGCGTAATTGCGGTTGAACAAGTTGGCGAAAGTCTGCCATTGGGCTTGCTGGGCGCCGCTGCGCAGCTCATGACAACGCTGGACCAACGCAGTGGCCAACTGGGCATGACGCTCGCCAAAATAGTCGCCTGGCCGGCCCATCGGGCCCCGACCGGCCGTTCTTTCGGCGCAGTTCTGGGCATCCACATCACCGGCCATCGACGTCAGGAAAGTTTCCAGCGCGATCAGGCTGCTATTGGGATTTTTCAGCCTGTGTCGCTCGAGATCGGTGCGCAGCGCTTGCCAGCGCGCGGTCAGCGTCGGGCTGAGCTCACCAGGCCCCAGCACCGCCAGCCAGGCATCGGCCTCCTTGACCAAGGCCTCGGCGCGTCCATGCTGCTGGCTGAGGTAGGCCGCCACCTGGGATGCGTCGGCCAATCCCACCGCCGCCAGCACCGGCCCACGTTCGCCATTCCAGGCGCTGAAGTCGCGGTTGCGGGTCGCGTACAACTCAGAACGCTGCAGCGCCTCGTCGACCGCGCGCAATCGGCGACCCGCATCGCGCGCCATCATCCGACGCAACGCGTCCGCCTCACGACGCCCGCCCAGGTCGACCAGCAAGGTTTGGATCCGCAACAACCGGCCGCGCTCGGCGTCTAGCGCAGTGGGCTCGAAATTCCCGCCCAGCAAACGTCCGCCCGGGATCAGCGCATTGGCGAGTTGATCGGACACGGCTTGGGCGAGGTTCACATTGACCAAGCGTTCGATCGCGGGTCGTACCGCTTCCGGAAACCGACCGAGCAACTCGGTCTGGAAGCGCTTGCGCTGGTCGGCCACCACCAGCGCCTGGTCAAGGCGCGCCAAGTCCCAGCCGATCAGGCCATCAGCACCCACCTCGGGCATGTCACGCCCACGACCAGCCACCGCGTAGGGCTGGGCCAGCAACAAAGCCAAACCATCACGCAAGGCCAACAAAGGCGCTTCGGGCTGGAATCGGTTGTCCTTCTCGCGCCAGCCCAGCGCCGTCAGCTCATCGGCACTTTTTTGCTCGGCCAGTTCAGTGCTCAAACGCCTGAAGCCTTGCTCGGCCAGATCTCGCAGCGACTTTGTTGCGGACTCGCCACCCAGCAACGAGACTGCATCGACTTGCGTCAGCAAGCGATCCCAGGCGGGATAGGACAGCAGGTTCGGTCGTTGCATCCAGGCCGCTTGGCCGCGCAGCAGCAACTGGTCCTGGGCCTTGATCGCCACCAGCAATTCGCGCCAGGCCGACAGCGTGATGGGCGGGCTGTCGGCAGGCTTGTCGCCGAGCAGACCTGACAGACGCATCGTCAGATCACGCTGGCTCAGCAGCAAGTCGTTTTCCTCGAAGGCACGGGTTGTCCACTGCCCAGCCAGGCTGCGCAGCCGGCAGGCCATCGCCTCGACCAGAGCGGGGCTGGGTGCTGTCTGCGTCACGCCGCTGCTTGGACGCGCCCGGAACAGAGCCGCGCTGCGCTCGGACGGTGCTGCCAGGTCATGCCCCAAGGCCTCGCGAACCAGCAGGCTCAGGTCGGCCACGACCAGCGGTTGCCCCGGGTCTTGCAGACGATGCAGCGCCGCACGGGCCCGGCCCAGTTGGTCGACGGCCGCGACAAACTGAGTCAATGCCGTGAACTCGGGCAAGCTGTCGATGTTGAGCGTGGTCTCGGTCGCCACAGCGTTGGCAGGGGTCGATGTGCAAGGCGCACCGGCGATCAATTCGCCAGTTGCCGGGTCTTGCGCCACGCCGGTCAGCGTGCTGGCACGGCTGTCGAGCCCGCGTCGCAGGGTGGTGACCGCGATGTCGGCAAAAGCCTGATCGAGCCTGACACGAAGCCGCTCAGGTAGCGCGTCAGCGGCAGGCCAGGAACCCGGCATGAACACCGACCACAAACGGTCACCCTCAAGCTGACCCATGCTTTGCAACAGCGCCAGCGCGCGATCCCGCTGAACAGCGGCACCGTCACGCGTCATCGCTGCCCGCGGGTCTGATGCGTCGCGTTTCATCGCGTTGAGCAAGCCTTGCAGCTCGCGCGACTGACCATAGAGCGTGTAGCCACTGATCGCCAGCCCCACACCCCAGCCGCCCAACAGCAGCACCGCCGCAAAGCGAACGCCCCAGCCCAAGACCGGCTTGCTCACCGTGCGGGTGGCCGATGGCCGGGTCAAACCCTTCTCGGGGAAAACCTTGGCCTCAAACACATCGCGCAGGAACGCAGGCTGACGGCTACGCGCCGGGCTCAACACCGGCGCGTCGTCGAACGCAGCCTCGGATTCGACCGAGGGCGCAGCATCGGCGCCCTGCAGCTGAGCGGCCTCGCTGGCATCACCACTGAAGTACAGGCCGCGCAAGAAGAACGGCTCGTGGTAAGCACTGGGCCGCATCAACTCATCGAGATAGAGTTGAAGCAGCGGCTGCATTCGCTCGACACGGGCAGGCAACAGGAAGAAGGATTCGGCCTCTGCCGCGCCCGTGTTGCCGCTGGAAAAAAGCTCCGCCGATGCTTCACCCAAGGTGCTGACCACCTCGGTGATGGCTTGAGCGGTCCAGTCGGATTGGTAGCCCATCGCCAGGTCATAAGGCGAGACCCAACCCAGCATGCTGCCACGCATCAGCTCGGGCAGGCTGCGTGCGAACGCGGCAAAACCGGGCACTTGCTCGCAGCCGCTGATCACCACATGCACCGCCAATCGCAGCGCAAACCGGTTCTGCGCCAGCCACAACCGGCGGCTGGCGCGCTGTGCAAGCCGTACCAGCGCCGGCCTGGATTCGGCCTCATCGGCCACCAGCAAGCTGGCCGGGATGGTCAGCACCACGCCGTCGAAAGGTCGCTGCGGCCGGTAGTCCCGACACAGACTGAGGAACTCATCAAAGCTGCGCTCGGGCACTTCCGGTCCCGCCTGCGGGTCGCCCAG
>CANFPU010000034.1 GCA_947448955.1 Burkholderiales bacterium
GTAGCTGGCACTGGCGGCACCGCCATCCACCGCGTAGCTGCGGGTGACGTCCGCGGCGGCGGTGCTCAGGGTCAGGCCGGTCGCGTTGGTGATGCCGTCAGTGGCAGAACTACCGCTGTCGGTGCTCAGCGCCACGGTCGGCGTGGCGATCAGGTTGTCGACCACGATCGCCGTGGCGATTTTGCCGGTGGTGGTGCTGACATTGCCGGCCGCATCGGTCTGACGGACCTGCACCGCGTTGGCGGCGTAGCTGCCTTCGGCCAGTGTGAAGCTGGTGCCGGTGCCGGTGGTCCAGGTGGTGCCGGCATTGGTGCTGTATTCCCATTTCGCGCCGGTCTCGAGTGCACCGACGGTGATCGTGCCGACCTTGGTGATGCCGTCGGTGGCGCTCGCCCCCGTGTCGCTGGTCAACGTGGCGGTGGGCGCGACCGGCGGTGTGGTGTCCTTGGCCTCTGACGAGCTTTTGGCCGCTGCGGCGCCAATCGCCGCCAGGCCAGCAAGCGCGGCCACAACCTGTCCAGCCGACAAGCCTGTTGCGGCGACTTCCGGGGCCGCAGGCGCCGCAGCCGACGCGCCAGCCGAACCTTCGGTCGACGCGGCTGCCATCAACTGCGGTGTTTCGGCGGCTGCGCCGGGCAAGGCCGGCAGGTCGAGTTTGAGCGTCAGCGCGGGGGCGCCGTCGGTCGCAGGTGCCGAACCGGCCGCAGGGGCAGTGTCGGCTGCCGGCGCCGCGTCGGTGGTCGCCAAGTCCGCCGAAATGGCTGGGTCGAGGTTGGCCATGGCCACCGCTTCGGCCAGCTGCGGCGTATTCAGCGCGATCTCTAGCGTGGCGTCCGACGCGATGTCCAGTGGGTTCTCGGGGCTGTCGGTGGTCGCGGCAACAGCGTCCGCCGACGTTGCAGCAAGCAGCGGGTCGGATGGGGCGACCGCTGCAGCGTTGACGGCGTCTGCGGCGTCTTGCCCGGCGCCGTTCGCGGCACCCGCCTGGTCGGTCGATCGCACGGGCGAGCCCGCCGTCGCCGCGCCCGCCAAGCCGAGGGCCATCAACGCCACCGGACTGATCAGTGAGGCGGGCTGCTTGGCGTCACGTCGTTGGTTGCGCGCATCACCCGACTCCTGGATCGCGGTGGCGTTGACTGCAGAGTCTTTGGCGGGCTGGGCTTTGCTGTGGTGGCTCATTCGATCATCTCCGGTGGAAGGGTGAGGTTCTGCGCCGCGCTGGTCGCGCGAGCGTGGGATTGTTCGAGAAAATTTCGGGGTACTGCAGGCTGGTTTTTGACTGCGCGAGCCATGTCACGAAGGCAGCAGTCGCTCTAGGCCTAAATGACGGCGCATTATCGTCAGATTGTTGTCGATAACATTTCTGAAATGTGTAATGCGCTGGGTGTCTTTCAGCGGAAGTGATTACCGAAGTCCATTGGCAGCGCGCTGGGCCAGCGAGCCGATGCGTCGGCGCCGGCCGGCAGTGCAAGGACGAGACGTCTGTCGTCATGGCGCGAGGCTGGCGATCAGCGATTGGTAGGCCGGCAGCGCGACGCGGCGAAAGTCGCAGCGCTCGATGGCCGTGTCGCGCGCGCGCCGTCGCAGTGCCTGCAGGCTTGTGCGCTGCGCCAGCCCCTGGGCCAGCGCATCGGCCAATGCGGCGGTGTCGAAGAAATCCACCAGACTGCCGTTGCAGCCTGGTTCGATGAACTCGGTGACCGGTCCGGTGCGGCTACCGACCACGTGGCAGCCGGCCGACATGGCCTCGATGCAACTCCAAGACAGCACAAAGGGGTAGGTCAGGTAGCAGTGCACCGCCGCGACCTGCAGCAGCCGCAGGTAGTCGCGGTAGGGCACCCGACCGACGAAGTGCAGTCGCGACATGTCGAGCCGGCCGCGCAATTCGGCCAGAAGTTGCCCGCGCCAACTGCCGCCGCCTGCCGGCGCTGCGCCGTAGCTCACCCCATCGCCGCCGACGATCACCACATGGGCCTCGGGGCTGCGTGCCAGCAGTTCTGGCAGCGCGCGCATGAAGACGTGGAAGCCCCGGTACGGTTCGAGGTTGCGCGACACAAAGCTCAACACCGGGTCGCCTGCGCGCAGCGTCAGGCCGCTGCCGAGGCGGATGCTCGCGCCGGGGTCGGGTCGGACCGCGTCGGTGTCGATGCCGTCAAAGATCACGCTGACCTTGGACCGCATGTGCGCGGGCAGGCAGTCGTGCTGCCATTGCGTCGGGGTGACGCCGGCGTCCATGCTCAGCAAGGCTTCTAGCAACGCCAGGTTCTTGAGCCGCAGCCGGCCTCGGTCATCCAGGCTGGTGTTCGTGAACTCGGGGTCGAACCCGGTGTCCAGGCCATGGGCGGCGTAGAAGAATTCCATCAGACACAGCAAGCGGGTGTTTGGCCAGACGTCCTTGACGCACAGCGCTTCGCCCCAGCCTGGGTTGGCGACCACCAGGTCGGGCACGAAGCCTTGCGCATCGAGCGCTGCCATCGCCTGCATCGCCGCCTGCCCGCGCAGCACCTTTGACTGGGCGTCTCGCAGCCACGGGTGAGGCCCGGCCTCGCCCGGCGCTGGGGCGTTGACGCTGTAGCGGTGCAGCACGACACCCGGTGCACCGTGGTCGGCGATGGCCAGCGCATGCACCTGATGACCAGCGGCCGCCAGCGCCGGCGCAAGCTGGCGGAACTGACCCGGGAAGTTTTGGTGGATGAACAGGATCTTCATGGACGAGCGGATGGTGACCGCCTGAGGCTGGTGGCTTGCCCAGCATGGCACTGGCGCTGGGCCAACGGATAACATGGTTTGGCATCGGGATTTTGGAATCTACACGAGACCCCGATCGAGAGCGATTCAGAGGTCAGCATGCGACTCATCCCTTCACGTCGTCCGGGCCTGCCCAAGGATGCCGATCGACGCAACATCTTGCTGGCGGCGATGGCCGCGCCCGTGTGGGCAGGCCTGCCTGGCGGCGCCGTGATGGCGCAGTCAGCGGGCGGCCTGCAGCGGATCGCCTTTGGCTCGTGCATCAACCAGGCCTTGCCACAGCCGATCTGGGCGGCGGTTCTGGCGGCACGGCCCGAGTTGTTCATCTTCGGCGGCGACAACGTCTATGCCAGCGAACAGCCCTGGTCGCGCGACAAGTTGCAAGCGGCCTATGCCCAACTGGCGGCCAACACCGGCTTTGCGAGATTGCGGCAGGCGGTGCCGCATCTGGCCATCTGGGATGACAACGACTATGGCCTGAACGACGGCGGGGCAGACTTCGTGCACCGTCAGGCGTCGAAAGATGCCTTCATGGATTTCTGGCAATTGCCTGCCGACGACGAGCGTCGCAGCCGTGGCGGCCTGCACCACGCCCGCAGTTTTGGCCCGCTAGGCCAGCGGGTGCAGGTGATCCTGCTCGACGTGCGCTGGTCGCGCTCACCCTGGCGGGCCACCGATCAGCGCAACGCGCCCGGCCGCGAGCGCTACCTGCCCGACGCCGATCCGGCCAAGACCCTGCTGGGGGCGGCGCAATGGCAGTGGCTGGACGCCCAATTGCGCGAGCCCGCGGATCTGCGACTAATCGTCTCGGGCATCCAGGTCGTGGCCGACGGCCATGGCTGGGAATGCTGGGCTAACTTACCAAGCGAGCGCCAGCGCCTGTACGACCTGATCGGCAGCACCGGCGCGCGTGGCGTGGTGTTTCTGTCTGGCGATCGACACATCGGCGCCTTCTACCGCGAAGCCGGCAGCGCGGCCCGGCCCGTGCCTTATCCGCTGGTCGACTGTACCGCCAGCGGCATGACGCATGCCTGGAAGGGTGCTGCCGAGGCGGGCCCCAACCGGATCGGCCCGCTCTACGACGAACCCCATTTCGGCATGCTCGACATCGACTGGGCCGAGCGCCGTGTGGTGATGACACTGCGCGACTTGGCCGGTCGACCGCAGCGTGCGTTGACGCTGGCGCTGGCCGACTTAGGACCCGACCTGTAGCCCGACTTGCGACCCGACTTGCAACCTGACTTTCAAGCTGCCTGAGCGCTTGACCCCACCAAGAACGGCCAGGCTGCTCGAACCCTCGACCTCCAGCAGGCGGCCTAGTCTCGGTTGCGTTTGTCGTCATCCTTCACGCCACATCGCTGCGGCTCGGCACGCGGGTCGTAATGGCAATCGACATATTTCTCGAAGTCCCGGATGCCTTCTTCCTGGTGCTCCGCTCGGATCTTGGCGGGGGTATGTTCGTGACACCCGTAGCAGCATTGGATGTGCGAACGGGTTGCGGCTGGGCTGTGTGAGCTTCGGGCCAGCATGGTCACTGTGGCATGCCATGCCGTCTTGCTGGATCAGTTGCCGATGGAAGGCGGTCCTGCTGCTGGACTTTGCCAGCACCGCCCCTTGGTCGTGCGCCATCCGATGTCCGGCAACTGGTGGCAGGCGATGCAGCGCTGTGAGGTCGCGCCATGCCACGGCGCATGGCACGCGAAGCAGTCGGTGGTCAGTTTTGCGTGTCGCACAACTAGCACCGGCCTGGCGTCATGTCGTGGTCAGGCGGGCTCGCATAGCGCACCTCGCCGCTGACCAGCGTTGTCTCGCAGGTGCGGGCACGCGTTTGATCATCTCGCGATAGTGGGTCGGAGCTGGCCGATCGGACAGCGATTGGCAGCGCGTGATCGAACGCCACGCGAGAGTTTCTGATTCAACGCCCACCCAGTGCTGGCCCCGGGACACCGGGTCACAGGTCAGGTGTGGCACGAAGGCGCCGGACGGGGCCTTGTTGAAGTCGAATCCCTGAATGATCTTTGATTCAGTGCCCTGTCGACTCACGTAGTCCAGATGCATCACCATGACTTGCCCGAATTCGACCTTTCCAGCGATCGACCGCTCAAGGGCCTGCATGATCTTCGCGGCCTCGTTGCTGCGACCCGCCGGCAGGCCGGCATTCAGCTTGCTGTTGACCACCGTGACCGTGATCTGGTGCGCGGTCGACTTGACTTCAACATCGGTGGCCTGGTAGCCAGCCGCCGCCGCGGCCGACTGCTGGAGCGCCGGGATGGAGGCTGCCTGTGTGGCAACCTGCAGTGCGTCAGCCGCAAGGTCGGCGGCGAGCGCGGGCACTGCACTCACCAAGGCCAGGGTGGTCACCAGACCGACGATCGAGCGAATGCCATTCATGTGTTCTTTCGGTTGACAAGCGATGATGGACTGCGCGCGGAGATCGTTCCCGGCAAGTACCAGCAGAAAGGCACCGTGCATCGACCATGCGCCGAAGCCGCCGTCATCCAGCATAGGGCCCTACAGAGGCTGCTGACTGATCCCGCGCAAGGTGGGGCGGATGGACTTCGCGCTTCGTAGTCGGTCGAGTGGGTCGAGTGGAACGAGGGGCGGCATCGAATGCTGTTTGGCGAATTCGGTGGGCATTGGATCGTCACAACCGCTGCGTCGGCCAGGCTGCCCAAGCGTTCGGCCTGCGCCGGGCATCGCGACTCAGTTGGCAGCGTCGAGATTGGGTTCTGTGTCATCTCCCCGCAGCAAGGCCAGCATGTCGGCTGCGCCCAGCAGTGCGCCGCCGCCGTCTTGACCCGCCAGCACACCCTCGGCCAGTGCGCGCTTGCTGTGGTGTAGCTTGACGATGCGGTCTTCGATCGAGCCTTGCGTGACCAGTCGATAGACCGTGACCGGCCGCTGCTGCCCGATGCGGTGAGCGCGCGCGCTGGCCTGGTCTTCGGCGGCCGGGTTCCACCAGGGGTCGGCGATGATGACGTAGTCGGCCATCGTCAGGTTTAGGCCGAATCCGCCAGCCTTCAGGCTGATCAGGAAGAAATCGCCCTGGCCAGCCTGGAAAGCCGCCACGCGCTGGGTGCGCTGCGCTGCCGGCGTGCTGCCGTCGAGGTATTGGTAACGCAGCCCCGCGCTGTCAAGCCGGTCGCGCAGCAGCGCCAGGAAATCGGTGAACTGGCTGAACACCAGGGCTTTGTGGCGCCCGGCCACCAACTCCTGCGCTAAACGCTCGAACTCCTGCACCTTGGCGCCGACCAGCCCGAGCTCGGGCGCGACCAGACGCGGGTCGCAAGCGGCCCGGCGCAGCTTGGTCAGCGCGGCCAGCACATGCATCTGGGCCTGGCCTTCGCCTGCGCCCGAACCGCCCTCGGCGCTGGCAGCCAGCACTTGGTTGACGCTTTCTTCGGCCTGCTGGCGCAGCGCCTCCAGCAGCGCGCGCTCGCGGCTGCCGGGCACCACCTCGTGAACGATTTCGGTGCGAGGCGGCAGGTCGTCGAGCACCTCGGTCTTGGTGCGACGCAGCAGGAAAGGCGCGACCAGCCGGCGCAGCCGGCGCCCGGCCTGCGGGTCGCCACCGCGCTCGATCGGCGACGCGAAGCGCTGGTTGAACTGCTCCATGCTGCCGAGCAGGCCGGGGTTGGCAAAACCCATGATCGACCACAACTCGCTCAAGCGATTCTCGATCGGCGTGCCGGTCAGCGCGAGCTTGAAATCGGCCTGCAGCGCCAACGCAGCGCGGGCGCGCCGGGTGGTCGCGTTCTTGATTGCCTGGGCCTCGTCGAGCACCGCGCTGTGCCAGGCCCGGCTGGTCAGGATGTCGCCGTCGATCTGCAGCAGTCCGTAGCTACAGACCAGCACCTGGCCTGGACCGAGTGCGGCGACTTGTTTGCGGCGCGCGGACTGGCGCGTGCTGTCCTGGGGCGCGCCGTTCGGGGACGCGCTGCCGGCATCGGTGGGCGTTGGCAGCTCGACAGCGTCATCGTCGATCTCTGGCAGCGCCGCGGTGTCACCGTACATCTCGACCTGCAGCCCTGGCGCAAACCGCATCGCCTCGGCCAGCCAGTTGCCGCAGACCGAGGTCGGGGCGACCACCAGCGCCGGGCCCCCTTCCGCACGGGCGACCAGCAGGCCCAAGGTTTGCAGCGTTTTGCCCAGCCCCATGTCGTCGGCCAGCACCGCGCCAAAGCCGCTGGCGGCCAGGCGCATCAGCCATTGCCAGCCGGTGGTCTGGTAGTCGCGCAGCTCGGCCCGTAGACCGGCCGGCAGCGCGAAGACCTGTGCCTGGGCGGCGTCCCAGGCCTGGCTGCGCCTGCGCCAGGCGGCATCGCCGCTGAACATCGGCGCTTCGGTCTGACCACCCCAGGCCAGCGCAGCCAGCGGCGACATGCGCTGGGTCTTGCCTTGTGCGTGAACCACCGAGCGCAGGTCGGCGAGTTGCTGGCGCAAGGTCTCCGTCAGCGCGAGATAGCCGCCGTTGCCCAGCGCGACATAGCGGTTTTTGCCTTGTCCCATCAACTCGAGCAGTTGGCGCAGCCGCAGGACTTCGCCGTCATCGACGGTCAGCTCGCCATCGATCTCGAGCCAGTCGCCCCGGCTGCTGACGTTGAGCTTGAGCTGGGAACCGGTCACGCTCTTGACCCGCAGCGACTTGCCTTTGGGCCATTCGCTGACGATGCCGGGTTCGAGCGCGGCCAGCGCTTCAACCACCGCCAGCGCTTGGTCGGGCTCGTCCAGCGACCAGTTGGGGTCGCCGTCGGCCAGCCAATCGACCTTGTCAAGCAAGGCCTGCTGTTGGGCACGTTCGGCCGCGAGGTCGCGACGGGTCGACAGCGTCAAGCCCTGGTGGACGGTGGTCACGCGCTCGCGGCCCAGCCCCGGGCTCAGACGCGGCCCGAAATCGCCGAAGGGCGCTGCCACCAGTCGCAGCGTCAGGCCGTCGCCCTGGGGCGTGAGTTCGGCACGCAGCGTCGCGCTAGCGGGGACCTCATGACCGGTGTCGGCATCGCTGGCGAGCTGGAAATGGCTGGCCAGCACGCGCAGCGCGGCATCCATCTCGTCTCGCGCGGCCACCGGTACCTGCCAGCCCTGGCTGACCAGTTCAGCCACCCGCAGTTGCGCCGGTGTGATGCGCAGCAAGCGCGCGCGATCGGCCCCATCGCGCAGCAGCAGCACGGTTGGCCCGCCGGTCTCGACCGTTCGGCGGTGGCCAAAGTCGAGCATCCAACTGCGGCCGCCGATGCTGTCGTCGTCCAGGTCATCGTCATCGGGCAGATCGGCGTCCTCGAGGCGAATTGGGTCGACGACCCGGAACTGCAGGAACTCGCCCCGCGTCAGCACCTCGATCACCGGCAGGCTCTCGCTGACCTCGATCAGCTGCAGCGGTGCATCGGACCAGGCGACCGTTGGATGCCGCACCAGCGCCTGAACCGCTTGCACCCGGTCGATCACCAGCTGGTTGCCGAAGGGCAACTTCTTGACCGCACGCAGCACTGCCGCGTCATGTGCAGGCAAACCCACCCGCTTGGTCAGGTTGGCCAGTGAAGCCGGTTTGGGTTTGCCCAGACCTCGGGCGCCGGCCTTTTGCTCCAAGGGCTCGATCCTTCGAATCCGCCCTTGCGCGTCGGTCTGGACTGTCCAGATCAGGCGATCGGCCGTTGCACCGGCTGACGCGCTGCCCGAGGCCCCGAGCGCCACGATGGCATCGAGCGCCTCGCGCCAGCGATCGGCCGGCGCGCCGATCGGAAACGGCTGGGCCGCGTCGGCAGGTAGGGGCGCCTGGCCTAACAGCAACGCAGTGCAGCGACGCGTCATCATGGCCAGCCAGGCTTGGCCGCAGGCCTCGAAGCGGCTGGCCAGTGCCTGGCCATGGGCTGCCAGCCCGGTGGCCTGCATCGGCTTGTGGTCCAGCCATGTCGCCAGCAGCAGATGGCTGAGCTGCTGCAGGCTGCCTTGGTTGCCGCTCGGCGCGAGCAGAAAACTGCGGGCGTTGCGTGGCGCGTCGCCCAGGCGCTGGTCGATCGCTTCTTGCCAGATGCCCCAGAAGGTGTAGGGGTCGGCATCACGCCGACCCGCCTCGGCTGCGGCGAATTTGCGGGCCCGGGTCCACGTTGCTGGATCGGACTGGGCGATCAGCGCCATCAAGTAGAGCCAGCGGCTGGCTTCGCCGAATAGCTGCTTGCGCTTGCCCAGCAGGGTCGATTGCTCTTTCCAGGCCAGGTCGAAGGCCAGCGCGCCTTCGGCGTAGCGGCCCGCGGTGATCTCGGAGGCAGCGCGCAGCGCTTGAGCCTCGGGATGGTCCAGCCCCAGCAGCACACGGTGTGCCTCGTCGCGCTGGCCGCACAGCACCAGCCACTCGGCCAAACGCAGGCGCGGAAGTTCTTGCAAGGCGTCCGGATTTGGCCGGCTTTGGGCCAGCAGCCATGACCACAGCGGCGCTTGCACCGAATCGTTGTCGTGGCTCACGAGCGCGAGCAGATTCACCAGCAGGTGGTAGCGCAGATCGGGGACGATGCCCTCCCACAGCGCTGCATCAAAGGGTCGCAGCAGCGCCACCGCCAATGTGCTGAGCTGGATCGGCGTGCCGTTGTTGCTCAGGTTGCACAGACGGTCGAATGCCGCTGGCGTCCCGCCAGCGTAGATCACCACCCGCAGCGCGCCGACCAGCGCGTCGTCACCGAACAACTCCAGGTGCCAGGTGTTGTCGAATCGAAACAGCTTGCGCCAGGCCGCCCACCACCCGGCCCGCGCTTCGGGTTGCTGGACCAGCGCAGTGAAGCGGGCCCAGGACAAGCCGGGTTCGGCCCACCATTGGCCTTTGGGATTGCTCAGCACCAGTTTGGCCTGGGTCAACTCGACCAACTGCATGCGCAATTCGACGCTGTGAAACTTGCCGCCGCCGCCGGTCCGGTGTTCGCCCAGCAACTCGGCCAGTCGATTGATGGTGATCGGTGCCTGCATGAAGCACAGCGCGTCGAAGACGGTCTGGAGGTCCGGCGCGAGCCGGCGGCCGGTCGACGGGATGAGCGGATCGGGCGATGACATGGCGGACCGGGTTCAGAGCAGGTAGGCCGACCAGTGTAGAAGCGCGATGGGCGCTGCGGCCGCAGCGCGAGCCGGCACGTCGGGCCGCCCGCGCCGCGGTCCGCGCCGGATGGCGCGACAATCCGAGCCAAAATCTGGCTGGCCGCGGTGAGCGGCGACCCCGGCGACGACTCGAGAGAAGAACCCCATGACCGCACGTACCCTCTACGACAAGCTCTGGGACGACCATGTCGTCCACACCGAGGACGATGGCACTGCCACCCTGTACATCGACCGCCACCTGGTGCACGAGGTCACCAGCCCGCAGGCTTACGAGGGTTTGCGGCTGGCCGGGCGCAAGGTCTGGCGCGTCAGCTCCATCGTCGCCACCGCTGACCACAACACCCCGACCACCGACTGGGCGCTGGGTTACGACGGCATCAAGGACCCGATCAGCAAGCTGCAGATCACCACGCTGGACGCCAACATCGCGGCTTTTGGCGCGGCAGCTTATTTCCCGTTTCTCGACCGACGCCAAGGTATTGTTCATGTGATCGGGCCCGAGCAGGGCGCGACCTTGCCGGGCATGACTGTTGTCTGCGGCGACAGTCACACCAGCACGCACGGCGCTTTTGGCGCGCTGGCCCATGGCATCGGCACCAGCGAAGTCGAGCATGTGATGGCCACCCAGACCTTGCTGGCCAAGAAGGCGAAAAATCTGCTGGTCAAGGTCGAGGGCGTGTTGACCCGCGGCGTGAGCGCCAAGGACATCGTGCTGGCGATCATCGGCAGGATTGGCACCGCAGGCGGCACCGGCTACACGATCGAGTTCGGCGGCTCGGCGATCCGTGCGCTCAGCATGGAAGGTCGCATGACGGTGTGCAACATGGCGATCGAGGCCGGTGCCCGGGCCGGGCTGGTGGCCGTTGACGAGACCACGATCAGCTACGTCAAAGGCCGGCCTTTCGCGCCCAAGGGCATCGAGTTTGAGCATGCCGCAGCGCTATGGCGTGGCCTTCGCAGCGACGAGGGTGCGCATTTCGATCTGGTGGTCGAGATCGACGCGACCCAACTCAAGCCTCAGGTCACCTGGGGTACCAGTCCCGAGATGGTGCTGGCCATCGACGAGCGCGTGCCAGACCCCGACAAGGAGCGCGACGACACCAAGCGTGGCGCGATCGAGCGCGCGCTGGTCTACATGGGGTTGGAGCCCAACAAGGCCATCGCCGACATCCGCATCGACAAGGTCTTCATCGGCTCGTGTACCAACAGCCGGATCGAGGACATGCGTGAGGCGGCGGCGGTGGTCCGCCGCATCGGCGGTCGGGTCGCGAGCAGCGTCAAGCTGGCAATGGTGGTGCCGGGCTCGGGTTTGGTCAAAGTACAGGCCGAGGCCGAAGGGCTGGACCAGGTCTTCAAGGCGGCCGGTTTTGAGTGGCGTGAGCCGGGCTGCAGCATGTGTCTGGCGATGAATGCCGACCGGCTTGATCCGGGCGAGCGTTGTGCCTCGACCAGCAACCGCAATTTCGAAGGCCGACAGGGCGCGGGGGGTCGAACCCACCTGGTCAGTCCAGCGATGGCCGCGGCGGCTGCGTTGTCCGGCCATTTCGTCGACATCCGCCGGTGATCTTGACCCAGCCCCTACGGCCTGACGGCCGCCCCTTCAAGGGGGCAACGCCAGCGGCCCGGCGAAGCCGGTTCCGCGGCGTTCGCTGGGCCAAGCAGCATGATTGAAAGGTTTTCAGATGCAAGCATTCACCGTACACAAGGGTCTGGTCGCGCCGATGGACCGTGCCAACGTCGACACCGACGCGATCATCCCCAAGCAGTTCCTGAAGTCGATCCAGCGCTCCGGGTTTGGCCCCAACCTGTTCGATGAATGGCGCTACCTGGACAAGGGCGAGCCAGGTCAACCTGAGGCGGTGCGACGACCCAACCCGGAATTTGTGCTGAACCAGCCGCGCTACCTAGCAGGGCCCAACGGTAGCCCGGGCGCCTCGATCCTGCTTGCGCGTAAGAACTTCGGCTGCGGATCCAGCCGCGAGCACGCGCCTTGGGCGCTCGAGCAGTACGGGTTTCGGGCACTGATCGCGCCGAGCTATGCTGATATCTTCTTCAACAACTGCTTCAAGAACGGCATCTTGCCGATCGTGTTGCCCGAGTCGGTGGTGGCGCAGTTGTTCGACGAGGTCTTTGGCTTTGTCGGCTACCAGCTCACCATCGACCTGCCCCGGCAAGTGGTGGTCAAGCCCGACGGCAGCGAGATCGCGTTCGAGGTCCAGGACTTCCGCAAGTACTGCTTGGTCAATGGTTTCGACGACATTGGACTGACGCTGCGGCATGCCGACAAGATCAAGGCTTTCGAGGCCGAGCGACTGGTCCGGATGCCCTGGCTCGACCAGCGTGTACTCTGAACCCTCCCTATTCAAGGATTGACTGACATGAAGATTGCCATCCTGCCCGGCGACGGCATCGGCACCGAAATCGTTGCCGAGGCCGTCAAGGTGCTGGGCGTGCTGGACCTGGGCTTCGAGACCGAGACGGCGCTGGTCGGAGGCGCAGCCTACGAGGCCCATGGCCACCCCTTGCCCGAATCGACGCTGAACCTTGCCAAGGCCGCGGACGCGGTGCTGTTCGGTGCTGTCGGCGACTGGAAGTACGACAAGCTCGACCGCCCGCTGCGGCCTGAACAGGCCATCCTGGGCTTGCGCAAGCACTTGGGCCTGTTCGCCAATTTCCGACCCGCGATCTGCTATCCGCAGCTCACCCAGGCCTCGTCGCTCAAGCCTGAGCTGGTGGCCGGCCTGGACATCTTGATCATCCGCGAGCTGACCGGTGACATCTACTTCGGCCAGCCGCGGGGGCGACGCGTCGCGATCGACGGCCATTTCCCCGGTGCCGAGGAAGCGTTCGACACGATGCGTTACAGCCGGCCCGAGATTGAGCGCATTGCCCATGTGGCTTTCCAGGCCGCGCGCCGTCGCGCTGGCGGCGTGGGCGGCAAGGTCACCTCGGTCGACAAGGCGAACGTGCTCGAGACCTTCCAGTTCTGGAAGGATGTGGTCACCGAGGTCCATGCCCAGTACCCTGATGTGGCGCTGGATCACATGTACGTCGACAACGCCGCGATGCAATTGGTCAAGGCGCCCAAGGCTTTCGATGTGGTGGTCACGGGCAACATGTTCGGCGACATCTTGTCAGACGCCGCGGCGATGCTGACCGGCTCGATCGGCATGTTGCCTTCGGCGTCGCTGGACCGGAACAACAAGGGCTTGTACGAGCCCAGCCACGGTAGCGCGCCCGACATCGCCGGCAAGGGCGTGGCCAACCCGCTCGCTACAATCCTGTCGCTTGCCATGATGCTCCGCTACACCTTGAACCAGACCGAAGCCGCCGACCGGGTTGAATCCGCGGTCAGCGCGGTGCTGACTGCAGGTTTGCGAACCGGTGATATTTGGTCTGAAGGCACGCAGCGGGTGGGCACGCGCGAGATGGGCGATGCAGTCGTCGCCGCGCTGTCGGGCAAAACCACGTCGATGACCAAGAGCTAGTCAGCTCCGGATCGTCTCGCCTCACTGGACCCCGGCGAAACGAGCCGGGCAAGCGGGGGTCCCGAGATGAAGAAACCAAGGTGAACTGACATGGCAATTGCCAAGAACCCTCTCGTCGGCCTGGTGGGCTGGCGCGGCATGGTCGGCTCGGTGCTGATCGATCGGATGCAGGCCGAATCAGACTTCGCGCTGATGGAGCCGCTGTTTTTCTCGACCAGCAACGCCGGCGGCGCAGCGCCCGACCAGGCCAAGAACGAGACCCGGTTGCAGGACGCGTTCGACATCACGTCGCTCAAGCGCTGCGACGTCATCGTCACGGCCCAGGGCGGCGACTACACCAGCGAGGTCTTCCCCAAGCTGCGGGCGGCGGGCTGGACCGGTCATTGGATCGACGCGGCCTCGACGCTGCGCATGGCTGGCGATGCGGTGATCGTGCTCGACCCAGTGAATCTGCCGGTGATCCAGGCCTCTTTGTCCCGGGGTGGGCGCAACTGGATTGGCGGCAATTGCACCGTCAGTTGCATGCTGATGGGCGTGGGCGCGCTCTACAAGGCTGGCCTGGTCGAGTGGATGAGCACCCAGACCTATCAGGCGGCCTCTGGCGGTGGCGCCCAGCACATGCGCGAATTGCTGACGCAGTACGGCACGCTCAACGCCGCCGTGCGCGAGTTGCTGGACGACCCCAACAGCGCCATCCTCGAGATTGACCGCCAGGTGATTGCCACCCAACGCGCGCTATCGACGGCCGAGACCACCAATTTCGGCGTGCCGCTGGGCGGCTCGCTGATCCCTTGGATCGACAAGGACCTGGGTATCGGCAAGAGCCGGGATGAGCCCGGTTGGGGCGTGTCCAAGGAAGAGTGGAAGGGCATGGCCGAGACCAACAAGATCCTCGGGCAGGGTGAGGGCTTTGGATCAGCGGCTGTGCCCGTGGACGGTTTCTGCGTGCGGGTCGGCGCGATGCGCTGCCACAGCCAGGCGCTGACCTTCAAGCTCAAGCGTGACGTACCGCTGGCCGAGATTGAAGCCATGATTGCGGCCGACAATGCTTGGGTCAAGCTGGTGCCCAACAACCGGGAGGACACTTTGCGTGACCTGACGCCAGTGGCCGTGACCGGCACGATGACGATTCCCGTCGGCCGCGTTCGCAAGCTGGCCATGGGTCCTGAATATGTTGGCGCCTTCACAATCGGCGACCAGTTGCTGTGGGGCGCAGCCGAGCCGCTGCGGCGCATGCTGAGAATCCTGATCGAATCCTGATCGAAGTCTCAGGCCAGGGTGGCGGCCAGCCTGCGCTGGTCTGAGGCCTGGACGGTCGCCGCAAAGTGTGGGCGCTCGCCCGGCGGTGGGCTCTGTGGCAGCGACTGTCGTCAGGGCTTGGCGTCGATGGGTGGGGGTTGACATGGCAACATCAGTGATTGGGTTTTCGTCTGCAATATCGTGCAAACGTTGGGCAAGGTGGGTCTTGTTGGTTTGTCGCCGGGCTTTTTCCATTCGGTACGGCTGGGTTTAGGGGGATCATCTTGGGCTTGTCTTGCCTTGCTTGTCCTGGCGCCCCAGTGGGGTCTAGCCAGTCACCTTGGCAACCGGCCTGTCGAGGGCGCGCTGTTGTGGAGTCGCTTTGAAATACCGCCTGTCGTTCATTTCCCGAACCGCGCGGGTCCTGTCTGCGCTGGCGGTCTTGGGTGCCTCGGTCTTCGACGCGCAGGCGCTCGGCGTGGGTCGGCTCAACGTGCAGTCCGCACTTGGCGAGGGTCTGCGAGCCGAGATTGACCTGCTCAGCATTTCGGCCGAGGAGTTGGCCTCGCTGTCGGTGCGCATCGCATCGCCCGACGTTTATCGGCAAGCCGGGGTCGATTACAGCGCGGTGCTGGCAGGTACCCGGGCTGTGGTGGTGCCCGGTGCCGATGGTCGTGCCTCGCTTCGCCTGAGCAGCGATCGCGCAGTGCAGGAGCCGTTCATTGAGCTGATCCTTGAGTTGAACTGGACCTCTGGCCGTTTGGTGCGAGAGTTCACGCTGCTGTTCGATCCCCCGGGTGCTCGCGGGGCGTCGTCGGCGCAAGCGCCTGTTGCCCCGGTGATCAGTGCTGCGCCAATGGCTGCAACGCCCAAAGCTCTGCCCGCCGCGCCCGCCGATGCGACCGGGCCTGCGGCGGTCGCGGCATCGCCCCGGCCCGCCGCGCAGGCGATGCCCGCCATTCCGGCTCTGCCGGCCAAGCCCGCCAAGCCGATCAAGCCCGATGCTGTGGTGCCAGAGCCCGCGGTGTCATCGACCGGCCAGCGCTATCCGGTGCGTCCTGGTGACACGCTCTATGGCGTGGCCGGCCGCCTGCAGGGACCTGGGGTGTCGTTGGACCAGATGTTGGTCGGTTTGTACCGCACCAACCCGGAGGCCTTCATCGAGCGCAACGTCAACCGCTTGCGTGCCGGTGTGGTGCTCGCGGTGCCCACGGCCGACGAAGTTCGTGACCTCAGCAGCGCCGATCTTCAGCGGTTGATCAGTGCGCAGAGCATTGATTTTGGCGCTTACCGCAGCCGCTTGGCCCAGGGTGCGCCGCAGGCCCAGGCTCAAGAGCCTGGCCGCCAAGCCCAAGGCAAGCTGCGGGCCGCGGTCGATGACCGCAAACAGTCTGGGGCTGCCTCACCAGACAAGCTCAAGCTCAGTGGCGGCGCCGCGTCCACGCCAGAGGCCGAGATCGCCAGGGCGGCCGAAAGCCGGGACAACGCGGCTCGGGTGGCCGAACTCTCGCGCAATGTCGAGGCGCTGAAAGTGCTCCGGCAAGGTGCGGCAGCGGCCAACCCAGCGGCCAACCCATCGATCAACCAGGCGCCCGCGGGTGGCGCGGCTTCTTCGCCATCAGCTGCCAGCGCGCCATGGCCTGCTGACCCCGCCCAAGGCGCGATGATCGACCGTCTGGCTGCAAAGTCCTGGTTGCTGCCGGGTGCGGGCGTGCTGGCCTTGTTGCTGGCGGGTGTTGGCGCCTGGCGACTGCGTGGGCGGTTTGGCAAAGCGGCTGGTGAGACCTCGTTTCTCTCAAGCCGAGCGCAAGCCGACGCCTTCTTCGGTGCCAGTGGCGGTCAGCAGGTCGACACCCGCGAGGCGACGCGCGAGAGCACGCTGGGCTATTCGCTGAGCCAGATCGATGCGATCGGCGATGTCGATCCAGTGGCCGAGGCCGAGGTTTACCTGGCTTACGGTCGCGAACTGCAGGCCGAGGAAATCCTCAAGGAGGCGTTGCGCAACGCACCCGAACGGATGGCGGTTCGCAGCAAGCTGCTGGAGCTCTATGCCAAGCGGCGTGACACCCAAGCGTTTGAGTTGCTCGCCACCGAGCTCCTGGCGATGAGCCATGGTGCGGGCGAAGACTGGGCGCGGGCGCAGTCTCTGGGTCAGCAGTTCGACCCGGACAATGCGCTGTACCAATCTGCGGCACCACCCGAGCCCCGAAGCCAACAGGATCTAGCCTTGGTGGGCGGACCGGCAGGCGCCAGCGCGACGGGTCTTGTGCTCGGCGAATCGGTCCAGGAGGCTGAGAATTTGGGTCGGCCTGGGCTCGCCGCGGGGGATCTCGACCTCGACCTTGACACGATCTCTGACGATTTGACCTTGCAGCAAGCCGCCGGGGCTTCGCCGTCGGTTGACTTGGGGCTGGATTTCGAATTGGAGGATCGACCGCCTGCGCCATCAGATGACGCCATGCCGCGCGCGCCATCGCTCGATGGCGATGCGTTGGCGATGACGCTCGACGAAGGGGAGGATGAGGACGGTGACACCAAGCCCGGTGCGCTCGACGAGGCAGGGGATACCGTGCTGGACTTCAGCCGTTTCCCGGAGGTTTCGTCGGGCTTGCTGGGGCAGGGCGACTCGATCGCCGTGGGCCCTGTGGACGATTTCGCGAGCGGTGATCCGCTGCTGCGCAAGTTTGAGTTGGCCGAAGAGTTTCGCCAGATCGGGGATCTCGACGGCGCCCGTGACCTGCTGGAGGAACTGCTGGTCAAAGCCAGTGGCGACTTGCGCGACCGAGCGCAAGCGATGCTCGACGCGATGGTTTGATGGTTGTCGGCCTGGTGCCGACCAGATTCGATCCGGTAACGCTGCGCCTGCATCGCTGAGCGTTGATGAGCGAGTCTGGCTGGCCGCACCGACAGGATGGGACACTCGCTCGATAATGTCGGTTTGAGCTTGAATCCATGACCACCCGACTGGCGCTGGGCATCAGCTACCGCGGTACGGCTTACCAGGGCTGGCAGCGCCAGCCTGGTGGCCGCACGGTGCAGGATCAAGTTGAGCGCGCACTGTCACGCTTCGTCGACGCGCCGATGGTGACCTGGTGCGCCGGCCGCACCGACGCTGGCGTCCATGCGTTCAACCAAGTGGTGCACATCGACAGCCCGGTCACGCGCGAGCCCTTCTCCTGGGTGCGCGGCACCAACCGCTACCTGCCGTCCGACATCGCGCTGCAGTGGTGCGCGGCGGTGCCGGCAGACTTCCATGCCCGATACGCAGCGCAGGGCCGGCGCTACCGCTACCTGTTGCTGGAGTCTGCCGTTCGACCTGCGCTCGAGGACGGTAGCGTGGGGTGGGTCTTTCGTCCGCTCGATGCGCAGGCCATGCGTCAGGCGGCCGAGCATTTGATCGGCGAGCACGACTTCAGCAGCTTCAGATCCTCCGAATGTCAAGCCCGCAGCCCGATCAAGACCTTGCGCTCGCTGCAGATCAGCCGGCGCGGCGCTTATTGGCGCTTCGATGTCGACGGTTCGGCCTTTCTGCACCACATGGTCCGCAACATCATGGGCTGCCTGGTGGCCGTCGGCAGCGGCCGGCAATCGCCAGGTTGGCTGGCCGAGGTGCTGGCGGCGCGCAACCGCGATGCAGCGGCGCCAACCTTTGCTGCCGAGGGTCTGTACTTTGCCGGGCCATACTACGACCCCGCGCTTGGCCTGACCGAGCACAACCCGGCCATGGACTGGCTGCCTTGAGCAATCCTGGGGATCGAGCCAATGAATCAACGCACCCGCATCAAGATCTGTGGTCTGACCCGTGAGGCTGACCTGAGCGCTGCCGTAGACGCGGGTGCCGATGCGATCGGTTTCGTGCTTTATGCCAAAAGTCCGCGGGCGGTCACGGTGGCGCGGGCCGCCGAGCTGGCGCGGCGACTGCCGCCCTTCGTCACGCCGGTGTGCCTGTTCGTCAATGCCGACGCGGCGTTGATCGACGACGCGGTGCAGTCCATTCCCGGCGCGCTTCTGCAGTTCCACGGCGACGAGTCGTCGGCGCACTGCGAAGCGATATTCCGGGCCAGCGGCCGGCCCTACCTGCGCGCTGCGCGGATGAAGCCGGGATTTGCTTTGATAGACTTCGCCGTCGCTCATGCAAGCGCCGCCGGGATCTTGCTCGACACCGATGTCGAGGGCTACGGCGGCGGTGGAAAGGTTTTCGATTGGTCACTCGTGCCGCGCCACGTGCCCCGTCCAGTCGTTTTGTCTGGTGGGTTGAATCCTGCAAACGTGATCGCTGGGATCACGCACGTCCGGCCCTGGGCTGTTGACGTGAGCTCCGGGGTCGAGTTCGCCAAAGGCCAGAAGGATGCGGCGCTGATGCGCCAGTTTTGCCAGGCCGTGCGTGAAGCGGATTCACGCATCGCCGACGATTGGCAATGAACCCATGACGCCGGGCGGCGAGGCTGCCCAGGCGCTGACCACAGGAATTTCCAATGTTCGATTACCAACAACCCGATGCACAGGGGCATTTCGGGCCTTATGGCGGCACTTTCGTCGCCGAAACCTTGGTCCATGCCCTCGACGAACTCAAGGCAGCTTACGCGCGCTACAGCCAAGACGCCGAGTTCATGGCCGAGTACCGTCATGAGTTGGCGCATTTCGTCGGTCGACCCAGCCCGGTCTACCACGCCGCGCGCATGAGCCGAGAGATTGGCGGCGCGCAGATCCATTTGAAGCGCGAGGACTTGAACCACACCGGCGCGCACAAGATCAACAACACCATCGGCCAGGCCTTGCTGGCAAAGCGCATGGGCAAGCCGCGCGTGATCGCCGAGACCGGCGCCGGCCAGCACGGTGTGGCCACTGCCACCATCTGCGCACGTTATGGCATGGAATGCGTGGTTTACATGGGCAGCGCTGACGTGTTGCGGCAGAGCCCCAACGTCTACCGCATGCACCTGTTGGGGGCCAAAGTGGTGCCGGTCGAGAGCGGTAGCAAGACCCTGAAGGATGCGCTCAACGAGGCCTTGCGCGATTGGGTCACGAACGTCGAGAACACGTTCTACATCATTGGCACGGTGGCCGGCCCGCATCCTTACCCGACGATCGTTCGCGATTTTCAGCGCGTGGTCGGCGACGAGTGTCTGGTGCAGATGCCGGCTCAAATCGGCCGCCAACCCGATGCGGTGATCGCCTGCGTCGGTGGTGGCAGCAATGCGATGGGCATCTTCTATCCTTACATTCAGCATGAGAAGGTGCGCTTGATCGGCGTCGAGGCGGCGGGCATGGGGCTGGACAGCGGCAAACATTCAGCCAGCCTGATTGCCGGCAGCCCAGGCGTGCTGCATGGCAACCGCACTTATTTGCTGCAGGACGACAACGGTCAGATCACTGAGACCCACTCGATCTCTGCGGGCTTGGACTACCCCGGCGTTGGCCCCGAGCATTCGTTCCTCAAGGACATCGGCCGTGCCGAATACGTGGGCATCACCGACGAGGAGGCGCTGTCAGCCTTCCATCGACTGTGCCGTACCGAGGGCATCATCCCGGCGCTGGAGTCCAGCCACGCGGTGGCATACGCCATGAAGTTGGCCGCGACGATGCGGCCCGACCAACACCTGCTGGTCAACCTGTCCGGCCGTGGCGACAAGGACATCGGCACCGTGGCGGACCTGTCGGGCGCTGACTTCTTCTGTCGACCGTCTTGCAAAGGGCAATCGGTCAAGGGCGGTGTGCAGACCATCGAGGTGACGCGATGAGCCGGATTGCCGCGACGCTGCAAGCGCTGAAAGTCCAGGGTCGCAAGGCGCTGATTCCCTATGTCACTGCCGGCGACCCTGATGTCGACGCGACGGTCGAGATCATGCAGGCGCTGGCCGATGGCGGCGCTGACATCATCGAACTTGGTGTGCCATTTTCCGACCCGATGGCCGACGGTCCGGTGATTGCGCAAGCCAGCGAGCGTTCGTTGGCGCGCGGCATCGGTCTGACCCAGGTGTTGGCTTATGTCCGTTCCTTTCGTGCCGGGAATACCAGCACCCCGGTGGTGCTGATGGGTTATGCCAACCCGGTGGAGCGCTATGACCAAAAGCATGGCGTCGGCAGTTTTATCCGCGACGCGGCCGCCGCAGGTGTCGACGGCCTGCTGGTGGTCGACTATCCGCCCGAAGAGTGCGAGGTCTTCGCCGCAGACCTGAAGGCGGCCGGTCTGGACCTGATTTTTTTGCTGGCACCCACGTCCACTGAGGCTCGCATCCGAGAGGTCGGTTTGATCGCCACGGGCTATGTCTACTATGTGTCGCTGAAAGGCGTGACCGGTGCAGGCCACCTCGACACCGATGCGGTGGCCCAAGCCATTCCGCGAATCCGTGCCCATGTCAAGGTGCCGGTTGGGGTAGGCTTCGGCATTCGCGATGCGTCGACCGCTCGGGCTGTGGCCCAAGTGTCAGACGCGGTGGTGATCGGCTCTCGGCTGGTGCAGATCCTGCACGATGCGCCGCGATCCACGGCCGCCGCCGCTGGCAAGGCCTTCATGGCCGAAATTCGACAAGCGATCGACACGCTGTAAATATTGGAGAGCGCAAGATGAGTTGGCTTGAAAAACTGCTACCGCCCAAGATTCAGCAGACCGATCCGACCGAACGCCGTTCGGTGCCCGAAGGCCTGTGGATCAAATGCCCAGCCTGCGAGACGGTGCTTTACAACGCCGACTTGGCGAAGAACGTCAATGTTTGTCCCAAGTGCAGCCACCACCACCGCATCGGTGCCAGGGCCAGGTTGGATGCATTCCTCGATGCAGAAGGTCGCTACGAGATTGGCCAGGAGGTGTTGCCGGTCGATCCGCTGAAGTTCAAGGACAGCCGCAAATACACCGAGCGGCTGAAGGTCGCGTTGGAGACCACCGGCGAGACCGATGCTTTGGTCGTGATCGGCGGCGCGGTGATGAGTGTCCCGCTGGTCGCCGCTTGCTTCGAATTCGACTTCATGGGCGGATCGATGGGGTCGGTCGTGGGTGAGCGCTTTGTGCGTGGCGTCGAGTCTGCGATCGAGCAAAAAGTGCCGTTCTTGTGTTTCGCGGCCACCGGGGGCGCCCGGATGCAAGAGGGCCTATTCAGCCTGTTTCAGATGGCCAAGACCAATGCCGCACTGACCCATCTGGCCAAGGCCAAGCTGCCCTACATCAGTGTGTTGACCGATCCGACCATGGGCGGCGTGTCGGCCAGCTTTGCCTTTCTGGGCGACGTGGTGATCGCTGAACCTCGTGCACTGGTCGGATTTGCCGGACCGAGGGTGATCGAAAGCACGGTGCGCGAGAAACTGCCCGAGGGTTTCCAGCGCGCTGAATTCCTGCTCGGCAAGGGCGCGATTGACCAAATTGTCGACCGGCGTCAGCTGCGCTCGACGGTTGCGCAGTTGCTCGCGATGCTGCAGCGTCAAAGCGCTGATGCGGTGGCTTGACACCTTTTGTGGCCACTCCCACCGGGCCCGCTTGGGCCCGGGCCTGTTTCTGAAAGTCCAATGAGCCATCCCTCCACGCTGGCCGACTGGCTTGCCCACTGCGAGCAGTTGCACCCCAAGACCATCGACATGACGCTGGATCGCGTGATGGCCGTGCGTGACAGGCTGGACCTGCGCTTCTCGGTGCCGGTCATCAGTGTGGCGGGGACCAATGGCAAAGGTTCCTCCTGTGCGATGCTCGAGGCGGTGGCGCTCCAGGCTGGCTACCGGGTTGGTGCCTACATCAAGCCGCATCTGGTGCACTTTGAGGAGCGGTGCCGTATCAATGGCGCGATGGTCAGCGCCGAGTCCCTGCAAGCGCATTTCGAGGCGGTTGAAGCCGCGCGGCGCGGCGTCACCCTGACTTGGTTCGAGTTCACCACCTTGGCCATCATGCGTGCGCTGGCCGTAGCGCCACTCGATTTGGTGATCCTGGAGGTCGGCATGGGCGGGCGGCTCGATGCGGTCAACGCAGTCGATGCCGACTGCGCACTGATCACGAGTATTGCGCTCGACCACACCGAGTTCCTCGGCAGCGACCGCGAGGCAATTGCGTTCGAAAAAGCCGGCATCATGCGCCCGGGCAAGCCAGTCATCGTCAGCGACCCCGTGCCGCCTGCCGCACTGCAGGCGCGAGCAGATGCGGTCGGCTCTGACCTGTGGTTGCTGGGTCGCGACTACAACTTCCAGGGTGACAAGTTGCAGTGGGCTTGGCGCGGCCGGCAGCAGCGCTTCAACGGCCTGGCTTACCCGGCGCTTCGTGGTGCCAATCAGTTGATCAATGCCGCCGGCGTGTTGGCGGTGTTTGAGGCAATGCGTGAACAACTGCCGATCAACGCCCAGGCGGTACGCAATGGCTTGGCCATGGTCGAGCTACCGGGCCGATTCCAGGTCATCGCCGGCCAACCCGCGCTGGTGCTGGACGTGGCGCACAACCCGCAGTCAGTCGCTGCGCTGGCCAACAACCTCGACCAGATGGGCTTTTTCCCCCAGACACACGCGGTCTTCGGGGCGATGCGCGACAAAGACCTGCCAACGATGCTCGCGCATATCGCGCCCTTGGTCGACCATTGGCACCTGGCCGATCTACCCGCCGCGAGGGCGGCTGACGCGACTGAATTGGCGGCGGCGGTGCGTGCTGCCAGCCTTGGTCGGGCGGTCGGTATCACGCTGCATCCCGACCCTGAATCGGCGCTGCAAGCGGCGGCGGCATCGGCCGACCCGGCTGATAGAATCGTGGTCTTTGGCTCCTTCTTCACCGTGGGCGGTGTGCTGAAAAACGGCTTGCCAAGACTGGCAGCCCGGCATCTGGGGTCGGGCCAAGTTTGACCCCGGCCGCCGGCTTGGCGAGTCCAGGTTCGTCTCCGTTATTTCACCCCACTCGGCTGCGGCCCGCCACGCATGGGTCTGCTGTCTTATTTCAAGCGCAAGTCCGAAGCGCCTGCCGCTGTGACACCGCCGGCAGAGGTTGACGGCGTCGCGGCCGCCCGAACCCTCGCCCGTCGCCGCTTGATCGGTGCTTCCGTGTTGCTGGGGATCGGTGTGGTCGGGTTCCCGCTGTTGTTCGAAAACCAGCCGCGACCGATTGCGATCGACATCCCGATCGAGATTCCACGCAAGGACGGTGCGCCAGCGTTGGTTTTGCCACCGCCGGTCACTGAACCGGCGCCGGTCGCCGCACCCGCAGCCAAGGTCGCCAGTGTGCCTGCTGAACTCGTCGAGCGCTCGGCCGACGAAGGCCGTGAGTTGGCAGCCTCCGCGCCTGGACTCAAGCCACCGGGCAAATCCTCGCCTGTGGCCGCGCCCACGCCCACGCCCACGCCCACGCCCACCCCTGCCTCGGCAGCGGGCTTGATGCCTGCCAAGCCGCTGGCGCCTGCGGCAAAGCCGGCTGACGATGGTG
This sequence comes from Burkholderiales bacterium, assembly GCA_947448955.1. Classification (GTDB taxonomy): domain Bacteria; phylum Pseudomonadota; class Gammaproteobacteria; order Burkholderiales; family Burkholderiaceae_C; genus Pseudaquabacterium. The sequence continues at coordinate 23,938 of CANFPU010000034.1, forward strand.
GCCGGGCCCGCGCGCTGCTTGAAGGCGAGGCCATCGTATCCAGCGCGCGTGTGGTGGTGCAGGTCGGCGCCTTTGCGGATGCTGGCAAGCTCGCCGAGGTGCGGCACAAGCTCGAGAAGTTGGGGTTGAAGACCTACACCCAGGTGGTCGAGGTCGAGGGTAGCAAGCGCACCCGGGTTCGGGTCGGGCCGTTTGCCAATCGGGCCGAGGCCGACAAGTCCGCAGCACGGATACGGGCCGCTGGTTTGCCGGCGGCGATCCTCACGCTGTGACCTTCGAGCCTGCGTTGGGTTGGGTCGACTGGTCACTGTTGTCTGTGCTGGCCTTTTCGGTGCTGGTGGGTCTTTGGCGCGGTCTGGTTTTCGAGTTGATGTCGCTGGTCGGCGGGGTCGTGGCCTATGTTGTGGCGCAGATTTTTTCACCGCAGGCGGCGGTTTATTTGCCGATCGGCGCGCCGGGCACGGCTTTGCACCAGGGTTTGGCTTTTGTGCTGACCTTTGTCGGCATGCTGATCGCCTGGTCGCTGTTGGCCAAGCTGGTGCGCATGGGTCTGCATGCCACACCCCTGACCTTGATCGACCGATTGCTCGGTGCTGGCTTTGGCCTGTTGCGCGGTTCGGCCTTGTTGCTGGTGTTGGCGACCATCGTGGCCTTCACGCCTGTCCTGCGCTCGCCGCCTTGGCAGGCATCGCAGGGTGCGGCTTGGCTGGGTCAGGTGCTGTTGTGGCTGAAACCCTTGTTGCCGGCTGAGATGGCACGCCACCTCCCGGTTTGACGGTTCAAGGCATTCGGCCCGACTGACTCTTTCACCCGTATTCTCAGGACTTCTCATCATGTGTGGCATCGTTGGCGTGATCTCCAAAGCGCCGGTCAACCAGTTGATCTACGACGCGCTGCTGCTGCTACAGCATCGCGGACAGGATGCCGCCGGCATCGTCACGATGCAGGGCACGCAGTGCTTTATGCACAAGGCTCGCGGCATGGTCAAGGACGTGTTCCGTACCCGAAACATGCGCGCGCTGCCCGGCGCCGTCGGTCTGGGTCAGGTGCGGTACCCGACCGCCGGCAATGCCTTCAACGAAGAAGAGGCCCAGCCGTTCTACGTCAACGCGCCCTACGGCATCGTGCTGGTGCACAACGGCAACCTCACCAATGCCCAAGCACTCAAGCAAGAGTTGTTCGACGTCGACCGCCGCCACATCAACACCTGCAGCGACACCGAGGTGCTGATCAACGTGCTGGCGCACGAGATGGAACTCGCTGGTCGGGATGTGCCGCTAACGCCGGCGTTGATGTTCCGCGCGGTGCGGGCGGTGCATCGGCGGATCCGCGGCTCCTATGCGGTGATCGCGCTGATCGCTGGCTATGGCTTGCTGGCGTTTCGCGACCCCTTTGGCATCCGGCCGCTGGTTTTTGGCGAGGCCGCGTTGTCGGCTGCCGAGGGCGGTGGCAAGACCGTGATGTTGGCCAGCGAAACGGTGGCGCTCGAAGGCACGGGGCACCAGGTGATTCGCGACGTGGCGCCGGGCGAGGCGATCTTCATCGATACCGCCGGTCAACTGCACAGCCAGCAGTGCGCCGAGGCGCCGTCGCTGCATCCCTGCATGTTCGAATATGTCTACCTAGCGCGGCCGGATTCGGTGATCGACGGCATCTCGGTCTACCAGGCGCGTCTGAACCTGGGCGAGAGTCTGGCGCAGCGCGTGATCAATACCATGCCGCCCAGCGACATCGACGTGGTGATCCCGATCCCCGAGTCAAGCCGGCCGTCAGCGATGCAGTTGGCGCAAAAAATCGGCAAACCGTACCGCGAAGGTTTTGTGAAGAACCGCTATGTCGGCCGCACCTTCATCATGCCGGGACAGCAGGCGCGCAAGAAGAGCGTGCGGCAGAAGCTCAACGCGATCGGCGTCGAGTTCAAGGGTCGCAATGTGCTGCTCGTCGATGATTCGATCGTTCGCGGCACCACCAGCAAGGAGATCGTGCAAATGGCGCGCGAGGCCGGTGCGCGCCGCGTCTACATGGCCTCTGCAGCGCCGCCGGTGCGCTATCCCAATGTCTACGGCATCGACATGCCCACCCCGGATGAACTGATCGCCCATGGCCGAACGCAGGAGCAGATCCGCGAGTTCATCGGGGCCGATGCGCTGATCTATCAAGACGTCGACGTGATGAAGCGCGTCGTCGGGGCACTCAACCCGGCGATCCAGGGTTTTGAGGCGAGTTGCTTCGATGGCCGCTACATCACCGGCGACATCAGCTTGGCCGAATTCGAGGCGATCGAAACCCAGCGCATCGAAGCCCGTCTGCAAGATGAAGACAGCAGTGACCGAACCCGCCTGACGCTGCAAAGCCGGGCAGAGACTTGATGACCATGAAACCAACCAACCCCAAGAAGATCCCGCGCGTCGCGCTGCCCGCCGATGTCCGGCCCGACACCCTCGCGGTGCGCGAAGGCCTGCCCCCGTCTGCCTGGGGCGAGAACAGCGAGGCGCTGTTCTTGACCAGCAGCTTTGTGCATCCCGACGCTGCCACCGCGGCGGCGCGCTTTGCCAATGAGGAAGAGGCCTTCACCTACAGCCGGTTTTCGAACCCAACGGTGATGATGATGGAGCGCCGTCTGGCCGCTCTCGAGCGCACCAGTGGCTGCATCGCGACCTCCAGCGGCATGGCGGCGATCACGCTGCTGGTCATGGGTCTGCTCAAGGCGGGTGACCATGTGGTGTGCTCGCGCAGCGTGTTCGGTTCGACCATCAAGCTGCTGCAGAGTGAGTTTGGCAAGTTCGGCGTTCAGAGCACTTTCGTCTCGCAGACCGACCTGGCCGAGTGGCGTGCGGCGATCCAGCCCAATACCCGCTTGCTGTTCGCAGAAACGCCGAGCAATCCGCTGACCGAGGTCTGCGACATCCGTGCGCTGGCCGACATCGCCCATGCGGGTGGCGCTTGGTTGGCGGTGGACAACTGTTTCTGCTCGCCTGCGCTGCAGCGACCTGTCGAGTACGGCGCCGACTTCGTCATTCACTCCGGCACCAAGTACCTAGACGGTCAGGGCCGGGTGATTGCCGGCGCAGTCTGTGGTCCGCAGGAACTGATCGACCAGCAACTGGTGCCGGTGATGCGGTCTTGCGGACTGAGCTTGTCGCCGTTCAACGCCTGGGTCGTGCTCAAAGGCATGGAAACCCTGTCGATCCGCATGCGCGAGCAGAGTGCGCGCGCCTTTCAGCTCGCAGCGTGGCTGGAGGCCCAGACCCAGGTCGATCGGGTGTTCTACCCTGGCCTGGCTTCGCACCCGCAGCATGCGTTGGCGATGGTCCAGCAGGGCGGTCTGGGGGGCACGGTGGTGAGTTTTGTGGTGCGTGGCGAGGGCGCAGTCGCGGCGCGAGCCAACGCTTTTGCGGTGATCGACCACACCCGGATCTGCTCGATCACCGCAAACCTTGGCGACACCAAGACCACCATCACCCACCCGGCCAGCACCTCGCACGGCCGCCTCACCGAGGTCCAGCGCCAGGCAGCAGGCGTTGCGCAGGGCTTGATTCGTTTGGCGGTGGGTCTGGATGATGTCGAAGACCTGAAGGCCGATCTGCTGCGCGGCTTGGTAACGCTGTGATGGGTTCGACAAGCCCTGTCCGGACCCGAATCGCACCGTCGCCGACGGGTTTTCTTCACCTCGGAACGGCGCGTACCGCGCTCTATTCCTGGGCCTATGCCCGACACTTTGGCGGCGAGTTTGTGCTGCGCATCGAGGATACCGATGTGGCGCGCTCGACACAGGACTCGGTCAGCCAGATTCTCGACTCGATGCGCTGGCTCGGGCTGGACTATGACGAAGGGCCGATCTACCAGATGCAGCGGCTGGCGCGTTACCACGCCGTGATCGAGCAGATGCTGGCTGCTGGCACCGCCTACCGCTGTTACTGCACGCCCGAGGAACTGGACGCGATGCGCGAAGCCCAGCGCGAGCGCGGCGTCAAGACCCATTACGACGGCCGCTGGCGGCCTGCGCCGGGCAAGCCGTTGCCGCCGGTACCCGCTGGCGTCCAGCCGGTGGTGCGCTTTGCCAACCCAGTCGACGGTATCGTCAGCTGGGACGATCTCGTCAAGGGCAGCATCAGCATCTCCAACCATGAGATCGATGACCTGATCCTGCTGCGTCCGGCGGCCGAGGGTTCGGCAGCCAGCGCCTTGGGGGTGCCGACCTACAATTTTGCGGTTGTCGTCGACGACTGGGACATGGCGATCAGCCACGTGTTTCGTGGCGACGAGCACATCAACAACACGCCTTGGCAGATCAACTTGTTCCACGCGCTGGGCGCGCCGTTGCCGCGATTCGGGCACTGCCCGATTATCCTGGGCGATGATGGTCAGAAGCTGTCCAAGCGCCGCGGCGCGGTCAGTGTCACGGCTTACGAACAGGCCGGCTACTTGCCCGAGGCGATGCTCAACTACCTGGCGCGACTGGGTTGGAGTCATGGCGACGAAGAGCTGTTCAGCTTGGCGCAGATGGTGGATTGGTTTGACGGCAGCCACCTTGCCAAGAGTCCAGCGCAATGGGACCCGGCCAAGCTGGCCTGGGTCAACGCCCAGCATCTCAAGCTTGCCGACGACGACAGGTTGGCCGTGCTGGTGGCCGCGCAGTTGGCCAATCGCGGGGTCACGGTGGCGGCTGATGCGCGGCTGGCGGCGATGTGCTCGCTCTACAAAGACCGCTGCAACACGACGGTCGAATTGGCCGACTGGCTGGGCATGTACTTCGTGCCCGTCGCCGCACCGGCCGACGAACTGGCCCCGCTGCTGACCGATGCGGTTCGCGCAGCTTTGGTGGCGCTGCGCGATCAGCTGGCGGGCTGTGATTGGGACAAGGCGGCGATTGGCCAAGCCCTCAAGTCATGCCTGGCCGAACACCGGCTCAAGATGCCGCAACTTGCGATTCCGCTGCGGCTGTTGCTGTGTGGGCGGGCGCAGACGCCCTCGGTTGATGCCGTGTTGGCGCTGTTTGATCGATCGACGGTGCTCAGTCGCTTGCAATCGCTCTGAAAATCATGCTACAGTCATGGACTAGCTTGAACAGCAAGTGATGGCGCGCAAACTTCAAGATTGAGTTTTAGAGGTAAGTGCGGTATCTACGGGGGTATAGCTCAGCTGGGAGAGCGCTTGCATGGCATGCAAGAGGTCATCGGTTCGATCCCGTTTACCTCCACCATTTCTTTGGGCTTGATGTTCCGCGAAAAGATTGGTGGCGCTGTTCAAGTCGGTAAAGATGTCTGTCCCCTTCGTCTAGAGGCCTAGGACACCACCCTTTCACGGTGATTACAGGGGTTCGAATCCCCTAGGGGACGCCA
>CANFPU010000035.1 GCA_947448955.1 Burkholderiales bacterium
ACCCCCGACACAAATACCGACAGGCTGGTGGCTGGGCAGCTACAGCAGCCTGGCGCACGGTGCCCGGCACGAAGGCGCAGCGGTCGACCACGATCTTCGCTTGCCGCCGCCTGACACCGACGCCGCCAGGCCGCTGCACCCCGCGAGCCTGCCTGCCGCCGACGACATCCTGAACTTCCCGCGCGGGTCGGTCCCCGGCGAATGCCTGCATGAGGTGTTCGAGCGCATTGATTTCGAAGACCCCGACAGCTGGCCCGAGGTGATCCATACCGCCTTGGGCAACCGGCCGCAAAGCCTGCCCGGAGGCGACGCCACGCTGCCGCCGAAGATGATCACCAACATGCTGCGCGATGTGCTCAACACCGCACTGCCCGGCGCAGCGACGCTGGCTGGTTTGCCGCGCAGGCGTCGCCTGGTCGAACTCGAGTTCAACCTGCCGACCAAGAGGCTGAGTGCGAGCCGGCTCGCCACGTTGATGCAGCAGCAGGGCTATCCGGTACCGCCGCTGGTTTTCGGCAGCCTGGAAGGCTATCTGCGCGGCTTCATCGACCTGGTCTTCGAGCAAGGCGGGCGCTTCTACGTCCTCGACTGGAAGTCCAATCACCTGGGTTTGGATCCCGCCGATTACGGCCAGCAAGCGATGACACAAGCGATGGCCCGCAACGGCTACCACCTGCAATACCTGCTGTACATGGTGGCCGTGCACCGCTACCTTCAGCAACGCATTCCTAACTACGAATATGAGCAGCATGTCGGCGGCGTGCTCTACCTGTTCGTGCGTGGCGTGCGGCCTGACTGGCGTGATGCGCAGGGACAGCCTTGTGGCGTCTATGCCCATCGACCGGCGCAGCAAACGATTGAGGCGCTGTCGGCCTTGATGGACAGTGCATGACGGGCGCCACATGAACGACAAGGCACACGACAACGACTCCCCGACCCGGCAACTGGCGCTGGGCTTTGCCAGCCATGTCGAGCAATGGGCCAGAAAACTCCAGGGAATCGATGCGGGCAGCCGGCCCGGCTTGAATCTGGCCACCGTCAAGCAAGCGGCGTTCGAGCTCAGCCTGGCCACCAGCGACGGCCATGTCTGCCTGTCGCTGGCGGATCTGACAAGGGTGCTGACCCCGAGCCCTAGTATCGCGACGCTGCGCGCCGACTTGCTCGCCTCGGGACTGATCGGCACGCCGCAGGCCGTGGGCGCGATGCCGATGATCCTGGACGACCAAGACCGGCTCTACCTGCACCGCTATTTCGACTACGAGCGGCGGCTCGCACAGCGACTGATGCGAGCGTCCTCATCCGAGCCAGTGATGGTCGATTTGGCCACCCGCGAGCAGCTCAGCGCGCTGTTCCAACAACCGGCGGACGCGCCGCCGCGAATAGCAGCGAACACGGCACTGAACACTGCACCGAACACGGCATCGAAAGCGGCACCGCAAGCACCCAAACAGAGCTCGGAACAGGTCGACTGGCTGACAGATTCGCAGGTCGACGATCAGCCGCCTGAGATCGGTGCGACGCAGGGTCCGCCCGATTGGCAGCGAGTGGCCACCGCTTTGGCCTTGCGCCAACGGCTGACGGTCATCAGCGGCGGGCCAGGCACCGGCAAGACGACCACGGTGGTCAACCTGCTGGCCTGCCTGATTGCACAGCAACCGGATTGCCGCATCGCGCTGGCAGCACCTACCGGCAAGGCCGCAGCGCGGATGACCGAAGCGATCCGCTCGCGCTCAGCGCACCTGCCACCGGCAATCCGCGACAGGCTGCCCGCAGATTCGTTCACGATCCATCGGCTGCTGGGCGTCAGGCCAGACGGATTCATCCACCACGCCGGCAACCGGCTCGCGATCGACGCCTTGGTCGTCGACGAGGCCTCGATGCTGGACTTAGCGCTGGCGACCCAGTTGCTAGAGGCCGTGCCGGAGACCGCCCGGATCATCCTGCTAGGCGACAAAGACCAGCTCTCGGCCGTCGAAGCCGGCGCGGTGTTCTCCGATCTCAGCGCCGACCCGACGCTGAGCGACGATTGCCGAAACGACATCGCGCAACTGTGCGGCATTGATGAGGCGCAGATCGTGCCACCGGCGGCGATACGCGCCAGCGCTTTGCGCGATACCGCGACTTGGTTAAGCCGCAATTTTCGATTCGCCGCCGACTCAAGTATTGCCAGGCTCGCAGGCGACATCAACGGCGCACGATCGAAACAGGCGATCGACTCGTTGAAGCGCAGTACGGGCAGCAGCGGCAGTAACCGTGCTGTTGGCAATGGTGGCGGCGGGAACAGCGACGGCTCGGTCCGCTGGCTGGATGACGGCGCCACGATGCCAGCCCAAGCCAGCTTGGACCGGATGCTGCAAGGCTATGAGCCCTACCTCGAGGCCGTGCGCCGAGATCCGCAAGACGCATCAGCCATCACCGAGGCCTTCGGCAAATTCCGGGTGCTGTGTGCGGTGCACGAAGGGCCGCGCGGCGTCGTCAGCCTCAACGAGCGGGTGACCCGCCATGCACGAGAGGCGCTGAACGAGTTGCCGCGGGCACAGCGCACTGACCCGCGCGACCCGTGGTACGCGGGCAGACCGGTGATGGTGCTGCGCAACGACCATGTGCTCAAACTATTCAACGGCGACATCGGCATCAGCCTGCCCAACGAACAGGGCGACCTGATGGTCTACTTCGCTGACGCCACAGGCGGCCTGCGCGCGGTAGCGCCGGTTCGTCTGCCTGTGCACCAGACCGCATTTGCGATGACCGTGCACAAATCACAGGGCTCGGAATTCGACGAAGTACTGGTGCTGCTGCCCGCGCAGCGAAGCCGAGTCGTCTCGCGCGAACTGCTGTACACCGCAGTCACGCGCGCCAGACACCGGGTGTCGATCTGCGCCAGCGCCGAGGTCGTGACCGCAGCGATTCAGTCACCCACCTCGCGCCAAGCCGGCCTGCTCGACCGCTTGCGCGAAGCGGGTCTTGAGCGCCAAGAGCATCCGCCGCGCAGCCGACAACGCACTGGCGACTGACCAAGTCGCCGACTGGGTGCGTCGGTTCACCATGGACCCGAACATCCAGTTGCACGTCAGCCTGGCTGGCGGCCGCAAGTCGATGGGATTTTTCGCAGCTAATGCCCTGAGCGTATGGGGTCGTGACATCGATCGCTTCACCGATGTGCTGGTCAGCGAACCCTATGAGTCGCAGGCCATGCCGCCTGCACAGCAGTCAGGCCCCGACCGGCCAGACCCGCCCGCCGCCGACGGCGAAGGAACGTGCGCCCGCCGGTGCCGGCTGGCGGCTGCCGCCGGTGAACGCGCCGAACGACGGCAACACCAGCAGGCCATCGGCGAGCCAGAAGGCCGGCAAACGCTGACGGTCACGCGCCGGGCCGGTGAGCGTGACGGTAGGATGCAGGTGACCGGCGAGCACCAGTCTTGCTGCCACCCGCTGCGGATGATGGCAGGCGGCGAAGGGGCCCAATGGATAGGGCTCGTCGACGACACCGACCTGCAGGTCGGCCGGTGGATCACCCGCATGGCTGTCATGGTTGCCGCGCACCAGCACGCAGCGCACACCGGCATGCCGGGCGCGCCATTGCCGCACGGGGTTCAGGACGCCGGCCCGCTGGGCGGCGGCGGCATGCAAGAAATCACCGAGGAAAACGATGCGCTCAGCGCCATGGCCATCGACCAAGGCGCTGAGCCGGTCGAGATTGTCCTGCGTCGTGCCGCTGGGCACAGGCTGGCCCAAGGACCGAAAGCTGGCGGCCTTGCCAAGGTGCAGATCGGCAATGAACAGCGTGCGCTCGGCCGGCCACCACAGCGCCTTCTCCGCCAGCAACGCCACCGGCTCGCCCGCCAGCAGCAGTTTCACGGGCCGCCCTCCCCGTCTGCCACCATGCGCGCGATCCGGTCAGCCAGCGACTCATTGCTCAGGCGCTCGCGCAACCGCTCGACCATCAGCGGGAAGGCCAACGGCGAAGGCTTGCTCAAGTCCACCAGCTTGAGCGACTGCAACTGCAGGCGCGCCAGCACCCCTGACAGCGCCTGCACATCCAGTTCCAAGTTCAGCAACTCCTGCTCGGCCTGGGCCAGCAGGCGGTTGCCGGGATCGTATTTCTGAAACACCTCGAAGAACAGCGAGGACGAGGCCTGCAGCTGTCGGTTGCTGCGGTTCTCGCCCGGGTGGCTCTGGAAGATCAGGCCGGCGATGCGGGCGATCTCGCGAAAGCGTCGTCGCGCCAGCTCGGTGGCGTTCAAGCCGGCCAACACTTCGGCCACGTCCACCGGCACGGCCAGCCAGCCTGACAGCCGCGCGGCCCAATCAACCGGCTTGGCGCTGAGCAGCTCGAAGCCGTAGTCGTTGACCGCGATCGAGAACGTCCCGCGCTCGGCCTGCGCGGCGCGCCAGGCGAGCAGGCTGGCCAGGCCCAAATGGACGTTGCGCCCGGCAAAGGGATAGAGAAAGAGATGATGGCCGTCGCGGCTCTTGAAGGTTTCGCCCAACAGTCGATCCGGCGTCGGCAGCGCCGAGCGCTCGCGCTGCAAGTCCAGCAGCGGGCGCACACAACGCATCTCGGGGCTGTCGAAGCGGCCCGCGTCGGCGGCAGCCAGTTCGCGCAGCACGGCGTCGGCCAGGGTGCTGGACAGCGGCAACTTGCCGCCGTTCCAGCGCGGGATCAGTGCGCTGCCCTTGCTGGCGCGCTTCACATAAGCGGTCATCTGATGGACGCGCACCAGCGCCAGCAGCCGGCCGCCAAAGCTGAAGCCGTCGCCTGGCTTGAGCCGTGCGATGAAGCCCTCCTCCACCGTGCCGACCTTGGCCCCATTGACGAACTGCACCGTCATGCTGGCGTCGCTGACGATGGTGCCGATGTTGACGCGGTGGCGACGCGCCAAGCGCGCATCCGGCACGCGCCAGACACCCAACTCATCGGGGGCGGCGCGCTGGTAATCGGGGTAGACCGCCAGCGACTCGCCGCCCTGGCGGACGAAGTTCAGCGCCCACTGCCAAGCCTCAGGGCTCAGGTCGTGATAGGCGCCCGTCGTGCGCACCTCGGCATACAGCGCGTCGGCCGTGAAGCCGCCACCGAGCGCGACGGTCACCAGATGCTGAACCAGTACATCCAGCGGTTGCTGCGGCACGGGGCGTGGCTCGATCTGCCCGGCCAGCACGGCGGCGCGGGCAGCGGCGGCCTCGACCAGCTCCAGGCTGTGCGTGGGCACCAGGCTGATCCGCGAGGGCCGGCCTGGCGCATGGCCGCTGCGCCCGGCGCGCTGGATCAGCCGCGCCACGCCCTTGGCCGAGCCGATCTGCAGCACCCGCTCGACCGGCAGAAAATCCACGCCCAGATCGAGGCTGGAGGTGCAGACCGCCGCCCGCACGCTGCCATTCTTCATCCCCGCCTCCACCCATTCGCGCACCGCCTTGTCCAGCGAGCCGTGGTGCAGCGCGATCACCCCGGCCCAGTCAGGCCGCGCCTCCAGCAGCGCCTGATACCAGCGCTCGGCCTGGGCGCGGGTGTTGGTGAAAACCAGGGTCGAGGCACTCTCGTCGATCGCCTGGACGACCTGGGGCAACATGCGCAAGCCCAGGTGGCCGGCCCAGGCAAAGCGCTCGGCGCGCTCGGGCAGCAAGGTGTCGATGACGAGCTTCTTCGCCGAGGCGCCGTGGACCGTCACTGCGTTGTCAACCGCCACGCCGACCAGCGCCGACAAGGCCTCGGGCAAATTGCCCAAGGTGGCCGACACGCCCCAGCTGAGCAGCGCCGGGTTGAACTGCCGCAGCCGCGCCAGCGCCAACTGCAGCTGCACGCCGCGCTTGTTGCCCAGCAGCTCATGCCATTCATCGACGACCGTCAACTTGACGTGTTGCAGCACCTCGCGCGCATCGGCGCGGGCGAGCAAGAGCGTCAGACTTTCCGGCGTGGTGACCAGCACGGTCGGCAGGCGCTTGGCCTGCGCGCTGCGCTCGGCGCTCGTGCTGTCGCCGCTGCGCAGGGCGCTGGTCCATTGCGGCGCCAAGTCGGCGAGTGGCGCGCGCAGGGCCAAGAGCGTGTCGGCCGCCAGCGCGCGCATCGGGGTGATCCAAAGCACCGTCAACGGCGGCGCGGTCTTGCCGGCGACCTTGGATTTGGCAAAGGCCTGCAGCGCGCCCAGCCAGATCGCCAAGGTCTTGCCACTGCCGGTGCTCGCATGCAGCAGGCCACTCTGGCCCTGCTTTATCGCCCGCCAGACGTCGCGCTGGAAGGCAAAAGGCTTCCAGCCGCGAGCAGCGAGCCAGGCGGCCGGCGTCACGACAACAAGGCCAGCAGCGACGACAGCTCGTCGGCTTCGGCGACGGGCTTGTCCTGCCGCCAGCGCAGCATGCGCGGGAAACGCAGGGCGACACCGCTCTTGTGGCGCGGACTGCGGGCGATGCCCTCGAAACCCAGCTCGAAGACCAGCGTCGGCGTCACGCTGCGCACCGGGCCGAAGCTCTCCACCGTGGTCTTGCGGATGATGGCGTCAACCTGGTGCATCTCGGCGTCGGTGAGGCCCGAATAGGCCTTGGCAAAGGGCACGAGCTGGCGCGCCGGATCGTCCGGCGCGCCGTTCCAGACGGCGAAGGTGTAGTCGCTGTAGAGACTTGCCCGCCGCCCGTGGCCGCGCTGCGCGTAGATCAGCACCGCATCGACGCTCAGCGGATCGAGCTTCCATTTCCACCAGGTGCCCACATCCTTGGTCCGGCCGACGCCATAGGCCGCGCCGCGCTGCTTGAGCATCAGGCCTTCGACGCCCATCGCGCGGGCTTGCGCGCGATGGATCGCCAGCGCCCCCCAGCTCTCGCCACTCAGCAGCGGGCTGAGTTGCAAGCCCGGTTGCGGGTGGGCGGCCAGCAGCGCTTCGAGCCGGGCGCGGCGCTGGTGCTGGGGCTCGGCGCGGCGGTCGATGCCCTCGCTTTCCAGCAGGTCATAGGCGCACAGCACGACCGGCAGGTCGCGCAGCAACTTCGGCCCCAGCGCCTTGCGACCGAGCCGCCGCTGCAGTTCGGCAAAGGACTGAACCTGCCCATCACGCCAGACCAGGATTTCGCCGTCCAGCACCGTGCCGTCCGGCAGATCGAGCGCCAACAGTTCCGGGAAGCTCTCGCTGACCAACTCCTCGCCGCGCGACCAGACCGAAACCGCGCCGCCGCGCTGCACCCACTGGGCGCGGATGCCATCCCACTTCCATTCGATCAGCCAGTCGCTCGGCGCGCCAAGCAGTGCGTCAAACGCGGCCAGCGGCTGATTGAACGGATGGGCGAGGAAGAATGGAAACGGCTGACCGCTGAGCGCTGTTGCTTCGCCGGGCACCACCAGGGCAGAAAAATCTTCTGCCGAAGGCATCGCCCCGATCCGCGTGTAGCCCATCAGCCGCTGGGCCACCTGCTTGGCGTCGACGCCACTGACGGCCGCCAGCGCCTGCGTCACCTGCAGCTTGGACACCCCGACGCGGAAAGCGCCGGTGATCAGCTTCAGATGGACAAAGCGGTCGGCAGCGGGCAGTTCGTTCCATTGCCGCCGCAGCCGCAGCGACAACTCGTCGGACGGCAGACCACGCAGCGGCAGCAGCTGATTCAGCAGCCAGTCACTCAGGCTGCGTTCAACCGGCGCGGCAGGCGGCGGCAACAGCAACGCGATCGTTTCCGCCAGATCGCCGACCGCCTCATAGCTTTCGACGAACAGCCACTCCGGCAGCCCCGCCGCCTCGCGCGCCAACTCGCGCAAGCGCTTGCCGGGCACCAGCTGGCGCGGCTTGCCGCCGGCCAGGAAGTAGACCGCCCAGGCGCAATCTTCCGGCCGCGCAGCGCGCAAATAGGCTTGCAGCGCCGCTTGCTTGGCCGAGCTGGCGGTGGAGGCGTCGAGATCGCGGTACAGCGCGGCAAAAGCTTTCATGCGGCAGGATCCGCCGCAGTTTCAACAACCGCATCGTCCTCATCGCCATACTCCGTCTTGAATCCCTGCGCCGACAAGCCCTGTTCCTCCAGCCAGCGCACCATCACCGCCACGCTGCCGTGGGTGACAAACACCCGTTCGGCTCCGGTGGCCGTGATCGCGCGATGCAAGCCGGGCCAGTCCGCGTGATCGGACATCACAAAACCGCGGTCCACCCCACGCCGCCGCCGCTTGCCGCGCATCAGCATCCAACCGCTGGCGAAGGCATCGGCATGTGCACCGAAGCGCTTCATCCAGGCTGTGCCTGCGGCGGAGGGCGGAGCGATCACCAGGCTGCGGCCCAAGGCAGCCTTGTCCAGCATCGGATCGCTGACGGTGAACGTTGGCGGCAGCGCGACGCCCGCCGCCCGGTACACCTCGTTCAGCGGCTCGACCGCGCCATGCGTGACAAGCGGTCCGATGCTCGCATCCACCCCGTGCAGCAGCCGCTGCGCCTTGCCAAAGGCATAGGCGAACAGCACCGAGGCCCGGCCGGCCTCGGCATTGCCGCGCCACCACGCATTGATCTCGGCAAACAGCGCGGTCTGCGAGGGCCAGCGGTAGATCGGCAAACCAAACGTCGATTCGGTGATGAAGGTGTCGCAGCGCACCGGCTCAAAGGGCACGCAAGTGCCGTCGTCCTCCAGCTTGTAATCGCCCGACGCGACCCAGACCCGGCCGCCATGTTCCAGTCTCACCTGGGCCGAGCCCAGCACATGGCCGGCCGGGTGCAGCGAAAGCTTCACGCCGTGATGCTCGACCACCTCGCCGTAGGCCAGCGATTGCAGTGCAATGTCAGTGCCAAGCCGCCGCCGCAGGATGCCTTCGCCATCGCGCTGCGACAGGTAATGGCCGTGGCCCGGACGGGCGTGGTCGCTGTGCGCATGGGTGATGACGGCCCGGTCGACCGGCCGCCAGGGGTCGATGTAGAAGTCGCCGGGCGGGCAGTACAGCCCCTCGGGCCGGGCGACGATCAGGTCAGTGCGCATGGGGGCAGACGATACAGCGCGCCGAGGGCTGGCTGGCGGCGAGGCGCGCTGTCATCCGCCCGTCAGCGGCAGGTCGACAGCTGGTCGGTGGCTTGTCGGCAACCACTGCCGCCATTCACCGGACGAAGGTCAGTCGTCAGGCTCCCACGCCGAGCCAGAAATGGTCAAACCGCTGCCGGCAGGCTCGGCAGCCGCCATCTGCAACGCATCGGCTATGGCGCCATGCAACTCGCCGGGCCTGGCGTTTTCGGCCCGCCAAAGGAACGCGCTGCGGCGGTGGCGGTACTGCGGGCGGCGGTGGCGGCCGGCGAGGTGCGACCATTGGTTTAAGCTGCCGCCAGCCGGCTGGGGACTCGGTCCAGCTTGACCCGTGTCGCTGCACCGACCTTAGCCATGGACTCATCGACCCTGACACCGCACGCCCTACCCACCCTGGCAGGTCCTCAGTTGCCGCTGCTCTACACCTTTCGCCGCTGCCCTTACGCCATGCGCGCAAGGATGGCGCTGCTGCAGGCAGGGCGGGCCTTCGAGGCGGTGGAGGTCAGCTTGCGCGACAAGCCGGCAAGCTTGCTGGCCTTGTCGCCCAAGGCGACGGTACCTGTGCTGCAGCTGCCCGATGGCAGCGTGATCGAGGAGAGTTGGGACATCCTGCGCTGGGCACTGGCCGCGCCCGATCTGCAGGGCTGGTGGGCGCGGGCGCAGTCGCCTGCCAACCTGGACTTGGTGCAGCGCAATGACGGCGACTTCAAGCGTCACCTGGACCGCTGGAAGTACCCCCAGCGCTACGCCAGTGGGTCCCGCACGCCAGACGCACACCGCGACAGGGCGCTGGATGTGCTGCTACAACCACTAGAGGCTAGGCTGCACGACGCACCCTGCCTGGGCGGCGCCACGCCCTGCGCCACCGACTTGGCAGTGATGCCCTTCGTCCGCCAGTTCGCCTCGGTGGACCCGGGATGGTTTGCCACACAGAACTTGCGATCGGTCCGGGCCTGGCTGGAGAGATGGCTCGTCAGCCCGCTATTTGTTACCTGCATGGTCAAGTTGCCCACGCAAGGTGCGATTCGTTTTCCGTCGCTCTAAAGCGCGCTCGGCTGTCGATCCCACTGCGAATGGGCGTCGAATCTGGCACAGTCGGGCGCGCATGAAACTACGTTCGAAAGGTCGGTGACAGCAACATGAATCAGCAGCCAGTGCAGGGCACGTCCCTCGATGCCCAGGTCGAAGCCTGGAAGCAGGCGGGCATCACCGTGACGCGCGAAGGACGGATCGCGATCGTGCGCTTCGATGCCGGCGACAAGGCCAATGCGCTGTCGCATGCGGTCATGCGCGGGCTGCTCGAGGTGGCGCGCAGCTTCGAGCGCGACCACGAACTGTCGGCGGTCGTGCTGACCGGAGCGGCCGACAAGTTCTCGCTGGGCTTCGACCTGCGCGATGCCCAGCGCGTTTCGAAGATGGGCCTGGCCGAACGGCGCGAGGCGCAGGCCCTCGGTCCCCGGCTGTGTGCAGCCTGGGAGGACATTGAAGCGATGACCTTCGTGGCGGTTGAGGGCTGGTGTGTCGGCGGCGGCACCGCACTGGCGGTGGCCTTCGACGTTCGCGTGGCGGGCGAGGGCGCGCGCTTCTACATCCCCGAAATCGAGCGCGGCATGAACATGAGCTGGGGCTCCGTGCCGCGCATCGTCAACCTCGTCGGTCCGGCGCGGGCCAAGCAGATGGTGGTGCTGGCCGAGAAGGTCGATCTCGATTCGGCTCACGACTGGGGCTTCGTCCAGTACAAGACCGCCCGAGGCCAGGCCTTCGACCAGGCCATGACCCTGGCCCGGCGGACGGCCGCCATGCCGCCGGTGCAGTTGCGCATGTGCAAGAGCGGCATCAACGCCTATGCGAATGCCATGGCGCGCGCGACCTCGGTCATGGACCGCGACCAGTACCTGCTCGCGCAGACCTCGGGTGACTACGCAGAGGGTGTTGCTTCGTTCCTCGAGAAGCGGCCGCCGCAGTACCGCGGAGACTGACTTTCGAAGCCTGAACTGAATTTACAAGAGGCAAACCAGAAAAAGAGGACTCGCTTCGAGTCCTCTTTTTTCAATCTGGTGCGCGGGGCGGGACTCGAACCCGCACAGTATTGCTACCGTCAGGACCTAAACCTGGTGCGTCTACCAATTTCGCCACCCGCGCGGGTGATAAGGGCTGAATCTTTGCCGATGGATTGATCGGCAGACTCAGCCTCCGGCATCAGCGAGCACAGCGGCAAAGCCCGCGCTCGATCACCCCGGAAACGGGCTGATTCTAGCTGGCGACATTCACGCCATGGCCCGTGGGCTGACGGCCAACACGAAACCAAGCCGCGTACATCGCCGGCAGCGACAGCAGCGTGAGCGCGGTGGCGACGATGAGCCCACCCATGATGGCGACCGCCATGGGCCCCCAGAACACGCTGCGCGTGAGCGGGATCATCGCCAGCACCGCGGCTGCCGCGGTCAACACGATGGGCCGGAAGCGTCGCACTGCCGCCTCAACGATCGCGTCCCAGGCCGGCAGGCCGCGGGCGCGATCTTGCTCGATCTGGTCGATCAGGATCACCGAGTTGCGCATGATCATGCCCATCAGCGCGATCACACCCAGCAACGCGACGAAGCCAAAAGGTCGGTCCAGCAGCAACAGCGCGCCGGCCACGCCAGCAATGCCCAGCGGCCCGGTCAGGAACACCAGCATCGCGCGCGAAAAGCTTTGCAGTTGCAGCATCAACAGCGTGAAGATGATGAACAGCATCACCGGCACGCCGGCAGCGATCGAACCCTGCCCTTTACTGCTTTGCTCCTGCGCACCAGCGACTCGAATGTCGTAGTCCGGTGGCAATTGCCGCTTGATGGCCTCGATCTGCGCCGCCACGGCACGGGTAATCGTCGGACCCTGCACGCCGTCGATCACATCGCCCTGGACGGTGATCGCATACTGGCGACCCTCTCGCCACAGCACGCCGGGCTCCCAGCCGAAACCGATGCGGGCGATCTGCGTCAACGGGATGGCCCGCCCGCTGCTGGTGGGCAGGTAGGCGTTGCCGATGTCGGTCAACACCTTGCGCTCTTGCAGCGGTTGGCGCAGCACGATGTCGACCAGTTTGTCGCCCTCCCGGTACTGTCCCACCGTGCTGCCGCTTAAACCAGTGCGCGCACTCTGCGCAATAGCCTGACTGCTGACGCCCAGCGCACGGGCCTTGTCCTGGTCGACCTCGAGGCGCAGCACCTTGACCTGTTCATTCCAGTTGTCGTTGACGCCTCGCATGCTCGGGTGCGCGCGCAACACCTCTTTGACCCGATCGCCCGCCTGACGGACCAGGTTCAAGTCCGGCCCCATGACTCTGAACTGCACTGGGTAATCAACCGGCGGCCCGTTGGGCAGCACCTTGACACGAGTGCGCGCCTCGGAAAACTCGGCAGCCAGCAGCGCCGGCAGGCTGCTGCGCAGACGCTCACGCGCAGCCAGGTCTTTGGGCAACAGGATGACCTGGCTGACATTGGACTGCGGGAAGATCTGATTGAGCGGGAGATAGAACCTGGGCACGCCGCTGCCCACCCAGGTGGTGACGCTCTCGAGATCGCCCTCCTTCATCATCCTGGCCTCGAAACGCCTGGCCAGCGCCTCGCTCTCACGCTGGCTGCTGCCTTCGGGCAGCCACAGGTCGACCAAGATCTCGGGCCGGCTTGAATCGGGGAAGAACTGCTGCTGCACCTTGCCCAGTGCCACCACACCGGCGCCGAACAGCGCCGCGGTGAGCACCAGCGTGATCCAGCGGTGGCGCACGCAGCCATTGACCAGTTTGCGAAACCGGTTGTAGAACGGCGTGTCGAACAACTCATGCGCCTCACCGCCTTCCACCTGAGGTCGGGTGTGCAGCAGCCAGGCGCCCAGATAAGGGACGAAGTACACGGACACCAACCAGGAGATCACCAGCGCGGCCGAGGTGACCGCAAAGATCGCGAAGGTGTATTCACCGGTCACCGACTTGGCCAGGCCTATCGGCAAGAAGCCAGCCGCGGTGATCAAGGTGCCGGTCAGCATCGGCATCGACGTCACCTCGTACGCAAAGGTGGCGGCGCGCATCTTGTCATAGCCCTCCTCGAGCTTGCGCACCATCATCTCGACCGCGATGATCGCGTCGTCGACAAGCAGACCCAACGCGATGATCAGCGAGCCCAGCGAGATCTTGTGCAGCCCGACACCCCAGTAGTACATCGTCACGAACGTGATCGCCAGCACCAGCGGGATCGTGATGCCCACGACCATGCCAGGCCAGATATCGATCCTGAGCTTCCAGGAGCCGGGCCGCGTATGCAGCCCCAGCGAAATGAAGCTGACCAGCAGCACGACGGCCACCGCCTCGATCAGCACGTGCACGAACTCACCGACGGATTTCGACACCGCTGCGGGCTGATCCTGGATCCGCGACAAGGTGATGCCGGCAGGCAGGTCGGCGCGCAAGGCATCGACGCGGGTGTTCAAGGCCCGTCCGAGCGCGATGATGTCGCCGCCCTTGGCCATCGACACACCGAGCGCGATCACGGCCCGGCCTTGATATCGGACTTTGACGGCCGGCGGATCGATCAAACCGCGGCGAATCTCGGCGATATCGGACAACTGCAGCGTGCTGGCGAGGCCTGTGCTCGGGTTGGTGGCACGGATCGGCAAGCGCCGTATGTCGGCGACAGCACCAAACGCGCCGGCCACCCGAATCTGTAGGTTCTGCGTTCCGGCGTCTAGCAGGCCGGCACCTTCGACAGCGTTTTGCGCCGTCAACTGACCCAGCACTTGGTTCATGTCGAGCCCGAGCTGGGCCAAGCGTTGTTGGGAGATCTCGATGAAGATCTTCTCGGCCTGTGCACCGAACACCTCGACCTTCGCGACATCGGGCACGCGCAGCAACTGCGAGCGCAGGTTCTCGGCAAAGACACGCAACTCCTCGTCGCTAAAGCCATCCGCCGATAACGCAAAGATCGAGCCGTAGACGTCGCCGAAATCGTCGTTGAAAAAGGGGCCTAACGTGCCTGCAGGCAGCGTGCCGCGCATGTCAGCAATCTTCTTGCGCACCTGGTACCAGCTGTTGCTGACCTCCTTGGGCGGCGCGCTGTCCTTCAACTCGAGAATGGTGAAAGACTCACCCGGCTTGGTGTAACTGCGCACGGTGTCTGCATAAGGCACCTCCTGCAGCGTGCGCTCGATTTTGTCGGTGACTTGCTCGGCGATCTGCTGCGCGGTGGCGCCAGGCCAGAAAGACTGCACCACCATCGCTCTGAACGTGAAAGGCGGGTCTTCGTCCTGCCCGAGTTGAAAGTAGGCGGCCGCGCCCAGCAACATCAGCACCACCATCAAGTAGCGGGTGAGTGCGGGATGCTCGAGCGCCCAGCGCGAAATGTTCAATCGCGGGCGCGCAGGCCCCGGAGTGGCATGGTGGGTCATCGGTAAGTTCTCCGAACCGGTCAGCGTGACGCCGCCGAAGCGCCAATCGACGCAACAACAGACAGCCCACCAACAGACGACGCAGCAACGGCCGTCAAGGCCGGCGCACCGGGTTCGACATACCAGCGCACCTTCTGCCCTTCGGTCAGTGCGTGAACCCCCGCCGTCACCACGACCTGGCCGGGCATCAAGCCGCCACCGATCAGCACCAGATTGCCATCGGCACCCGCCACCTCCACACGCTGCGCTCGGACCACCATCGTCGCGCGGTCGACCAGCCAAACCATCGAATTCCCGCCTTGCTGGAACACCGCCGGCAAGGGCAGCTTGATCACACCCGCGAGCGCAGGCGCGTCGATCAGCACGCTGGCCGTCTGACCCAGACGGAGTGCGGTGGCACCGATGTCCGCTTTGACCAAGAAAGTGCGGGTCACCGGGTCAGCGGCAGCCGACACCTCGCGCACCGTCGCCGGCAGCAGCTTGTCGCTGGCGCCCCAAGTGCGGAGCTTGAGCGCACCAGGGCGTCCCAGCAGCGACCGAAGCGCGGCGGCTCGATCTTCTGGCACGCTGAAGACCGCGTCGCGCGGCCCATCGTGCGCCAACCGAAGCACTGGAGTGCCAGCCGCCAAGACGGCGCCCGGTTCGGCTTCGATGGCGGTCACCACGCCTGAAACGTCCGCGGTGAGCACGGCATAACCGGCTTGGTTGTTCTGCACGCCAGCCTGCGCGCGGGCTTGTTCGACCTGGGCCCGGCTGGTCTTGAGCATGGCCTCACGGCGCTCGAGTTCCAGGCTGCTGACGAAGCCTTGGTCGCGCAGGGACTTGTAGCGCTTGAATTCGGCCTCGCTCAATTCGAGCTGAGCATTGGCCGTGTTCACAGCTGCCTGCGCCACCTCCTGGCCCAAGCGCAGGTCACTGGCGTCGATCTTCGCCAGCGTCTGGCCGGCCTTGACCAGATCGCCCAGATTGGCCGTTCGGAGCACCAGTTTGCCGGCCACGCGAAACGCCAAGCGCGATTCGGTACGGGCCCGAATTTCGGCAGCGTACTCTTGCTGCAAGGCACTGACACCGGCTTGCAAGCTGAGCGTTCGAACCGCACGTACCGGTTCTTCGACTGGCGGGGCTTTGGTGCAAGCGGCCAGGATCGGCAGGATCAGCAGGGACAAAAAACGAGGGCGCATGAGGAAGTCGAACCTTGGGAGGAGAGCACAGCGGATAGGTCTGAAATTATTGACCAATTGGTCAATAATATAGAAGGCCTCTCAACACCTGTCAATTGGCGCGCCACCCTCGATGGCCGGCGCGCTGCCCGTCACGTTCCCCGGCGAGATCCAGTTCTGCGCGCCATGCAGCGCGACAATCGATGTGGTGAGCGTCAACCATTACGAAAACTTTCCGGTCGCCTCGGTGCTATGCCCTCCCGCTTTGCGAGCGCCGGTGCGGGCGATCTACCACTTTGCGCGCACCGCCGACGATTTGGCCGACGAAGGCGATGCCAGCATGGCCGAGCGTCTCGCCAGTCTGTCGAACTACCGCCAGGCGCTCAGGGCTGCAGCAGCGGGCCAAGTGCAGGCAGGACCCTGGTCACCCATCTTCATCCCCTTGGCCCAGGAACTGCGGGCGCATCAATTGCCGCTGAGCCTGCTGGAGGACCTGTTGTGCGCCTTCGAGCAAGACGTCGGCAACCCACGCTACCTCGACCGAACACAACTGCTCGATTACTGCAGTCGCTCGGCCAACCCCATCGGACGGCTGATGCTTCACCTCGCCGGTGTGCGCGATGAGGTGTCGCTGGCACAGTCCGATGCGATTTGCAGCGCGCTGCAATTGATCAACTTTTGGCAAGATGCCAGCGTCGATCTGCCCCGCGGCCGCCACTACGTGCCCGTCGCCGATGCCAGGCGACATGGCCTGGATCTGGATGACTTGCGTTGGGGTGCTGACAATTCGGCGACTCAGGCGTTGCTGCGAGAGCTTTGCCAGTGGGCAGCCGGGTTGATGTGGGCAGGCGCACCGTTGACCTGGCGGGTGCCCGGCCGGCTCGGATGGGAACTGCGGTTGGTGGTGCAAGGCGGCCTGCGCATCCTTGAGAGAATCGGCCAAATGCAGTACCGCACCCTCAGCCAGCGCCCTAGCCTACGCGCGCAAGACTTGCCCGTGATGCTGTGGCGAGCCTGGCACATGCGGGCTGGCCTGCACGCACCCGGCTTTGCACTGCCCTGAACTTGGCGAGATGAATCCTCAGCAATATGTCCAGCAACGGGCCGCGGCCAGCGGTTCGTCGTTCTACTACGCCTTCCTGTTTCTCCCACCGCCGCGCCGCGCAGCGATCACCGCTTTCTACGCCTTCTGCCGCGAGATCGACGATGTGGTCGACGAGATGCGTGACGCCGGCGTTGCTGCCACTAAACTGGCCTGGTGGCAGCAAGAAGTAGCGCGCAGCTTCGCCGGCAGCCCTTCGCATCCCGTGATGCAGGCACTGACGCCTCAGGCCTCGACTTATGGCATCACGGCTGACCACTTGCTGGCCGTGATCCAAGGCTGCCAGATGGATCTGGAGCAGACGCGCTACCTCGATTTCCAAGGCCTGCAGCGCTACTGCGAACTGGTAGCGGGTGTCGTTGGCGAGGTGGCGGCGCGAATCTTCGGCCACACCCAGCCTGAAACGCTGGCTTACGCACACCGATTGGGTCTGGCGCTGCAACTGACCAACATCATTCGAGATGTCGGCGACGACGCGCGGATGGGCCGCATCTACCTGCCAGTGACCGAATTGCAACGATTCGATGTCAAAGCCCACGAGATCCTCCAGCGCGAGTCGCCCTGGGGCTACAGCGAGCGCTTTTCAACACTGATGAGATTCCAGGCCGAACGCGCTCACCAAACCTATGACCAAGCCATGCGCTTGTTGCCGGACGTTGATCGGCTGACGCAAAAGCCAGGTCTGATGATGGCCAACATCTACCGCAGCCTGCTGCGCGAGATCGAGGCCGATGGTTTCCGGGTGCTGCACCAACGCACCTCGCTGACACCGTTGCGCAAGCTGTGGATTGCGCTGCTGACCCACTGGCGCGGACGATGAATCCAACGGGCAGACCCGCCCGAAGGATTGCGGTCGTGGGCGCGGGCTGGGCCGGCCTCGCCGCTGCGGTGGAGACGGTCAGACAAGGCGCTCAGGTCACGTTGTTCGAGATGGCGCACGCCGCCGGAGGCCGAGCGCGACGGGTCCACACCAACGCGGGTGATTTCGACAACGGCCAGCACATCCTGATCGGCGCATACAGCGCCACGCTGGCGCTGATGCGCAGTGTGGGCGCCGACCCGCCATCACTGCTGCTGCGCCAGCCCTTGGCACTGATTTACCCCGACGGAAAAGGCCTGCGCTTACCGGCCGGCGCG
The DNA here is from genome assembly GCA_947448955.1 of Burkholderiales bacterium. Taxonomy (GTDB): domain Bacteria; phylum Pseudomonadota; class Gammaproteobacteria; order Burkholderiales; family Burkholderiaceae_C; genus Pseudaquabacterium. The sequence goes on from CANFPU010000035.1 coordinate 17,791, forward strand.
CCAATGCTGGCATTCGTCCGCGCCGTTGCGGGCGCCCAGGGCTGGCGCTGGTCGCACCGGCTCGCACTGTTGCGCGCAGCGGCAGGCTGGTTGCTCAAAGGATTCGATTGCGACCCGCGGCTGTCAGTGCAGCAACTGTGTGTGGACTTGCCCGCAGCGGTGCTGCAGGACTTGGTCGAGCCCCTGTGCGTGGCCGCGCTCAACACACCCGCCGTACAAGCCAGCGCACGCGTGTTCCTGCGGGTACTGCACGACGCGCTGTTCGCTGGCCGAGGGAGCGCCGACCTGTTGTTGCCGACCGCGCCACTGTCGGCCTTGCTACCTGATCCGGCTTGGGCCTGGCTATTGGCGGCCGGCGCCCAATGCCGGGCTGGTTGGCGTGTTCAATCGCTGCAGCGCGAAGGCGCCGCTTGGCGACTCGACGGCGAAGCATTCGACGGCGTGGTGCTGGCCTGCAGCGCCAAGGAAGCGGCCCGACTGGCCACGACCGTCGACCCATGCTGGGCTGACCAAGCTGCCGCGCTGCGCTATGAACCCATCGTCACGGCCTACCTGGCCGACGCGTCGCTGCGGTTGCCGCAAGCCATGCTGTCGCTGCGACCCGGCGATCATGCGCCGGCTCAGTTCGTGTTCGACCTGGGCTTGCTCGGCGCCAGCCCAGGCCGCTTTGCCTTCGTCGTCAGTGGTGCCGCACCCTGGCTCAGCCAGGGCTTGGCGGCCTGTGGCCAGGCGGTGCTGCAACAGGCTCGCAGCACGTTTGCCGGCGCTTTCATGGCCACAGGCGCCCTCCAACACCTCAGCGCCGAACGCCGGGCCACTTTTGCCTGCACACCGGGACTGGAACGACCGCCCATGGCCATCGCGCCGGCCTTGGTCGCGGCGGGCGATTACATCGCTGGTGCGTACCCCGCCACGCTGGAGGGGGCGGTGCGTTCAGGCGTTGCAGCAGCGCAAGCCTTGACCTGAGGGCCAGGCGTCCCTTATCGATCAAAGCACCGGCTTGAAGTGACAGTCGGCTGCATGCCACATCACGATGTCAATTGCCATTTCGCCATGCAAAAATAGAGAATCTCTCCAGGACCATGCGATGAACCCCAAGAATGACAGCCAGACGCCAGCGATTCAGGTGATTGAGCGCCTGTTCTCGCTGCTCGACGCCTTGGCTGCTCAACAAGATCCGGTCTCACTCAAACAACTGAGCGAAACCACCGGGCTGCATCCGTCCACGGCACACCGCATCCTCAACGACCTGGCCATCGGCAGACTGGTCGACCGGCCCGAGGCGGGCAGTTACCGCTTGGGCATGCGCTTGCTCGAACTCGGCAACCTGGTGAAGGCCAGGTTGGACGTTCGGGACGCTGCGCTGGGCCCGATGCGTGAGTTGCACAAGCTGACGCACCAGCCTGTGAACCTGTCAGTTCGCCAGGGTGACGAGATCGTCTACATCGAGCGCACCTACAGCGAACGTTCCGGCATGCAGGTGGTGCGCGCGGTGGGTGGTCGGGCACCGTTGCATCTGACCTCTGTGGGCAAGCTGTTTCTCGCGCACGACGACCCGCAGCGCGTGCGCGCTTATGCAACCCGCACCGGACTGGCTGGTCATACTCGAAATAGCATCACTGAACTGCCAGCGCTGGAACGAGAACTCGCCCAAGTGCGGCAACATGCGCTCGCCAGAGACAATGAGGAACTTGAACTCGGCGTGCGCTGCATGGCCGCAGGCATCTTCGATGATCAGAGCCGCTTGATCGCAGGCTTGTCGATCTCGGCACCCGCTGATCGGCTGGAGGAGAGCTGGGCTGACCGGGTCAAATCAACCGCGGCGCAAATTTCGACCTCACTCGGCCACCGGGGACTTTGAGCCCGCGCGGTGGTCGCAGGCGGCTCAGGAGTTTCGGCGTGCCAGACTGGCTTGCGCCGCCGAATCGCCTACCCACTTGCGGATGCGCTCAGCGTCCCCGATGCGAGAGTACTTGCCGGTTGAGTCCAGCAACACCATGATCAACTTGCGGCCGGCCATCTTGGCCTGCATCACCATGCAACGACCCGCCTCAGAGATGTAGCCCGTCTTCTGAAGCCCGATGTCCCACTGCGGATTGCGAACCAGCCCATTGGTGGTGTGAAACTGCATCATGCGCTTGCCCACCGCCACCTGCGCCTCTTGCGAGGTAGAGAGTTCGCGCAGCAGCGGGACTTGGTGCGCCTCCTTGACCAGTACGGCCAGATCTTGGGCGCTTGATTGATTCTTGCTCGAAAGGCCCGTCGGCTCGACATAGTGCGTGTCGCGCATGCCCAAGCCGGCAGCCTTCTGGTTCATCGCCGCCACAAATGCTGCCAACCCACCAGGATAGTGACGGCCCAGCGCGTTAGCAGCCCGGTTCTCAGATGACATCAGCGCTAGGTGCATCATCTCGCCCCGCGTCAATTGGGTGCCGACCGCCAAGCGCGATCGACTGCCTTTTTCAGTGTCAACATCCTCTTGGGAGATGGTCAACACATCGGCCATCGACTGCTGACTTTCGGTGATGACCAGACCGGTCATCAACTTGGTGATCGAGGCAATCGGCAACACCGCGCCAGGATTCTTCGAAAACAACACCTCATTGGTATCTTGATCGACCACCAAGGCCACGCTGGATTTCAACGCCAAGGCATCGCCTCCTGCATGCAATCCCTGGATCGAGCCAAAACTGGGTTGCGCAGGCGCTTCAGCACGGGCGACCAAACGACGAGCCGACCGACTCATCGCAGCCTTGCCCTTGCCGGTCTTGGCCTGCGTGATGGGCTTGCGGGCCCCTGCTTTGGGGGTCACAACCTTGCGAGCTGTTTGCGCTTGACCTGCGGCCGGCTCGGCATGCACACGCCCAGGACCACCCAGGAGCAGCACGATGCACAAGCCCAGCAGCAATGGTGGCATTGACAATTTCATGGCGCTCCGCACGAGAATGGAAAAATCTGCAGGCGCAGTGTATGCGACCTTAAAAACATGCACAAGATCAAAAGCTTGCGTGCACTTTTTCAAGTGAATCGCCAATGCAGCTCAGCACTTCGACGCAGTCGCCGACAGGGAGTAGTTTACGCAGTGCTGCGCAGCAGGCGGACGCCGCAGACACCACGTTGTCCAGGCCAGCGCCGGTAACCTTCACCACCCGCCGAGTGGCCGACGTCCAGCCACTTCGACCTGCAATTCGAAGCTTTGGAGACCGGTCCGTCCGCGCTTGTTCAGCCCAAGGTTGCTGCAGCGTCGAGCGCGACGCCGCAGCGAAGCAGACCCGATGTCACCGCCTTCATCGATGCGGTGAGGATGTTGGCATCAATGCCAACACCGAACAAGGTGCGCGCATCGCCAATGCGCAGTTCCAGGTAGGCCGCGGCGCGCGCTTGGGCACCGCTACCGATCGAATGCTCGTGGTAGTCCAGCACCGCCACAGCGCAGCCAGAAGCTCGTTGCAACCCATCGACAAAGGCCGCGACGGGGCCTGCGCCTTGGCCCTGCAGGTTCAGCAACTGACCCGCAACGCGAATGCTGACGCTCAGATCCACCAAACCATCTTCGTGCTCAATGATGCGTTGGCGTTCGAGCTGGACCTGTTCGGCACCGAGCCGGTATTCGCGCTCGAACAAAGCCCATATGTCGGCCGCGTTAAGTTCGCGACCGTCCACATCCATCACCGCCTGAACCGCCGAAGAAAACTCAATCTGCAATCGGCGCGGCAACTCCAAGCCATAGTCGGCCTCGAGCAGGTAGGAGATGCCGCCCTTGCCCGACTGGCTGTTGACACGGATCACCGCGTCATAGCTGCGACCCAGGTCCTTGGGGTCGATCGGCAGGTAAGGCATGTCCCAGATCTCGTCCTCTCGCCGAGCCGCGAAGGCCTTCTTGATCGCATCCTGGTGCGAGCCCGAAAACGAGGTGTAGACCAAGTCGCCCACGTAAGGGTGACGAGGGTGGACTGGCAATTGATTGCAGTGCTCGACCGTGCGGCGGATATCGTCGATGTCGGAGAAGTCCAACCCCGGATTGACGCCTTGGGTGTAGAGGTTGAGCGCGATATTGACGAGGTCGACATTGCCAGTGCGCTCGCCGTTGCCGAACAGGCAGCCTTCGATCCGGTCTGCGCCAGCCATCAGCGCAAACTCACCGGCCGCCGTGCCGGTGCCGCGGTCATTGTGCGGATGAACCGACAGCACCACACTGTCCCGACGCTCGAGGTGACGGTGCATCCACTCGATCATGTCGGCGAAGATGTTGGGCATCGAATGCTCAACCGTCGATGGCAAATTGATGATGCAAGGCCGCGACGGCGTGGGCTGCCAGACGGCCGTCACCGCATCGACCACCCGCTTGCTGAAAGCCAGTTCGGTGCCCGAAAACATCTCAGGCGAATACTGAAGAGTCCATTCAGTCTGCGGCTGCCGCGCCGCCAGGTCGCGCACCATCGTGGCGTGGGTGGTCGCCAACTCGACGATGCCGTCCTGATCCAGCCCCAGGACCACGCGCCGCATCACGGGAGCGGTCGCGTTGTAGAGGTGGACGATGGCGCGCGGCACGCCAACCAGCGCCTCGAAAGTTCGGCTGATCAGATGGTCACGCGCTTGTGTCAACACCTGGACCGTGACATCTTCAGGGATCAGTTGCTGGTCGATCAGCAGGCGAACGAAATCGAAGTCAGCCTGAGATGCCGAAGGGAAACCGACCTCGATCTGCTTGAAGCCGATCTGCACCAAAGTCTTGAACATCCGCAGCTTGCGCGCCGGATCCATCGGTTCGATCAGCGACTGGTTGCCGTCACGCAGATCGACACTGCACCACAGCGGGGGTGTGGACAACACGACGTCCGGCCAGCGCCGGTCGGTCAGGTGGACCGGAGGAAACGCGCGGTACTTGGTGGCTGGCTTTTCGAGCATGGGCATGGAAATCTCCTGGGGTTGTTTGCGCCGCAGCTCAATCGGGTCTCTGAAAAATGAAACGGCCCGCTGCGATGCGCTGGGCGGGCCGTCGATCCGGAATTCAAACGTGGATGCTCAGCGCGCCAAGTGCACCTTTAGTAGTAGTAGCTCGGCTGGGGCTGAACGAATCGTCATGGTTGAAGAATATAGCACGGGATATCAGCGATGGAGGCCACGTTCGTCGGGCTCATCGGTCGAGGTGGCGATCACACTGACCGGTGTGCCCTTCATACGGCGATAGATGTACATGCCGTAACCCGACAGACCGTACAGGATGAACAGGCCAAACAACATGCCCGGCACATGCAGGTTGATCAACGCAATGCCTAGCGCGATCGCGACGATCGTGATGAAAGGCACCGAACGTTTCAGGCCAAAGTCCTTGAAACTGTAGAAAGGCACGTTGGTCACCATCGTCAGACCGGCAAACAAGGTTAGACCGAAGGTCGTCCAGACCAGCCAGGGAATGTCGCGAATGCCTTCGCGAAAACCGGCATCGTCCATGATCCAGATGAAGCCGGTGACCAGTGCCGCCGCAGCAGGGCTGGGCAGGCCTTGAAAGAAGCGCTTGTCGACAGTACCGATGTTGGTGTTGAAGCGCGCAAGTCGCAGCGCAGCACAGGCGCAATACACAAAGGCAGCCACCCAGCCCAGTTTGCCCAAGCCTCGCAATGCCCACTCATAGACGATCAGCGCCGGCGCTGCGCCAAAGCTGACCATGTCCGACAAGCTGTCCATCTGCTCGCCGAAAGCGCTCTGGGTGTTCGTCATTCGCGCGACACGACCATCCAGGCTGTCGAGCACCATCGCACAGAAAACGCCGATCGCCGCATTGTCAAAGCGACCGTTCATCGCCATCACGACTGAATAAAAGCCGCCGAACAACGCCGCCAGCGTGAACAGATTGGGCAGCACATAGATGCCTTTGCGGCGCGGCCTGGGAGGCGGCTCTGCAGTTTCGGTGTCATCGCCGGAATCCAGGGGTTCATTCATAGCCCGCGAGCATACCCCAGGGACAAAAACAAAAGGGCCGCACCAGGCGGCCCTTGAGACACCGTCAAACCAATCAGTTACGGCTCTTGTCGACCAACTTGTTGGCCTTGATCCAAGGCATCATCGCGCGCAGCTTTTCACCGACAACCTCAATTTGGTGCTCTTCGGTCAGGCGGCGACGCGAGATCAGCGTGGGCGCACCAGCCTTGTTCTCGAGGATGAAGCTCTTCGCGTACTCACCGGTCTGAATGTCGGAAAGCATTTGCTTCATCGCCTTCTTGGTCTCGGACGTCACAACCTTCGGCCCCGACACGTACTCGCCATATTCGGCGTTGTTCGAGATCGAGTAGTTCATGTTGGCGATGCCGCCTTCGTAGATCAGGTCGACGATCAACTTGAGCTCATGCAGGCATTCGAAGTAAGCCATCTCCGGCGCGTAACCGGCTTCGACCAGGGTCTCGAAGCCCGCCTTGATCAACTCGACGGTGCCACCGCACAGCACGGCCTGCTCGCCAAACAGGTCGGTCTCGGTCTCTTCACGGAAGTTGGTCTCGATGATGCCAGCCTTGCCACCACCATTGGCCGCCGCATAGCTCAGCGCCAGATCACGTGCTTTGCCAGTCTTGTCGGCATGCACGGCGATCAGGTGCGGCACACCGCCACCTTGGGCGTAGGTATTGCGCACGGTGTGGCCCGGCGCCTTGGGCGCGACCATCCAGACGTCAATGTCCTCGCGGGGCATGACCTGCCCATAGTGGACGTTGAAGCCGTGAGCAAAGGCCAGCGAGGCGCCGGGCTTCATGTTGGAAGCAACATCCGCGTTGTAAACAGCGGCGATCTGCTCGTCGGGCAGCAACATCATCACGACGTCGGCAGTCCTGACCGCATCGGCGATCTCGGCCACCTTCAGGCCAGCCTTTTCAGCCTTGGACCAGGACGCGCCGCCTTTGCGCAGCGCCACCGTGACCTTGACACCCGAGTCGTTCAAGTTCTGGGCGTGGGCGTGACCTTGCGAACCGTAGCCGATGATCGTGACACTCTTTCCCTTGATCAGGCTCAGGTCAGCGTCTTTGTCGTAATAAACCTTCATGGTATTTCCTTGAGTGTTAGAGGTGAAAGTAGCTCGGACTGTTTTCGTCAAGCGGACGCCACGGATCCGGCTCGGCCGTTGGCGTCTCCCCTCGAGGGGGAAGGCAGCCGCACAGCTGCCCTCAGGGGTGGGTCAAACTCGCAGGATGCGCTCGCCGCGGCCAATGCCGCTGGCACCGGTGCGCACGGTCTCGAGAATCGCGGTGCGGTCAATGGCCTCGATGAAAGCATCGAGCTTGCCTGTGTCGCCGGTCAGCTCAAGCGTGTAACTCTTCTCGGTGACGTCAATGATCCGGCCGCGAAAGATGTCGGCCATGCGCTTCATTTCCTCGCGCTCCTTGCCCACCGCACGCACCTTGATCAGCATCAGTTCACGCTCGGTGTAACTGCCTTCGGTCAGATCGACCACCTTGACCACCTCGATAAGGCGATTCAAGTGCTTGGTGATCTGTTCGATCACCTCGTCCGACCCCGTGGTAACGATGGTCATGCGGGACAGCGAGCCATCCTCGGTCGGTGCGACCGTCAGGCTCTCGATGTTGTAGCCGCGGGCCGAGAAGAGGCCCACCACGCGGGACAGGGCGCCGGGCTCGTTTTCGAGCAGCACGGCAATGATGTGTTTCATGGATATTCCTGGGTTGGCAGGGTTCTTCGAGACAGGCGGCGGTAACCGCAAGCACTTGACCACACCACTCAAACACTTAGAAGTGAAAACGATTCAAACCAATGTTTTCAATGACTCCCAACCCTTGCAGCGGTAACCGCAAAGGCCAGAGCCACCCGACATCGATCACAGGTCTTCGGACCCCAACAGCATCTCGCTGATGCCCTTGCCCGCCTGCACCATCGGCCAAACGTTCTCGGTTTGGTCGGTACGAACATCTAGAAAGACCGTGCGGTCCTTCAGGCGGAGCATCTCCTTGAGCGCAGGCTCGACCTCAGACGGCTTCTCAATCTTGATGCCGACATGGCCATAGGCCTCGGCCAGCTTGACGAAATCAGGCAGCGCATCCATATAGCTGTGCGAATAGCGACCCCCGTAGTCGAGTTGCTGCCACTGACGAACCATGCCGAGGTAGCGGTTGTTCAGCGAGACCACTTTGACCGGCGTGTGGTACTGCTGGCAAGTAGACAACTCCTGGATGCACATCTGGATCGAGCCCTCGCCGGTGATGCAGAACACTTCAGACTCGGGTTTGGCCAGCTTGATACCCATCGCATAGGGCAAGCCCACGCCCATCGTGCCCAACCCACCGGAATTGATCCAGCGCCGTGGTTGTTCGAAGCGGTAGTACTGCGCAGCCCACATCTGGTGTTGGCCCACGTCGCTGGTGATGTAGGTGTCAATATCGCGCGTCAACTCACAAAGCGTCTCGACGACGAACTGCGGCTTGATCACTTCGTCGCTGCGCTTGTAGACCAGGCATTCCCGCTTGCGCCACTCGTTGATCTGGCTCCACCACGAGGACAAGGCTGGCGCGTCTGGCCGTACCTGCGACTCCTTGACGAAGGCGATCATCTCCAGCAAAACGTCCTTGGTATCGCCGACGATGGGGATGTCGACCTTCACGCGCTTGGAAATCGATGACGGGTCGATGTCGACGTGGATGATCTTGCGCTCGACCGAGGCAAAATGCTTGGGGTTGCCGATCACACGGTCATCAAATCGAGCACCAACGGCGAGCAACACGTCGCAGTTTTGCATCGTCATGTTGGCTTCGTACGTGCCGTGCATGCCGAGCATGCCCAGAAACTTGGGATCGGACGAAGCGATCGCCCCCAAACCCATCAAGGTGTTGGTACAAGGGAAGCCGAGCAGATCGGCCAGTTCGCGCAATTCAGCCGATGCGTTGCCCAGAATCACGCCACCGCCGGTGTAGATGTAGGGGCGCTTGGCCGCCAGCAGCAGTTGCATGGCCTTGCGGATTTGCCCACCATGCCCCTTCTTGACCGGGTTGTAGGAGCGCATCTCCACCTTGTCCGGGAAGGCGAAGGCGCAAGTGTTGAGCGAAACGTCCTTCGGAATGTCCACCACCACCGGCCCGGGCCGCCCGGTGCGGGCGATGTGGAAGGCCTTCTTCATGGTCAGCGCCAAGTCGCGAACGTCCTTGACCAGAAAATTGTGTTTGACGATTGGTCGCGTGATGCCGACGGTGTCGCACTCCTGGAAAGCATCGAGACCGATGGCCGGCGTCGGCACTTGACCCGTGATGATGACCATCGGGATCGAGTCCATGTAGGCCGTGGCGATGCCGGTGACGGCATTGGTCACACCGGGACCGCTGGTGACCAAGGCGACACCCACTTCGCCAGTGGCGCGGGCGTAGCCATCGGCAGCATGCACGGCGGCCTGTTCATGGCGGACCAAAACATGCTGGATCGTGTCCTGCTTGTAGAGCGCATCGTAAATATAGAGCACTGCCCCACCAGGGTAGCCCCACATAAACTTGACGTTCTCAGCCTGCAGGCAGCGAACCAGGATTTCGGACCCATTGAGGTCCGACGGAAGGGAACGGGATTGCGGCGACGCCATCGAGGCGCGCTTGACATCCGCGGCAGACATGTCCATTTAGAACCTTTGTGAATTTCTCTGACGAAAATCCATCGGTGCGCCTCCTCGCACCCTCGTGGGGTGGACTCAGAGCCTGCGCGATCAAAAACTAGAGGCTCCCTAGGGTAGGCGAGCCCGCTTCAGACCAGTGACGCTTTGTGCGAGGCAGCATTATTGCATCAGTCGGCAACCGAATCCCGCCCTAGCGGCAAGCGCCACACGCACAGGGTGCCATAATCATCACCGGTTTTAAGGCCGCAACCACCACCAGGTACCGCGGGTCAGTCTTGGCGAGCGACAAAGAACTAGCGGATTTCCTCAAGAGCGTAGAGAAGCGCGCCTTCAAGCGCACCGTGTACGCGGTGCGTGATGAGGATGCAGCGCTCGACGTGGTGCAGGACTCCATGATTCGCTTGGCAGAAAAGTACGCCGACCGCCCAGCCGCCGAATTGCCTTTGCTGTTTCAGCGCATCCTGTCCAATGCGACGATGGATTGGTTTCGCCGCAAGAAGGTGCGAAATTCAGTGCTGACGAACATGTCAGACTTTGACGTCGGCTCAGGCGATGATGAATTCGACCTGCTGGAGAGCTTGGAGTCCGCCGAGGGCATGCTGGGCGCAGAAAGTGCTGCCGACACGGTGTCCCGGTCACAGATCTTGCTAGTGATCGAAGCACAGATCGCCGAACTGCCTGGACGTCAACGAGAAGCCTTCCTGCTGCGTTACTGGGAGGAGCTTGATGTTGCCGAAACGGCGTCGGTGATGGGCTGCTCTGAGGGAAGCGTGAAGACACACTGCTTCAGAGCCGTGCAAGCCCTGGCCACTGCACTTCGAATCAAGGGAATCACGCCATGAAAACAGTCAATCATCCGCAGCTGGCACCGCCCGCTGCATCTCACATTGAGTCACTCGAAGGTCAAGTGGCGATGTTGATTGCTGCCCGATTGAACACCGGCAGTGAGGCGCTGCCGCACGACATCACCGAGCGCCTGCGTTTCGCTCGGGAGCGTGCATTGGCGCTGGCCTTGCAACAACGACGGGCCGCCGCGGTGGCGGCAGTGCCGGTTTATGTCGGCAAGGCAGGTTCGGCCGCCATGCTGGGTGGTCAGCCATCGATGTGGTGGCGACTGGCCTCGGCGTTGCCGCTGGCGATGCTGGTGGCGGGCTTGGTGCTGATCCAACACCACCACGACTTCGAGCAGATCAACGCTGCAGCCGAGATCGACAGCGCATTGCTCGCCGATGCGTTGCCGCCAGCCGCTTATCGCGACCCGGGTTTTTCCGAATTCCTGCGCCACACCGAAGCGCCTTGACCCGGGATTTAAATCCGTGGCTTTTCGCTTTTTGGTCGGCTTGCCGATCATTTCGATGATCTTGAGCGTTGCAGCCGGGTCAGCGCTCGGCCAGACACCAGTCGCAACAGCCTCCAGCCCGGCCAGCCGACTGGCGAGCACGGGCCCATCCTGGAGCCGGCTGACCCCTCAACAGCGCAGCGCTCTGCAGCCGCTCGAGCGGGATTGGTCCAATATCGACGCACCCCGCAAGACCAAATGGCTTGAGGTGGCAGCGCGCTTTCCTGCGATGCCAGCTGCAGACCAACAGCGTGTGCAAGAGCGCATGGCCGAATGGGCGCGCATGACGCCTTCGGAGCGAGGCCGCGCAAGATTGTCGTTCCAAGAGTCCAAGCAATTCTCCC
>CANFPU010000036.1 GCA_947448955.1 Burkholderiales bacterium
GGGAGTTCCTGCCACGATCAGGCTTGATGAACTCGGAACTGCTGCCGCCACTGAGCGAGGTCCTCACGACGCTCTGGAAATTGCTGCAGCGCGCCAACGTTCACGATGCGATCGGGGTCACCATGGCCGAGGTCGCCGTCGCGTTTCTGATCGCCATTCCGATCGGTACGCTGCTCGGCGTGTTGATCGCCGAACAGCCCTACCTCGCGGACATCTTCAAACCACTGCTTTTTTACGTGTTCAGCATTCCAAAGTCGGTGTTCTTGCCGATGTTTATCCTGGTCTTCGGGATCAACTTTACGCAGAAGGTGGCTTATGCAGCCTTCACAACGACCTTTGTGGTGTTGATGAGCGCAGCCGCCTGCGTCGAATCGGTCAAGTCCGATTACATCGATGTGGCCAGATCCTGTGGTGCAAGCCGAATGCAGTTGATCCTGCGCGTCTACATTCCCAGCATGCTCCCGATGCTGCTCGAGACGATTCGCATCTCGATGATCTTCAATTTCACCGCGGTGATGATTGCCGAGATGTACGCCTCGCGCACTGGCATCGGCCATCTGATCGCCAACTGGGGTGAAAACTTCCAAATGCCGCAACTGTTTGCTGGGATCGTCTTGCTTTCAGTGATCGCTATTCTTTTCAATGAGTCGGTTCGATGGCTGGAGGAACGATGCAGCAACTGGCGAACCTAAGCGTCCATTCAAGCCTTCCAACCCGGGCGATTGAAGTCAGCCAGCTAAGCCACGTCTACAACGGCATCCACGGCGAGGTCCTTGCGCTGGAGGACATCTCCTTGCAGGTTGAATCCGGCAAGTTCACCGTCATCGTGGGCCCGAGCGGCTGTGGCAAGACCTCGCTGCTGATGATGATGGCGGGCCTGCGCTCACAGACTTCGGGTGAGTTGCTGTGTCATGGCGCACCCATTCCACAACCTGATCCGAACCGTGTCGGCGTTGTGTTCCAAGAGGCAAGCTTGTTCCCCTGGCTGACCGCGGCGCAGAACGTCGAGTTCCCGCTAAGCCTTCGCGCAGACCCGAAAGTCGCACGTCGCCAACGCGCACTGCAGATGCTTTCACTGGTCGGCTTGGACGGCTTCGCGGACCGCTTTCCACACGAACTGTCAGGCGGGATGAAGCAGCGCGTCTCGATCGCTAGAGGTCTGGTGCAGGATCCGCCAGTGCTCCTGATGGACGAACCTTTCGCCGCGCTCGACGAGCAGACCCGCATGACCATGGGCCATGAGTTGTTGCGTATCTGGGCCACCACCTCCAAGACCGTCGTGTTCGTCACGCACAGCCTGACCGAGGCCGTGTACCTGGCCGACGAAGTGCTGGTGATGTCGGCGCGCCCGGGCCGCATCATTGACAGGATCGCGATCGACCTGCCACGCCCCCGCACTTACGAGATGATGGCCAGCGACAAGTTCGGTGGTCTGCGAGAACGGATCTGGCAGCAGATTCGGAGTCAGCATTGAGCACTGCGCGGCGCCTGCCCTCGCCCCGGTCGGTGCGCCGGGCGATGCTGGTGGCTGCGCTGCTCGGCTGGGAGCTCGTGCCACGCACCGGCTGGCTGCCTGAACTCTTCCTGCCATCGCTTTCCAACACGCTCGCGGTACTGGTCAGTGACTGGCGCATTTACGGCTCAGCGCTGCTCGTGACCTTGGGCGAGGTGGCGCTGTCGATGCTGATCGCCTGCGGTGGCGGCATCGCTTTAGGGTCCATCGTTGGCGGGTTTGCTGGCATGCGCAATCTGATGCTGCCGGTTTTTTCAAGCCTGTACGCCGTACCCATTGTGATTCTGTACCCCGTGATGACCGCTTGGTTCGGCGTGGGCTCTGAGTCGAAGGTTGCCTTTGCCGGCCTCTACGCGTTCTTCCCGGTGATGCTGTCGACTGCCGCTGGCATCCGCACCATCGACCCTCAATACCTGGTCGCCGCCCGCAGCATGGGTGCCACGCTCGTTCAGCAGGTGACTCGGGTGATCATCCCGGCCGCCTTGCCCACGGTCTTCGCCGGACTGCGCCTGGGCGGTGCGCTGGCGATCATCGGCGTGGTGGTCGCGGAGATGCTGACGGCCGCGGCGGGCATCGGCTACTTGGTCACTTTGAACCGAACCATTCTTGACAGCCCGCGGGTCTTTGCAGCGCTGATCTTGATCCTGATGTTGTCGATCGCCTACGACGCGATGACCCGGTCCCTCGAACGTCGCCTGCTGGTCTGGCAACCCGCCAAGCGCTCACCGACCGCTCGGCCGGGCAGCGGCCTGAGTCCCAGCGTCTCGGCTGGCTAAGTGCCGTCCCCGGCTCAAGTTCTATCGCCTCACCCAAGGAACCCTCTCATGCCCATGCCAACGCACTTGCTGCCCACCACCGTCGTGGGCAGCTATCCTCAGCCCGATTGGCTGATCGACCGCGAGATGCTCTCCAAAATGGTGCCGCGTACCCGGGTCAAAGCGCTCTGGCGAGTCGCGCCGGAATTCCTGGAGCAGGCGCAGGATGACGCCACGCTGCTGGCGATACGCGACATGGAGCGCGCCGGCATCGACATCATCACCGACGGCGAGATGCGTCGCGAGAGCTATTCGAACCGATTCGCGACCGCGCTAGAGGGCATGGACAACGACAAGCCCGGCGTGATCCGTGCACGCAACGGCACGGAAACTTTGGTGCCGCGGGTGGTCGCGCCACTGCACCGCATCAAACCAATCGAGCGGCGTGATATGGAATTTCTGCGACGCAACACAAGCTTCGCGGCCAAGATCACGCTGCCCGGTCCGTTCACTATGGCGCAACAAGCCAAGAACGAGTACTACAAGGATGACGAGGAAATGGCGATGGACTTGGCCGCCGCCGTCAACGCCGAAGCCCTGGACCTGCAGGCCGCCGGCGCTGACGTGATCCAGCTCGATGAACCCTGGCTCCGCAATGACCCAGAGGCCGCGAAACGATACGCCGTCAAAGTCATCAACCGCGCGCTGCAGGGGATCACGGTTCCCACCGTCGTGCACCTTTGCTTCGGCTACGCCGCGGTCGTCCACGGCCAGAAGCCGACCGGCTATTCCTTCCTGCCCGGCCTGGCCGATAGCCATGCCAGGCAGATCTCGATCGAGGCGGCGCAACCGCAGCTGGATCTGGGCGTGCTCGGCGAGCTTTCAGGCAAGAAGATCATGCTGGGCGTGCTGGATCTTGGGAACCTGACCGTGGAGTCGGCTGAAACCGTGGCCCAGCGCATCCGGGCCGGCTTGAAATACGTGCGTGCCGAAAACCTGATCCCGGCCCCTGATTGCGGCATGAAGTACCTGCCCCGCGAAGTCGCCTTCGGCAAGCTCAAGGCACTCGCCGATGGTGCGCGAATCGTCCGAGCCGAAATCTCCTGAAAGAGTTTTCAAAAAAGCCTACAACCCAAGGACCGCACCATGAAACATCACGCCCGCAAGGTTCAGGCTTCTTTGGCAAGTTCGGATGCAAGATCTCTGGTGCAGCCAGCCACCACCCATCCCTCCCGACGGACCGCACTGGCTCAGTTCGGTGCGCTGCTGTCGGCACCGTTCATCCTCGGCAGCGAATCGCGAGCGCAGGCCGCATGGCCAACGCGCCCAGTCCGCTACATCAATCCATTTCCTGCCGGAGGTGCGACCGACACGCTGTCGCGGCTTTTCTGCGCCAAGATGAGCGAACTCACGGGCCAGCAGTTCGTGGTCGAAAATCGAGGCGGCGGTGGTGGCGACATTGGCGTCGAAGCGGTCGCCCGCTCGGCGCCTGATGGCTACACCTTGGGTCTGGGCGGCATCTCATCGCATGCGATTTCGCCGACGCTGAAGGCTGGCAAGTTGCCCTTTGATGCCGCAAAGGATTTCACTTACATCACCAATATCTGGTCCCTGCCGAACTTTTTGGTCGGCTTTTCAGGCTTGCCTGTCAATACGGTGCCGGAGCTGATGGAGCTACTTCGCAAAAACCCCGGAAAGTATTTTTACGGGTCGGCGGGTCTGGGCACCACCTTGCACCTCGCGGGCGAGTTGTTCAAGCAACTTGCCAAGGTCGACCTGATCCATGTGCCATACCGCGGCGCGGCGCCGGCCATGACCGACCTGATGGGCGGTCAAGTCCACCTGATGTTCGATAACATTCCTGGCGGTTTGGTGCAGTACAAACCCGGCAAAGTGAAAGGCTTTGCCGTCACCAGCAAAGCCCGCAGCCCGGTCGTCCCAGAGATTCCATCGCTGTCGGAGTTCCTGCCAGGCTACGACCTCAGTTCCTGGACGTCGTTGGCAGGACCTGCCGGCATGTCGGCGGCATTGGTGGAACGCATCTCGATGTTCTCAAAACAAGCCTTGGAGAGCGCGGGATTGAAACAAGAATTTCTGGATCGAGGCGCCACCGCAACCTGGCTCAGCACCCAAGAAGCGACAGCCTTTCGGGCCAGCGAAGAGAAGCGACTCGGCGACATCATTCGCGCCGCGAAAATAACACTTGATTGAGCCAATGCGAGGGATTCGAGCGCATGGCCCGGCCCACACACCTTTCGCCATCAACTGACACGCATTCGAGACTGGAGAATACACATGGAATTGAAGGACAAAGTCGTCGTCATCACCGGCGGCAGCGGCGGCATCGGCCGCGCGATGGCTCGAGCGTTTCTCGACCAGGGCGCCAAAGGCGTGATGCTGGCCGACCTGGACGCAGCAGCCGTTTCGAAAGCGGCCAGTGAACTGGGTTGCGAGGGCATGGCCTGCGATGTCACTGACGAAGCACAGGTGATCGCGCTCGTTGAGCGGACGCAGCAGCTGTTCGGACCGGTTGACCTGTTCTGTTCCAACGCCGGCGCTGGCGGTCAAGGTGTGCTGACCGACGCGTCGAACGCGGTGTGGCAGAAACAGTGGGACTTGCATGTGATGTCGCACCTCTACGCCGCGCGTGCGGTGCTGCCGCAGATGATCGCGCGCGGCAGCGGCTATCTGCTGAACACCGCATCAGCGGCCGGATTGCTCGCAGCACTGGGGTCGGGCCCTTACTCCGTGACGAAGGCCGCCGCGGTGAAGCTCGCAGAGTTCCTGTCGATCACCCACGGCGACGACGGTATCAAGGTGTCGGTGCTGTGCCCGCAAGGCGTGAACACCGCCATGGCGCCGCGCCGTTTAGGCGACGGGCAAACCGACGGGATCATCGAACCCGAGCAACTCGCACACACCGTGGTCGAAGCGCTGCGAGCGGAGCGCTTTTATGTGCTACCGCATCCCGAGGTCGAGGAGTACGTTCGGCGCAAGGGCAACGATGTCGACCGCTGGCTGCTCGGGATGCGGCGGCTGCGCAAGCGCTCGCTCAGCGCACAGTGACGACCAGTGCCGCTATCGGCGTTCTCATTGAAAGGCAACTCGCCATGACTGACCTCACGATCACCCCAATCCCGGGCAAGGTATTTGGTGCCACCCTCACCGGTGTGTCGCTGCGCACACTCAGCGACGCACAGTTCGCCACGCTTCACGCGGCCTTTCTGACCTATGGATTCCTGGTGTTTCCTGGTCAGTTCTTGACGGACGCCGAGAACATCGCCTTTGGCAAACGATTTGGCGAACTCGAATTCGGCGCCATGCCCTTGTCCAACCAGGAGCGGCGCGCAGACGGCTCCTGGGGCGAAATCTTCGAGGTGAACTCGCGTCGGATGCGCTCTGCCATCGGCAATGAGGGCTGGCATACCGATTCAACCTACAAGCCCTTGAGCAGTAAGTGCGCGATGCTCTCGGCGGTCGTGGTGCCCGAAGAAGGCGGCCAAACCGAGTTCGCAGACATGCGCGCAGCCTATGCGGCCCTCGACGATGCGACGAAGGCCCGCATCGAGCCTTTGGCCGCTTACCACTCGATCGTGTTTTCGCAAGCCAACGACCTTGGCGACTTCCCGACGCTGCAAGACGGTGCGAACTACCATGGCGAAGCCTACCTGCGACCGCTGGTCAAGCGGCATCCGGACACCGGCGTCAAGAACCTGTTTGTAGCGCGCCATGCCTTCGGGATCCCAGGGCTCGATCGGCAGCAGAGCCGTTCGCTGATCAAGCATCTGGTCGAGTTCGCGGTGTCTGAACCGACGCGCGTGTACCAGCACCAATGGCAGGCGGGTGAAACCCTGCTTTGGGACAACCGGGCACTGCTGCACCGGGCAATGCCCTATGACTACGCAAAACCTCGCGTGCTGCTCGGCACACGCGTCGCCGGTGATCCGGCTTCCGAACTGGCCTACTACCCGGACGACCCTGCTGCGCGGGTGGGCCGCGAAGTGTTGGCGGCGGAGCTCCCGCTGCTGCGCCATGAGACCGCTGGGAAGCGGTACCACGAGACCATCGGTTAGGCCAGCAGGCCCCGCGGCGCGGGTCAGCGCCAACGAGGCGCCCGCTTCTCGATGAAAGCGCTGATGCCTTCTTGCGCGTCAGCGCCTGCCGCGGCATTGCAGAAGCTCTCGACGACATGGCCGATGTCACGTCGGTAGTCGAGGTCATTGAATCGCATGTAGGCCGCGTGCCCTAGTTTCATTGCGCCGGGCGGCTTGCTGGCGAACATTTTCGCCATCGCTCGCGCCTCGGCGAGCACTTGCCCGTCAGCAACGACGCGGCTGACGAGGCCTAGCGACGCGGCCTCGGCAGCAGGGAACGAGCGTCCCGAGAACAGGATCTCGAACGCACGGTGACGACCGATGATTCGCGGCAGGTGAATGAAGTGAATCGCCGGAATCAGGCCAATGTCGATCTCCGGATAACCGAAGGTGGAACTCTCGCCGGCGATGATCACGTTCGATTGGATCGCGAGCGTCATGCCGCCCGCGCGAGCCGCCCCGTCGATGGCGACGATGGACGGCTTGCCCAGGTTGTATTGGACATCGGCGAGTTCCACATAGAGCTTCTCCAGAAACTTGCGGGCCAGACCGGTTTCGCCCCGCAGGATGCCGAGATCCAGCCCGGCGCAGAACCGGCGCGGCAGCGCGCTCGCGAGGATGACGGCATACACAGAATCGTCGGCGGCGGCGCGTCGAAGCGCAGCGAGGATCTCATGGAGCATCTCAACGCTGAGCGCATTCACAGGCGCGCTGTCCAGCGTGATCTCGGCGACGTGCTCAAGGACTTCGTATCGAACCATGGACATGGATTGGGCTTTCGCTGCTTGGTTTCGGGGGGGTGTACCTCAGCCGGCCGGCTCAGCAAGGGTCAGCACACCAGATCATCATGTCAAAGCCGACAGAAACTGCTTCAGCGCCGCCGTCTGCGGATCGCCGAACATGGCCGCCGGCGGTCCCATCTCATGGATTCGCCCGGCGTGCATGAAGACGATGCGATCAGCCACCTTGCGGGCAAAGCCCATCTCGTGCGTCACCATCAGCAATGTCATGCCATCACCCGCCAGCGCCTCGACCACGCGCAACACTTCACCCACCAGTTCCGGGTCCAGCGCCGAGGTGATCTCGTCGCAGAGCAACACACTGGGTGCCATTGCCAGCGCGCGGGCGATCGCCACCCGTTGCTGCTGCCCCCCGGAGAGTTGATCCGGCCAGGCGTCGAATTTATCGGCCAACCCAACGCGGGCCAGCAACTGCTGCGCCTGAGCCATCGCGGCGGTACTGTCGGCCTGCTTGACCAAACGCGGCGCCAGCATCACGTTGCGGCCGACGCTCAGGTGCGGAAACAAGTTGAAGCTCTGAAAGATCATGCCCACACGCTGGCGCAGCGCGCGCATCGCACGGGCATCACCATGCCGCAGCGCCAGACCATCGACCTGCAACGCGCCATGCTGAAAGGGTTCCAGCCCGTTGATGCAACGCAGCAGCGTGCTTTTGCCTGATCCGCTCTTGCCGATGATGGCCACCACCTCACCACGCTGCACATCCAGATCAATGCCCTGGAGGACCTCGTTGCTGCCATAAAACTTTCGCAGCCCCGCAATGTGCACGATGGGCGAGTGATGCTTCGCGATTTGCTGTTCAATGACCATGCTTGAAGCTCCGCTCCAGCTTGCTGCTGGCGGCCGAGATCGGCCAGCACAACAGGAAATACAACAATGCCACGCAGGCGTAGACCGTGAAAGGGCGGAAAGTTGCGTTGGTGATCATCGTGCCCGCTTTGGTCAGTTCGACGAACCCGATCACCGAAGCCAATGCCGTGCCCTTGATCACCTGCACCAAAAATCCCACCGTCGGCGGCACGGCCAGACGCAGCGCTTGCGGACCCACCACATGGCGCATCTTCTCGCCAAATGACAGTGCCAAGCTATCGGCTGCCTCCCATTGGCCTCGCGGGACGGCCAGCACGCAGCCGCGCCAGATCTCCGTTAGGAAAGCACTGGCGTGAAGCGTCAACGCCAGCCCGGCTGCCACCCAGGCCGAGACGCTGAAGCCCAGCAACGCCAAACCGAAATAGGCCAAAAAGAGCTGCATCAGCAAAGGCGTCCCTTGAAACACCTGGACATAGACCGCCACGCCACGCCGCGCGCCGGGTAGTTGCGCCAGACGCGCCAGCAACAGCGCCAGCCCAACCAAACCACCACCGACGAAAGCGATCAGCGACAGACCTACCGTCCAGCGCGCAGCCAGCAGCAAGTTGCGAAAAATGTCCCAGAGCGAAAAGTCGACCATCTTGGTTTTTCAGTGCCCGGTCGGCTGTCCGGCATCCGGCAATCGGCCGAAGATGAAACGTGGCCCGAGCCAATTCAGTAGTCCACGCACCCCCATCGCC
This sequence comes from Burkholderiales bacterium, assembly GCA_947448955.1. GTDB lineage: Bacteria > Pseudomonadota > Gammaproteobacteria > Burkholderiales > Burkholderiaceae_C > Pseudaquabacterium. The sequence continues at coordinate 8,713 of CANFPU010000036.1, forward strand.
AGCGCGAGGTATATCCCCGTCGCGACAGCCGTGGCCTCGAAGGCGCGGAAATTGCGGCTCTGGATCAGGTTGGCGGCATAGCTCAGCTCCTGCGCCGAGATCTGACCACACACCGCTGAGCCCAGCATCACGATCACCACCTGGCTGACCAAAGCCGGCCAGACTCGGCCCAGCGCGGGGGGCAAAACAACCCGTGTGAAGACCTGACTCTCGGTCAGCGCTAGGCTGCGCGCTGCCTCCAACTGACCCAGCGGCGTGCTGGAAATGCCGGCCCGCACGATCTCGGCGGCGTAAGCGCCCAGGTTGACGACCATCGCGATGACCGAAGCCACTTCGGGCGAGAGCTTGAGTCCCAGGCTGGGCAGGCCGAAGTAGATGAAAAACAGCTGCACGATGAACGGCGTGTTGCGGATCAATTCGACATAGACCGACACGCCTGCCGACAGACCGCGCGTACCCCAGGTCCTCGCCCAAGCACAGACCACGCCGAGCCCGACGCCCGCCACCGCAGCCACAGCGCTGAGGCTCAGTGTGAAGGCGGCGCCCCGTAACAGCGCGGGCCAATGGGCGAGCACGGCGATGAAATCGAGTTGGACCATGCGGATGCCCTCCAATCAGCGGCGGTTCAAACCATGCCCACGCCGTGGTGCCCACTTTGGCGGGCAAGACGCACCAAAGGCGCTCGACGCGCTCGACGCGATTGACGCGATTGACGCGATAGACGTGCTAGGGCTCAAGAGGCGATTGCATCAGTTCGGAAGATCGCCCGCAGGCCGACCCAGCCACCGCTGTGACAGCTTGTCCAGATCACCGCTGACCTTGGCGCCGGCAATGATCTCATTGACCTTGGCCCGTAGCTTTTCCTCGCCCTTGGCCACGCCGATGAAGTTGGGTGAATCCTTCAACACGAACTTGTATTCAGTCCCGAGTTGTGGGTTGCGCGCCATCATGTTGCCCGCCACCGAAGCACCGGTGCCGATGGCTTGTACCTGTCCCGAGACGAAAGCCGAGACGGTGGCGTTGTTGTCCTCGAATCGCTTGATATCGGCGCTGGCTGGCGCGATCTTGGTCAGTTCCAAATCCTCGAGGGCGCCGCGGGTCACCGCCACCGTCTTGCCAGCGAGGTCGGCAGCCGTCTTGATCACCACCGACTTGGCAGCGAAGACCGCCTGGAAGTACGGCGAATAAGCCGCCGTGAAATCGATCACTTTCTCGCGCTCGGCGTTTTTGCCCAAGGTCGAGATCACCAGATCGGCCTTCTTGGTCTGAAGGTAAGGAATTCGGTTGGCGCTGGTCACCACCACGAGCTCCAGCTTGACGCCGAGCTTGGCGGCGATCAGCGCGGCCATGTCGATGTCCAGGCCTTGCGGCTTGAGATCAGTGGTGACAAAACCGTAGGGCGGAAAGTCAGTCGGGATCGCAATGTTGATCTGCTTTCTGGCCAGTATGTCGTCGAGCACGGTCTGAGCGTACGCCGGCAATGACAGCGTGCTGGCCAGGGTCAGGCTCATGCTGCAAAGAGCGAGAAGGGAGATACGGCGCTTCATGGTGGGGTGACTCCAAATCAAAAGTTGTGGTTGGGACGGGTGAGGCCATCAGGTCGAGGAACCTCTGCGGGCTTTGCAGGAAGACTGCGCGGGCGGCAACACATTCGGCGAATGTGTGGAGCCCGCCGGTCGCCATGTTGGCATCGTTCGCCCTACCGAAAGTGCAGATCGGTGAGCCCTGTATGTTGCGCGGTTTGCCCACTTTAGGGCCATGCGGTCGATCCTGGTGCGTTTCGCGGGTGAGCGCCACATGTCGGTGCATACCAACAAGGCCAACAGGTCTTGAGCGCAAAGAACATGCCCAAGAAAGACTGTTTGCCTTTGATGCATGCCCTCGGCCAGGTCAGCGTCTGCGATGCCTGCCAGAGGCGGCCCGGCCGCCAACAAAGACCAGACCAATCGTTGCGAACTGGGCACCGGAGGGATAGCAACGCTGTGCCCCCGGTCAATCCACCCGACGCCGCCGCTCGACCCTCAGGCCCGCATGTGACTGCCACCGCAAACCGTCAGCGCCTGGCCGGTCACGTAGGCGCTGGCACCCGAAGCGAGAAACACCGCCATGCCCTTGAAGTCTTCGGCTTCGCCGAGACGGCGCAACGGAATCTGCTCCTCGGCGCGCTTTTTAGCGCTTGGGTTGTCCCACAGCGCCTGTGCGAAATCGGTCCGGACCAGGCCGGGGCAGATCGCATTCACCCGCACGCCCGAAGGCCCGAGTTCAGCGGCGAGATTGCGCACCAGACCAATGACGGCCACCTTCGAGATCGAGTACGCGCCCAAAGTCAGCGAAGGCCCGAATGCACCCACACTGGAAGTGATCATGATCGATCCATTGCCTTTGGCGACCATGTCTGGGGCCACCATCTGGACCAGCCAACGGTTGGACTTGACATTGGTCGACATGATCTTGTCGTAAGCCTCATCAGGGATGTCGAGCATCGAACCGTAGAACGGATTGACGCCAGCATTGCCGACCAGGATATCGATCGGCCCCAGCTTGGCATGGGTCGCGTCGACCAGCGACTGCAACTGCTCTTTGTAACCGGCATTGCAGGCAAAGGCAAAAGCGCGCTCTTCACCGCAACTCGCATTGATCGCATCGGCAGTTTCCTGGCACTGATCGAGCTTTCGGCTCGAGATCATGACGCGCGCGCCATGCGCCGCCAAGGCCTGCGCCATCGCCTTGCCCATCCCCTTTGAAGCGCCGGTGAGAAGGGCAACTTTGCCGGTCAGATCGAACAACTCAGTGTTTACCATGATGCGTGTCTCCGTTGTAGTGAGAAAGGAAGCGACCTGAGACACCATCCGCGGCAGATCAGGTCAAGACAGATGATGACAGCCACCCAAATGGGTCGCGCTGGCCGATGCCAGCACCGGCGCCTGCTGTGAGCACGGCGTTGATGCGCAGACACCGTACTCTGAAAAGGCAACCAGTGCGCGGATTGTGCAGCGTCGTCGGCTGACAGCTTCGACGCTGTGCAATCGACCGTCTCAAAGTTCCGTGCGCCAGCAGTCATCGCGGTCAAGTTCAACCAACGGTGCCGCCCCAATCACTGATTGAACCGGTCGCCGACCTGCTTCAATGGATCGAAGCTTGAGCGAGGAAAGCAAGCGGGATGAATTTGCTATCCTCTAACGACATACAACGGAGGTAGACCATGCGAACGAACAAGATCAAACAGATGTGGCGTGATGGAAAGTGCGCGACCTTGGGCTGGCTCTCCGTGGCTCACGGCTACACGGCCGAGGTGATGGCACGCCAAGGTTTCGATGCGCTGTGTGTGGACCTGCAACACGGCACCGCGGAGATGGGCGACGTTCTGCCCATGCTGCAAGCGATCTCGCAGACCGACACGGTCCCCGTCGTGCGTGTCGCGTGGAATGATCCCGCTGCGATCATGAAAGCCTTGGACTTGGGCGCCATGTGCATCATCGTGCCATTGGTCAACAACGCCGAGGAGGCCGCAAAAGCCGTCGCCGCTTGCCGCTATCCGCCCGTCGGCATGCGATCCAACGGGCCAGTCCGCGCCGTGCTCTACGGCGGCGCAGACTACGTTGCCCATGCCAACGACGAGATCATCGTCATGGCCATGATTGAAACCAAGGAAGGCATCGCCAATCTCGATGCGATCTGCGCCACGCCCGGCCTCGATGCCGTCTACATCGGACCGGCCGATCTGTCCTTTGCGTTGGGCTTGGCACCACGCGCCGACAATCCCGACCCACTGCACGTCGCGACCTGCGACAAGATCCGCGAGGCTGCGCACAAGGCGGGTATCAAGTGCGTCATGCATTGCGCCGGCGCGCCCTTCGCCGCGGGTGCGGTCAAACGCGGCTTTGACATGGTGATGCTGACTTCCGACGCGTCGTGCATGGCTGCGGGCGCAAAGGCGCAGCTCGAAGAACTCAAAGCCAAGACGGCCTGAAAGTCGCCAGCAAAACCCTCAAACGTCAGCGCAGCGATCAGGCGGCCCCGGGTCGGGTTTGAGATCCGGGGCCTTGCCCAAGCGGGCGAGACCGCTCAGATTCGCGCGGCCCCAGCCAACGGCGCAGCGGGCTTCAGAACGGATTCTGGGTTTCAAGGCCTAGACTGAGTCGGCCGAGTTGTTCGGTGATGCGGTCGACATGCCCGTTGATGTGCAGCGGCATGGCGCGAAAATCGCGGTAACGCCGCTCGAAGTCCGTGCCTTCTCGCAGGCCATTGCCACCAAGCACCCTCAGCACCAAATTCATCGCCTCGTCGCACAACAGCACGGCCTGCATGCCGGCGGAGGTCTGCCGAAAATAGTCACCCTCAGTGGGGATGACCTTGGCCTGAATCCGCGCATCGGTTTCGACCATTGCCGCGTACACCGTGTCAGTGGCGGCATTGATCAGCGCGCGGGCACGGCCGAGATTGACATGAACAGTGGGTCGATCGGCCATCTTGGTACCGAAGATGGCCACCCTTTCGCGGATTCCCTCAGCCGTTTCCTCAATGCAGATGTCGGCGACACCTGTGGCCATGGCCCCCAGCCACAAGACCGACAGCGCCACCCAATCTTCGCGATAACGCGGATGAATGACGGAATAGTCAGGGTTGCGAAAAAGGGCTCGGTACTTGGGCATCCACGGCACCACCCGCTCACTCGGCACAGCCACTTGATCGTAATAGAGGTGGTCCGTCGCAGAGGCGCGCAGGCTCATGGCCTCCCAGGTGGCATCAATGCGTACCCCAGGGCCACGCAAGTCAGCCATCGAGAAATTCAAAGTCCCCCGACTGGGTCCACTGAAGACAACACCCGCCCAATCGGCGTAACGCGCGCCGGAGCCAAACGCGGCCATCCCGGTCAGTAGCGTGCGATCACCTTCGGCACTGGCCTTGACCTTCGTCGCGGCGCCTGAGGGGAAACAAACCCATTCCTGTCGGGTGACGATGTCCCCCAAAAAATCCAATTGCGACGGCCCAAGAAGACCCGTGAAATGATGGAACGTGCACAGGTGGTTCCACAGGCACCAAGCGGTAGACGTGCAAGCCACCGCGGCACCACGCAGTTCATTGCCGATATCCAGCACCGTGGCATTGAGTCCACCCAGTTCCGCACTGCCCGACAAGCGCATGACATCGTTGCGTTTGAGGGCCCGAATGAGTTCAGGCGCGATCGTGCGCGAGCGGTCAGCGGCGGCGGCCTGCGCAGCGATGTCGGGAAGTAAGCCCACCAGATGCTGCGGCGGCTGCCAGCGACGCCCCTGCGTCGAGTAAATACCGTTTGCGTCCATGCTGGGGATTCCCAATGATGTAGGTCTGTCGCGGCCACAGGCTGAAGAACGGCCATGCGCTGATGGCCGATGCGTTCGATGTGGATGGGTGTGCAGTCTATCCACGCCAGAGCATAGCGAACCGCCCCTGCGCGCGGCCTGCGTACTGCCAGCGTACTGCCAGCGCACTGCCAGTCGCCTCAAGGTCGATGGCGACGCCAGCGCCGTTTGATCACCCGCCCTCGTGCGGCTGGCGACCTCAACACCGCCAAAGGCTGCGTACCGAACACTCAGCATTTGGACTCCCCGACATTAGAATGGATCGGCTGATCAAGAGACACAAAACCCTTGTCACCGATAAAGGAGCACGCATGAATTCCGGACAAACAGCAAGCCGAGCGTCGGAGCGCGACACAGCGTTCGACGTCGTGATCGTCGGTGCGGGTTTCGCCGGTATGTACATGCTGCATTGCCTGCGTGGGCTGGGCTTGTCGGTGCGCGTTTACGAGGCGGGCGGCGATGTCGGTGGCACCTGGTACTGGAATCGCTACCCCGGGGCACGCTGCGATGTCGAGAGCTTGCAATATTCCTATTCGTTTTCGCCTGCTCTCGACCAAGACTGGCATTGGTCTGAGAAATACTCTCCTCAACCCGAGATCCTCGCCTACGCCAACCATGTTGCCGACCGGTTTGCTCTGCGGCGCGACATGCGCTTCGAGACGCGGGTGACCGCGGCCACCTTCGACGAACGCGCAAAGCGCTGGTCGGTCGAGACCGACCGCGGTGACCAGGTCAGCGCGCAATTCTTCATTCTCGCGGTGGGCTGCCTGTCGGCCGCGAACAAGCCGCAATTTGAGGGCCTGTCGGACTTTCAGGGGCCGATTTATCACACCGGCGAATGGCCGCATGAGGGCGTGGATTTCACCGGACTGCGGGTGGGCGTGATTGGCACGGGATCCTCGGCGATCCAGTCGATCCCGATGATCGCCAGCCAGGCCGCATCGCTGACGGTGTTTCAACGCACGGCGTCTTATTCGGTGCCCGCCTGGAACGCAAAGATCAGCCCGGAAGCCGAACAGGCGGCCAAGGCCGACTATCCGGCATTGCGCGCCAAGGCGCGCGCCCGGCCGACTGGGGTCTATTTTCCGTACAGCATGCAGTCGGCGCTCAGCGCCACGCCCGAAGAGCGCGAACAAAAATACGAGGAATCCTGGTCACGCGGTGGCCTGCCTTTTCTCGGTGCGTACGGGGATCTGTTGTTCGAAAAGGAGGCCAACGACACCATCGCCGATTTTGCCCGCCGAAAGATTCGTGCCCTCGTGAAGGATCCGGCCACCGCTGATCTGCTCTGTCCGGACAATGTGTTGGGCTGCAAACGACTGTGCGTGGACAGCGGTTATTACGAGACCTACAACCTGCCGCATGTGCATTTGGTGGACGTCTCCAAACGCCCGGTTGAACGCTTCACCCAGCAGGGAATTGTGGCGAATGGGCGCGAGTATCCGCTGGACGCCGTCGTCTGCGCGACGGGGTTCGACGCCATGACGGGTTCATTCAGCCGAATCCGGATCACCGGGAAGAGCGGGCTCACCCTCAGCGAAAAATGGCATGCCGGGCCTCGCACCTACCTCGGCCTCTGCGCCGAAGGATTCCCAAACATGTTTGTGGTCGCCGGCCCGGGCAGCCCTTCGGTGCTCGCCAGCCTGATACAGGCTATCGAACAGCATGTTGACTGGATCGCCGATTGCATCGCCCACCTGCGCGACGTGGGGGCACAGACCATTGAAACACTCAGGCAATACGAAGACGACTGGGTCGAGCACGTCAACGAGGTCGCAAAGGTCTCGCTGCGATCGACCTGCAGTTCGTGGTACGTGGGTGCGAACGTACCCGGCAAGCCGCGGGTGTTCATGCCTTACATCGGTGGCTTTCCGGTTTACGTCAATCGCTGCAACGAGGTCATGTCCAATGGCTATGAAGGCTTCGTGCTGGAAGGCGCGAACGACCACAACGCGCCTCCAAAAGTGCGCCTGACCGAGCGCTGGCGCGTGCCGCTAGACATGGACGTCATCTCGCCGGCCGCGCTTGCGGCGAGGCGGGTACCCATCGTCTGATGACAAAGTGAGCGACATGAATTCATCCAGCATCATTCCCCTGAAAGGCGCACCGGGTTCGCCTTACACGCGCAAGATGATCGCGGTGATGCGCTACCGGCGGATGCCGTCGCGGCTGATCATTTCGCAACGAGGCGATCACGGGGTATTCCCGAAGCCGAAGGTGGAACTGCTGCCCACGTTTTACTTGCCCAATGCTCAAGGCCAGATCGAAGCCGTCACTGATTCCACGCCGATCATCCGCCGCTTCGAACGGGAGGTGCAGGGCCGAAGCGTCATTCCAACGGATCCGGCCTTGCGGTTTGTCGATGAACTGATCGAGGACTACGGCGACGAATGGATCACCAAGGCGATGTTCCACTACCGCTGGCACTACCAGCAGGACATTGACAAAGCCGGCTCCATTCTGCCGCTATGGCGTGGCATCACTGCCGCGCCGGCACAAGTCGCAGACATGAAGCAGGCCTTCGCCGAGCGCCAGATCCATCGGCTGCGCTATGTGGGTTCCAGCCCAGCCACCGCTGGCCTGATCGAGGACAGCTACCAGCGCTTTCTCGAAATCTTCGAACGCCACTTGCATCAACAGCCTTTCTGGCTGGGTGCCAGGCCCGGAAGTGGCGACTTCGCGATCTATGGTCAGCTGACGCAGCTGGCCCATTTTGACCCGACACCCGCGGCACTCACGCTGTCCAAGGCACCACGAGTCCATGCTTGGGTCTACCTTGTCGATGACTTGTCAGGTCTGGAACCTTCCGAGGCCGGCTGGGTTGATGCTGGCGCCCTGCCCTTGACGGTGATCGACTTGCTCAGAGAGATCGGGCGCGTCTATGTGCCGGTGATGCTCGCCAACCTGAAGGCCCTCCAGGAGGGCTTGACTGAAGTGCGCGCCGACCTGGAAGGACAGCCCTGGACGCAGCAACCGTTCCCCTACCAAGGCAAGTGTGTGCAATGGCTGCGTGAGAGTTTCTCGGCATTGCCCAAACAGGATGCCGCCCGCGTGCGCGAATGGCTGGATGCCACCGGCTGCCTACCCTTGCTGGGGTGATTTCGCCAGAGATAGCCCCCGTTCGAGCCAGCGTTGCACCGACGCAGGAACAAGAAGTTTGAATGCCTGCGCCCAGTCACCGAAGCAAGCACTGATGGATCATCACAGGAGGCTGTGCGATGCCCTTCTACGAAAGAGCTGACGTCCGTATCCACTATGAGGAGTGCGGCACCGGATTTCCGTTGCTGATCATTCCGGGCGGCGGACTGAATTCGGACAGATCATTCCTGCGAAAAGGTCCGTTCGATCCGATGATTGAATTCAGCCAGGACTACCGCTGCATCACGAGCGACCTGCGCAATGCCAATGGCGGCCAGTCGTCCGGCCCCTTGGAGATTGACCGCCCCTGGGAGTCCTTCGCCGATGACCAACTGGGCCTGATGGACCATCTGGGCATCCGGCAATTCATCGTCATGGGTTTTTGCATCGGTGGCCCGATGACCTGGAACTTGCTGAAGCGGGCACCCGACCGCATCACAGCGGCCGTGATCGTGCAGCCCAGCGGTTCGCGCCCCGAGATGCGTGACTTCTTCTACCAATCCAACCTCAAGGGTTGGGGGCCTGCGTGTACAGCGCGCCGGCCTGAGATCACGCCGACGATGATCGACGCATTCTTGACGCGGATGTACCGTGCCAATGATGACTTTGTCTTTACCGTCAGTCGCGATTTTGTGCGCGCCTGCCAAAAGCCGGTGCTGGTGCTGCCAGACGACATCCCGGCACATCCCTACGCAGTGGCCATGGAGTCGGTCATGCTGGCACCGCAATCAGAGGTCAGCCTGTACCCGTGGAAAGAACCTGCCGAAAGGATCCCACTGGCAGTGCGGCAGGTCCGTTCGTTCATGCGTGCGCATCGCGCCGCCTGAGACGCCACCTGAGACGCCGCTTCTATCACCCATCCCAAGAAAACAAGGAGACACCACCATCGTCATCGCGCAAATCAACGACCGTCGCCCCGACATGCCGAGCGCTGAACGGAACTCAGGCTACGAGAACGAAACCGCAGCCTCATTCGTGAACCTGCCCGGCCTTCAGTGGACGATTTAGCAGGACCCTTCCACCGAAGGCTCAGTGATCTGGCGGCATTGACTGGTTTGGCAATCTTGCCCGCGCGCCGCTGAAGCTGCTCACCGAATGACACAAGTACAGGACAAGGACTCATGACGAAATTTTCGCTTCCCAATGCATCACAAGACCTCGCTGGGCAGGTCGCCCTGGTCACCGGCGCATCGGCCGGTCTCGGGCGGCGCTTTGCCCTGGTGCTGGCTGCAAGCGGCGCAAAAGTTGCCATCGCCGCCCGGCGCATGGAACTCCTCCAAGAGCTTGCCGAAGAGATCCGCGCCGCTGGCGGGGTGGCATTGCCGCTGCAGCTCGATGTCACCGATGCCGATCAGTTACTGAACGCTGTGGCGCAGGCCGAAGCGCAGTTGGGAACGGTGCAAATCCTGGTGAACAACGCCGGTATTCCCGATGCGCAGCGTGCTCACAAGATGTCGGTGGATTTGATCGACCGAGTGCTTGACATCAATGTGCGCGCCCCCTGGATCTTGTCTTGCGAAGTGGCGCGCCGACTCATCGAGGCCGAGAAGCCGGGTCGGATTGTCAATTTGGCCTCACGCGCCGCTTATGCCTACGACGGCCGAGGCGCTGCACTTTATGCCACCAGCAAGATGGCCGTGGTGCGCATGACCGAGACGCTGGCGGTGGAATGGGCTCGCTACAACATCAATGTCAATGCCATCGCTCCAGGTGCGTTTTCATCCGAAATGATGGACGGCATGCTCTCTCGCATGGGCGATATCACCAAGGGTTTTCCGCGCCAGCGGCTGGGAGATCCGGCGCAGCTCGACAGCACCCTGCTCTTTCTGGTCTCACCATCTTCTGACTTCGTCACCGGCACCACCGTGCGGGTGGACGACGCCCAGGGCGGGCGCTGACCCATTCACCTCAGAACACCGCAATGCAAACTCACCGTCTGGGCAAAAGCCCCATCGTGGTCTCGAAAATCTGCATGGGGACCATGACTTTTGGTGCCCAAGCCGATGAAAAAATGGCCCACCGCATCCTCGACATGTCTCTCGATGCGGGCATCAATTTCTTCGACACCGCTGAGAACTATCCGGTGCCGCCGAAGGAAGCCTGGGCAGGCACCACTGAAGAGATCGTCGGTCGCTGGATGAAAACCAAACGCCGAGACGAGTTGCTGATCGCGACCAAGGTCTGCGGAGCGAGCCATGGCTGGCTGAAGGGCTCGCAGCGGGCAGGCATGACCGCGCTTGACCGTCACAACATCGTCAGCGCCGTCGAAGCCAGCCTGCGCCGCCTGGGCACCGACTACATCGACCTCTACCAGACGCACTGGCCGGACCATGGCGCGCGCTACGAAGACGCTTTGCGCGCCCTGGACGATCTGGTGGAAAGCGGCAAGGTCAGGATCATTGGCTGTAGCAATGAGACCAGTTGGGGCTTGATGAAGAGCCTGTCGGTCTCCGAGCGTGAAGGCCTGGCGCGCTATGAAACCATCCAGAACAATTTCAGCCTCAACAACCGCCGTTTCGAAGACGAACTGGCCCAGGTCTGCCGCCAGGAGGGCGTCAGCCTGATCCCCTACTCGCCTCTCGCGGGCGGCGTGCTATCCGGCAAGTACAACGGCGGCGCGCAGCCAGACGGCGCGCGCTTCTCGAACTACCTCAGACTCGGTGGGCGTCAAGCCGTGATGGCCAAGCGCTTCGTCAACGAGAAATCTCTGCAGGCCACCGAGCGCTTCGGCGCCATCGCTCAAGCAGCCGGGATGTCGCTGGTGACCATGGCCACCGCCTGGAGCATGCAGCACGACTTCGTCGCCTCGACCATCGTCGGCGCAACCCACGAAGATCAGTTGGCTGACATCTTCGCCGCGTCAGACTTGATCCTCAGCGACGACGTGATGAAGCAGATCAACGCTGTCTCCAAAGAGATCCTCTACCCGATGGGCTGAACGTGAGGGCGTGAGGGCCTGCGCGCCTGCTGGCGAGCACGGTGAGGTATTTGCATTCAGGCGCAAGCATCCGGCCGGGTGTTGTGGGCAGGCATCACGAGGTGCCAGCCTGCAAGCGATAGCCGCAGTTTCAGCCGGACTGACCGAGCTGGTCCAGCGTTTCAGGCGAGATGCCGGGCCATCTCCGGACGGGCCTTCAGTTCGCGGCCCTGTCGCGCGAGGATTTTGCCAATCCGCTCCGGTGCAAAGTGCATGTCGACGAAACCGGTCGCAGCATTCGCGACTTCGCGATACTCTGCGATCAGTCCCTCTTCAAGCCGCATGATCGATACCCCTTCGAACATCGCGCGCGCGCCCTCGGCCTCCGCCAGCAGCGACCGGTAACTGAAGGTGTAGCGCGCATAAAGCGTTCGGCCGTCGCTGACGGGATCATGCATGTCCCAGCGGAAATCCGTGGCAGTCTTGTAGAACCAGTCAGGGATCATGGCTGCGATCCGCGCGCGGCCCTCGAATGCGCCATAAAAAACGTCGTGGTAGACGCTGTTCTCGGTGAACAGGGCCGCGAATCGAGCGCCGTCGCATTGCTCGACCGCTTCGCAAAATTCTCTCAGCAGCTTGCTGACTTCCATGATTTTCTGACGCTCAGACGGCCGTTAGATGGGCCAGGGTTGATTGAACAAGACGCACCGCGCCACGGCGCTGGCTCAGCGCAACGGCCGACGACGCAGCAGACGAGCCTGCGACGGGCGGGCGAAGGAAGCCTCTCCCGCGCCGCAATGCGCCGCAATGCGCTGCAGTGCACTGCGAAGCCGCGCATCGGCCCAGACGGCGAAACACCTCGATCATTGAGTGGGTCGGCTCGTCAACCCGGCCTGCGTTCAAAGGCCACAACACCCTCTCCGATGTGATGGAAGTCTTGCTTGTCGATCGTGAAGATCGCCATCTTCGGTTTGAACACCGAAGGGTCGTCAAAGGTTCCCACCTTCAGAATCATCGAGTTCGGACGCGTCGGCGTGCGGGTACCGATCGCCGTGCCGCATTTGCCGCAAAAATACCGGGTGACAGCATTTTCGATATCGGTTCGCTTGAACGACTGCGGCTCACCTTGGGTGTACTTGAAGCGATCCAATGGCACGACCATCAGCACATTCGGATTGCCGCCGGTGATGTACTGACACTCGCGACAGTGGCATTGCAGCGAAGCCTGGGGCTCGCCCTCGGAGGTGTACCTGATCGCGCCGCAGTAGCAGCCGCCGTTGATGGTCATGCTGAGTCTCCAAGAAGATCGAGAAATCGATCGAATCGGCGCTTTCCCGCCGAGGACGAGATGGCCAAAAGGTCGAATGCGATGATGCCAGCCGGTGTTGTCTGTCGGACAGGTAAATACCCGATACCTCTGTGGGTCCGACCGATGCCGCTGCATCAAGGGTTGGCCATCGCTCGGGTCAAGAAACCAACGGCGCCTCGGCGAATTCTTGTCTTCAGGCTGGGCGCAAGTCGTAGCCAAGCCGCGGAAAGTGAACGACGACCGTTCCCACCAGCGGATCGTCGCGGCGCAGCGCGATCTCGTCGATACCGGCATGAACCAGTTCACCACTGACCACGTCGCGACCATAGTCGTCAGCGCGAATCCTGACCTCGGCGCCCAAAGGCGGATCTTCGGGCCAAGGCGTCGAAGGCTCCGGCGACAGCGGCTCGGCGTGGCGGGCGATCTCAAGCGCAACGGCAGGCGTCATGTCAGTCGGCGTACCGTGACCGAAGGCCCGAACCCGCGCCATCCAGGACGCGATATGCGGATAAGGCGTCAACTCGTGAGCCAATAGCGCCGTGCGAGCCGTGAAGAACCACAGCGGGTGGTAGACCGCGAGATCAGCGACACAGGGTTTAGGGCCGGCGAGCCACTCCCGGCCATCGGCCAGCATCGACTCGACATCAGGCAACTGCGCACGCACCAGCGGCGCATTACGCAGCGCAGCGCGCCGCATCGTGGCCTCGTTGGGCGGTGGCAAACCGCGCATCACCGAGCGATCAGCCTGCAGTCCCGCCGGCAAATGATCAAGGTTCATGCCTGAGGTGTAGAGCGTGATCGGTCGCATCAACCGGTTTTCCGCCCAGTAGGCAATGGCATCAGCCATTGCCGATTGCGCTGGCGGAAACAACGTCGGCGCACGCACCCGTCGTTCAAGTTCACGAACGATGAGGCGGGTATCACAGTAGAGATCGGCGCCCACCTGGAGCACCGGTGTGCGCCGGTAGCCGCCGGTGAGCGGCACCAGATCAGGCTTGGGCGCTATCGGCGGAATGATCACCGAGTGCCAGGCCAGACCCTTGAATCCGAGCGCAAGGCGCACTTTCTCTGCAAAATTGGAAAAATCGTAGTGATGCAGGATGAGATCGGACATCGTGGCGGACTCCTTCGGCAGACACGGCGGATCAACTGCACGGGTCCGGACCTTCACCAAACCCGCAACCCGATCACTGCGACGGACCGCCAATCAGGCACCGCCAGCGGCTACGAAACGCCTGCGGCCGAACCGCAGATAACGGGACTATTTGGTCAGAGGATGCCCGAACTTGATCTGACTCACGCCCGTGACTTGCGGCCAAGTCCCACCCAACGGCTGCTCATTCACGCCAGGCTTGCTGTAATCACAGACGCCTGTCGTGAACACCGCGCGCAAAGCAGTCAGATCCTTGTCCTGCGCCGACCCGGTCCAGGTCGGATTGAGTGCAGCATAGCCCGCGTAGTCCGCTGAACTCACCGGCTTGACTTGGCACTGCATGGTGCGTCCAGTCAGCGGCTCGCCCGCTTCAAAGCGAGGATACGATGACGCCGGGTACATCGCGTTGCAGCGCGACGGTGTTGTGCCTGTCGCCACCAATCCAGCCGGCGACGCACTGCCATTGCCCTTGGCGAACACGGTATTGAAACCACCGAATACCTGCGGCTCGGCGATAAAGTCGTCGGCCGCACCCGGCGTCGTCGCGCCAAAGCAACCGTCCACCAGCGTGGCGGGCTTGTTCTTCACCACCTTTACCGCCAACGCCTCGGCAGACTTGTCATTGGCCACGGCGGTCAACCACTTGTCCATCGCAGCGAAAGCGCTTTGCAGACTGGTGACCTGACGGCCGCTCTTGGCTGCACGGGGTACTTGCGCCGGTGTCACATGATTGGCGTTCGGATCCTGCGTGAACGCCGCCACGTTGGCGACGCCGTTCCACATCACATGGTTGTCAAACTTGCCCGTAGCTGCCGCGATACGCGCCCGGATCATGAATTGAAAGAACTTCAGGTGCAAGTCCCCGGCGCCAGTGAACTCATTGTTGAGGTTGTCCATGTTCAACACAGGCGTCTGCGCCAAACCACCGCCGCCGTACATGATCATCCCTGACTGATAAGCGGCCTTCAAGGCATCCGGGTCTGCTTGCATGCGTGCCGGACTCAGGTTGCCGTCGATATCAGAGCCACCGATGTTCTTGTTCAGATCGATGAACTGCGCCATCGTGATCTGACCGCTGTTGAGCGCGTTGAGTCCGTACTGCACGCCGACGTTGGACGTAAAAGACCGACCGAATCCGGTCACCGGATCAACACCCAGCGTGTTCTTGTTGTGGTCAAACACATTCGGCCGCAAGCCCTTAGGGTTCGCTGGCAGTACGCTCACAGGCGGCGCTGGCAGGACGCCCATCGGCGCACTGGTGACCACATTCATTGGGCTGTATTTTTCGGCATTCGCGATCACAGCGTTGAAGACAGAGGAACTCGTCCCACCGCCGATCACATTGTCGCGGTCGCCAGCATTGGCGGGTCTCATCACGTTGTCGGTGCGATTGCCCCAGGTGTAGGCTTGCTGACGGACGCTGTGGTAGGTGGAGTAGCCTGACGCACCAGCGATTTCAGAGTTGGTCCAGAGAGGTTTGTTGCTGGCCGCCCTGGCCGCCGCTGTCGCATTGTCGTAGGTCGCGTCATAGGGCTGATTGGGCACCGGCGAATAGGTCGCGTTCTGAGTAGTGCCGTTCTTCGTGTAGTTCAGCTGGTAGTTGTAGAACAGACGGCCCTCAAGACTGGAGGTGTTGGCAAAGTCTGGAAAACCGTTCAGCAACACGATGCCGTCCAGCAAGCCTGGATACGAATCGGCGATCATGCTTTGAGAAATGGCAGAGCCCGAATTGCCCCAACCCATGGTGTAGAGCACTGGGCCATTGGCCTTGATGAAACGCTCTTTCACCATCATCATCGTCTCGGCCGAACTGATATGGTTACAGTTTTGTCCCAAATAATTCAGAGTGGAATTCGCCACCGCAAAGCCCTTGCCCAGCGGTAGATCGTTCAAGGCTTTGTAATCGCCTGAGGCGGCATTGGATGAGTTACTGGAGCCACCCACCGGACCCATCGCCGTGCCTTGGATATACCAACCACCGCCGCAGCTCTGCCCAAACGGATAGACCAGACGACCGTTGAATCCGGTCGACGGATTCAATGGCGTCGGGTTGGGGTTCTTCACCGGGTCACCAATGACGGCGATCTGGTAAATGCCACGGTTGATCACGCCTGTTTCCAGTCGGACGATATAAGGCACGGTCGTACCGTCGAGCAGCGTGGTCGTTTCGACCGATGCGGGTGGCTTGCCCGGATCATATTTTTGCCACACGGCGGTGCCAGCCAAGGTTTTGTCGTGGTAGACCCAATCCACACGCGTGGGCGCAGCACAGTTCGGATCGGTGTTCGGCGCCGCGGTCAGATTTGGCCCCCCTGGGTAGACGGCAAATGCGTCTGTCTGGCAGTGCAAGTTCGCCTCTTTAGGCGCATACAGAATGGGGCCTTGAATCGGGTAGGCGGTGAGCTTCAGGCTGGCGAGAGGCGTGGCGCCGTCTCGCACGTCAATGGCGTTTTCGCCTTGGACCAAGCCAGTCAGCAAGCCCATCATGGCGTTGCTGCTCCCCATCTTTTGAAACTTTGCCGTCACGTCTGCGTTGTTCAGAAAGACGTTCATGCCAGTCAAGGCGGCACCGTCAGCCCTGGCGATCTTCAGCAACGTGTCATCACCGCTGGTCATATTCTCCGGAGAGGACAGACTCTGAACCGTCACAACGGGCAGGACCACGTCATTGCTACTGCACCCAGCCATTGCAAAGGCGAGAACAACGAGCACCAAGCCTGACAACAGCCGGCTCGACCCAAGCCGCCAATCGATACGGAATTTCATGGGTGATCTCCAGAGAGTTTGTTTGTCTCTGATGATGTGACGCTGCGGCGATCTAGCCAGTGGGGGAAACCCTGCAGAACGCTCAAATTGGTCAAACCGCAAAAAGGAGCCAAAAAGGCGCAAAAAAGCGAATTTGTCAAGCATGGCATCGCGCTCGGCGGCAAAACACGCCCGTGCGAGACGGAATGCGCAACCCACCGCTCCCACCCCTCGCGGCGAGTTGAAGAGGTTCCTCAAGCGCCTCTTGGCATGGCCGTTACGCGCCTGTCAGCCAAGCTGACAGGCGCCGCTTGAGGCTCGCCCGCTCGAGGCCTCAGCGACCGTAGATCTTGCCGAAGCGGACCCAGGTCTTGCCGTCGAACTTGGCCAATTGCTCGCGCTCGATGGGATAGAAATCATCGGCAGAGGTCTTGATGATGACGCCGGGCAGCAACATCGGCAGCGCCATGTCAAGGTTGGCGGCCTGCTTCATCACGTTGTCATGGGTCAGGTTGTCAGCGCACTGCTTGAGCACCTGCACCAGCGTTTGCGTGATGGCGTAGCCAAAGACGTTGCTGGCGTCGGCCAGATTGCCGCTTGGGTAGTACTTCTTCATCCACTCGGTCCACTCCTTCAGTGCTGGGTCATTCGCCCACTGCGGATCGGTCGGGTCCTTGATGTATTGCGTGCTGATGATGCCGACGCCGTTCTCGAAACCAGCCGGTTGCATCACCGCACTGACCGACCCCGAGACGTTGTTCAGGTAATGCTGCGGCTTCCAGCCGATCTCGGCATTTTTCTTGATCACCATCGCGGCGAACTTGGGCGTGGTGATGTTGAAGAAGGTGTCAGCGCCGCTGGCCTTGAGTGTCACTAACTGGCTGTCGACCGTTGGATCGGTCACTTCGTAGGTCTGCTTGGCGACCACCATCGTCTTGACCTTGTCGCCCAGCGCATCCTCGAACCCCTTCAGGTAGTCCTTGCCGTAGTCATCGTTCTGGTACAGGATCGCGATTTTCGCGTTCGGCTTGGTTTCCAGGATGTGCTCGACGTAGATCTTCGATTCGGCCTGGTAGGTTGGCTGCCAGCCCATGGTCCAAGGGAAGTTCTTTGGGTCGCCCCATTTGGTGGCGCCACTTGACACGAACAACTGCGGAACCTTTTTGGCATTCATGTACTTGTGGATCGCCGAATTGGACGGCGTGCCGAGCGGGTTGAAGACCAGCAGCACCTCTTCTTCCTCGACCAGCTTGCGCGCCTGCTCAACGGTCTTGGACGGGTTGTAAGCGTCATCCAAGGAGATCAGCTTGATCTTGCGCCCGTTGATGCCACCCTCGGCATTGACCTTGTCGATGTAGGCGCTGATCGACTTGCCGATCGTGCCGTAGGCCGATGCCGGTCCCGAATACGGGCCAATGTGGCCGACCTTGATCTCCTTGTCGGTGGCGCCGGTGTCGTACTTCCTCTGCGCCAGCGCTGGCAGGGCCGAGAAGCCGATGGCCAAGCCGATGGCGGCCATGCGGACGGTAAATCTTCGGCTGATGAGGTTGGTCATGATCGGTAGGCTCCTGTCTATGGGATGAGACGAACGCGAAGTCTTTCGCGTTGCAAGGGTTGTAACTTGGCGTGATGCGTTCCGATCTTGGGGTCAACCCGATTTGGCTACCTTTTTTGCAACCTTTTTTGCGACCTTTTTTGCGACCTTTTTGCCGACCTCTGTGGACACCCAGAAGATCGGCGTGCGCTCTGCGCGGTCGTTCAGCAGCAGGTACCTGCGCTGGCGAACAGTCATTATCCTTTTGCCATCATAAAAATAAAATCAATGGCTTTGCGTGAGCAATATGATTAACAACACTTTATTCAAAAAAATTGTTCGCACAGCCTTCCATTCAGTCACTTGGTCGCTCAAGTAATTCATATTTCGGATGACGTCCACCCCCCCAAACCCGCCAACAGCTGCCAGAAGTCCGCCAATCGTGCGCCAATCAGGGCCGGCATTCATTGCCTGAGGGGCCGCCCTGGGAGAACATGCTCAAATATGCGGGATCGATCACGCTTGATCGGTCACCAGACAACAAACGCCGAGCAAGGCAGCCCTGCGATGAGCCAAGACAAAGAGTGGTCCTTTCCTGCAACGCTGATGCCGAAGGCCTCGACACTGAATTTCGA
>CANFPU010000037.1 GCA_947448955.1 Burkholderiales bacterium
CCGGAAGGCGTCCATCGCGACTTTGTCCTTGCCGGCGCTGAACTCCTTCAGCAACTCGTCTTGCGTTCCCTTGCCGGCCGTGGTGTCCCGGCGCAGGGTCACCAACGCGTTGGCCACAGCCATGAACTGCTGATGGTTGAGCATCAGCTTGTCCAGGCGACCCTGCTGTGCGGGGTTGTCCGAGGTCAGCGACTTGGCTTCCTTGAAGGCAGCGCCGAAGGCCTGCTCGCCAGCCTTGAAGGGTTCGAGGAATTTCTCGTGCCCCCCGGCGACAAAACCGCGCAGGCCGGTCTCGATGTTGACCATGTTCAGCAGCATGCTGTCGGATCGAGCCAGCACGTTGTAGGTGTGCGTGTTCCAGTGCACCGTGTCGCGCAGCTTGCCGGTGTTGACCAGGGCGACGCTGATGAGCGTACCTGCCAGCAGCAGGATGGCTGCAAACGTCAGCGTCAGACGCTTCTTCAGGGTCCAGTGGTCGAACATGGGGAATCTCCGTGGGCTAGGGAAGTCGCGGGGTTGCTGCACAAAGGCACGCTGATCCGCCGCCACATCCTGGCTGGATCATCAACAGCCATATCGGAGAGCCCATTGCAAAACTGAGCAGCTTCTGAACACTACTTGCCAATGCCGGCGGTGGCCCAATCAGGCTGATCCAGCGCTTCGGCCCGGCCGCTCACCTCAACAGACCTCTGCACGGCCTGGTGCTGGACGGCGTGGCCCGGTGTGGTGCCGATGGCGTGCCCGAGTTCGTCGAAGTGAGCTCGCACACCGAATCGCCGGTACATCACCGGCCCAGCGCGACGATCGCCACCTTCACGTCAACCGACGGCATTGAGGTCGCCGCCCCCTCACGCCTCAGGCGTGCCTTCCGGATGATCCCGAAGACCAAGGAAGGGTAGAACTCCATACCCGTGCTCGAGAGGACGCCAAGGGCATTCAGGTGATCCGCGATGGCGCGGCTGGTCATGCCCTCCCGGTGCATGACCACCACCCGGTCGATCAGTGACTGATGCGCTGGGTTCAGGGTGTGAACCAACAGCCCTTGAGATTGGACCGTGACCCGAACCGTCAGGGCATGCGTTGCCTTTCGGCAGAGCTGACGAAAGGTATCAACGACATCACTCCACCGTGACGCTCTTGGCCAGGTTCCTGGGCTTGTCGACATCGGTGCCCCGGGCGCAGGCGGTGTGGTAGGCCAGCAGCTGCAAAGTCACGACATGCAGGATCGGTGACAAGGCACCGTAGTGCTCGGGCATGCGGATCACGTGCACGCCGGGCTCGCTGCGGATGTGGCTGTCGCTGTCGGCAAACACGAACAGCTCGCCGCCGCGGGCGCGCACCTCCTGCAGGTTGCTCTTGAGCTTCTCCAGCAAAGCGTCGTTGGGCGCGATCGTCACCACCGGCATCGACGAGGTCACCAGCGCCAGCGGTCCGTGCTTCAATTCACCCGCCGGGTAAGCCTCGGCGTGGATGTAGCTGATCTCCTTCAATTTCAGAGCCCCTTCCTGGGCGATCGGGTAATGCAGGCCGCGCCCTAGGAACAGCGCATTTTCCTTGCGGGCGAACTCGGCCGCCCAGGCGATCACCTGGGGCTCGAGCGCCAGCACCGCCTGCACCGCGACCGGCAAGTGGCGCAGCGCCTTGATGTGCTCGGCCTCCTGGGCCGCGCTGAGCCGACCGCGCTGCTGCGCGAGCGTCAAGGTCAGCAGGAACAAGGCCACCAGCTGGGTCGTGAAAGCCTTGGTCGAGGCGACGCCGATCTCGACGCCGGCACGCGTCAGGAAGTGCAGCTTGCACTCGCGCACCATCGCGCTGGTCGCGCCGTTGCAGATCGTCAGCGTGTGCGGCTGGCCCAGGCTGCGCGCATGTTTGAGCGCTGCCAGGGTGTCGGCGGTCTCGCCGCTTTGGCTGATCGTCACGACCAGCGTGCGCGGATCGGGCACGCTGTCGCGGTAGCGGTATTCGCTGGCGACTTCCACGCTGCAGGGGATACCGGCGATCGATTCCAACCAGTACTTGGCAGTGCTGCCGGCGTAATAGCTGGTGCCGCAGGCCAGGATCAGCACTCGATCGATCTGCTTGAAGACCTGGTAGGCACCATCGCCGAACAGCTCGGGCGTGATGCCGGCCACCGACTCCAGCGTGTCAGAGATCGCGCGCGGCTGCTCGAAGATCTCTTTTTGCATGTAGTGCTGGTAAGGCCCCAGCTCGGCAGCGCCGGTGTGGGCGTGGACGGTCCGCACCTCGCGCTGCACCGGCTGGAACCGGCCGTCGGCCTGGCGCGCACTGATCCAATGTTTGCCCAGTTGCAGGTCGACCACGTCGCCTTCTTCAAGGTAGACGATCTGGTCGGTGACACCTGCCAGCGCCATCGCGTCCGATGCCAGAAAGCTCTCGCCCTGGCCTTCGTGATGTCCCAAACCGAGCACCAGCGGCGAGCCCTCGCGGGCGCCCACCACCCGGTGCGGCTCGTCGCGGCAGAACACCGCGATCGCGTAAGCACCCTTGAGCTGCAGCGTGGCGCGCTGCACCGCGTCGAACAGGTCGCCGTCGTAGAGCTGGTGCACCAGATGGGCGATGACCTCGGTGTCGGTCTGGCTCTCGAACACATAGCCCTTGCGCTGGAGCTGTTCGCGCAGCTCATCGTGGTTCTCGATGATGCCGTTGTGCACCAGCGCGATCCGATCGCTAGAGAAATGAGGATGGGCGTTGTGCAGCGCCGGCACGCCGTGGGTGGCCCAGCGCGTGTGCGCGATGCCAGTACCGCCCAGCACCTGGTCCTCGGCAACCTGCTGGCCCAGCTCGGCCACGCGGCTGGTGCTGCGGGTGCGGCGCAAGCCGCCGCCTTGGTGCACCGCGACGCCGCAGGAGTCATAGCCCCGGTACTCAAGCCGCTTCAGGCCCTCGACCAGGATCGGGACGATGTTGCGATGACTGACGGCGCCGACGATGCCACACATGGTTGAAGCCTTGCTAAAGCGATGGAGACCAGATTGTCATCAAGCGCCCAAAAAATATGTGCTAATTTTTTTGCAGATTTAGAAATTTTCAGTCAAAGTCACGCAGTCACGAAAGATAATTTCAAAATTTTCTCTAAAATGTCAAATTGAACACCATGGAAGCGCTGGACTCACTCGACCGCCGACTACTGGACTTGCTGCAAGCCGATGCCTCGCGCTCCAACCAGGCCTTGGCCGCGGCCGCTCAGGTCTCGCCTGCGACCGCGCTGCGCCGTGTGAGAAGGTTGATCGAGACCGGCGTGATCGAGCGCCAGGTGGCCATCGTCTCGCCTCAGCAATTGGCCGGGCTCAGCGCGATCGTCGAGGTCACACTCGACCGCCAGGGCGCCGAGCACCTGAGCGCTTTCGAGCAACGCGCGGTGATCGAAGCGCCGGTTCAACAGTGCTATCGGGTCTCGCCGGGGCCCGATTTCGTGCTGGTGCTGTGGATGGCCGAGATGGCCGACTACCACGCGCTGGTGCAGCGCCTGTTCACCCAAGATGCCAACGTTCGCAACGTCAAGACCTTCTTTGCGACCCACCGCGCCAAGTTCGAACCGGCGGTGACGTTCAAACCTTCAACAGCGCCAGCCCCTTGAGGTACTCGCCCTCGGGGAACTCGATCGTCGTCGGATGGTCGCAGCTGGCCTCCAGACGCTGCAGGATCGCCGCGTTGACGCCGGCGTCAAGCCCCGCCCCAGCGACGATTTTGTGGAACAGGTCGGCGCTGATGCCGCCCGAGCAGCTGAAGGTCAGCAGCAGCCCGCCCGGCACCAACAGCTTGAGCGCCAAGCGGTTGATGTCCTTGTAAGCTCTCGCGGCGCGCTCGGCATGCGCCGCGGTGGGCGCAAATTTGGGCGGGTCGAGCACGATCGCATCGAAGGTTCGTCCGTTGGCCAAGGCATCGCGCAGCCAGTGATTGACATCGGCATCGGCGAACTCGCAGGCCGCATCGTCGAAGCCATTGCGCCGGATGTTGTCACGCGCCAGGGCCAACGCCGGTGCAGACGAGTCGACACTGACGACCTTGCGCGCGCCGCCGGCCAGCGCCGCGACGCTGAAGCCGCCGGTGTAGCAAAAGCAGTTCAGCACGCTGCGGCAACCGAGCTGGCGCACCAACTCGGCGAAGCGCCTGCGGTTCTCGCGCTGGTCGAGGTAGTAGCCGGTCTTGTGGCCTTGTGCCAGGTCAACGCCCAGAGTCCAGCCATGCTCGGTGATGGCCAGCTCGGTCGGCGTCTGCCCCGCCACGCCGCCGCGCAACCAGCCGGTGCGCGGCGTCAGCCCTTCGAGGGCGCGAACGCTGGCATCGGATCGCTCGTAGAGGTGGCTCAAGCCGGTGATCGCGCACAGCGCGTCCGCGATCACCTCACGCCAGCGCTCGGCGCCAGCCGACAGGAATTGGGCGCACAACACATCGCCATAGCGGTCGACGATCAACCCGGGCAGGCCATCGGCCTCGCCATGGACCAAGCGCATCGCGTCGCTGGCGATGCCAAGGCGGCCGCGCAACGCGATTGCATGGCGCAGTCGGGATTCAAAGAAGGCCGCATCGATTCGCTCGGCCTCGACAAAGCTCCACGCCCGGACCCGAAACATCGACTGCGGGCTGAAAGCGCCCCAGGCGAGGAACTGACCTGCATGCGACTCAACCCGCACGGTCTCGCCAGCGTCGGCGCCGCCCCGGGCCACGCTGCCTTCGAACACCCAAGGGTGGCGGCGCTGCAGTGAGCGCTCCTTGCCGTCACGCAGTCGGATCGTCTTCATCGACCCGATTGTCACCGCGCGCCGTCAGACCTCGGGATCACGTTTGGTGCGCAGGGGGGCCGCGTTTTAGCCCCTGCCGAGGTGCTGACAAGGGCCGCAGCGATGCCGAGGCGTGAAGCGATTTGAGACCTGAATCGGCGGGCCAAAGACAAGCTGCCGCGCTCACTTGCGCTTGGCGCGCGGATGGGCGGCGTCATAGACCTTGGCCAGGTGCTGGAAATCGAGCTTGGTGTAGACCTGCGTCGTGGTGATGCTCGCATGGCCCAACAACTCCTGCACCGCGCGCAGGTCGCCGCTGGACTGCAGCAGGTGCGAGGCATAGCTGTGGCGCAACATGTGCGGATGCACACCAGTGGCCAGTCCGGCGTCACGCGCCAGCAGTTGCAATCGCGAACGGACCTGGCTGGCGGAAAGCCGCGTGCCACGCTGGCTGACGAACAGCGCAGCCTCTCCCGTCTTGGCCAGCGCGCCGCGCTCAAGCACCCAGGCCGACAGCGACAGCAACGCCGGGCCACCCACTGGCACACTGCGCCGCTTCGAACCCTTGCCCAGCACATGGGCCGTGGCGTCAGCGCTGTCGATCCAGCCCGCGGCCAAGGGCCCAGCGCTCAAGTCCAGCCCAACCAACTCGCCGACGCGTAGCCCACAACCGTAGAGCAATTCGACGATGCAATGGTCACGCGCGCGCAGAGCGAGGTTGTCGCTCGACGGCACTTGCTGCGCCAATGCGACCGCCTGATCGACCGCCAGCGCTTTGGGCAAGGGCTTTGGCGCTTTGGGCGGACGGATGCCGTCGACCGGGTTGTGCGTCACCAGCCGCTCGCGACCCCAATGGCGGTACAGACCGCGCCAGGCCGCCAACGCAATCGCAATGCTGCGCGGCCCCAATCCACGCTCGCGCAACCTGGCGGTCCAGCCGCGCACCTGGTGGGCTTGGGCCGTTACCAGCTCCATGCCCTCGTCAGCGGCGTATTGCTGCAACCACCCAAGCGCATCCGCATACATCGCCAGCGTTCTGGCGGCGAGACGGCGCTCGACCCGCAGATGCTGCAGAAAGCCAGCCAGCGCTTCGCCCAGCGGCGGGGCTGACATCAGCGCGGCGGCAGCAGCCGGGTCATCGCGGCGCCAGACAGCTCACCGATGCGGGTCAGAAACTCGACCCCCATCTCGGCGCTGTATCGGGTCGGGTCAGGCGAGCCGAGCACCAGCAAACCGATGGCCTCATCGCCGGCGCGCAACGGTATCAATGCGACCGACTGCACCGTTTCGGCTGACGCCAACCAAGCCACTGGCTCGAAACCCGAGTTCAACCCGCAGTAAGGCTGACCCAGGCTGGCGACAAAACTGCGGGTGTCTGCGCTAACGCCCTGGGTGAAGGGCTGCTGGGCATGGACCGCGTCAGCACCCCAAAGCCGCAGCGCTGCCTGCGGAATCATGAACTCGTGGCGTAGCGTGGACAGCAGCAGATCGGGCAGCGCGGCCGGGCTGTCAGCGAGCAACAAGGCCTCGGTGAAGCGATGCACACGGTCGGCGATCACCACGTTTTCCTGACCGTGGCGGATCATCTCCATGATCTTGAGCTCCAGCCCCCGGATCCGTTCCCGCAGCATTTCCATCTGGCGCTGCTGCAGCGATACCGCGCGCTGTCCATGCGGGCTGGTGAGCTCGATGCTGGCTAGCAGATCCGCATGGCGATCGAAAAAACCCGGCGTGTTGGCCAGGTAGTTGGCGATGTCGGTCTCGGTGATGCCGCCTTGAATGGTCACAGCTCAATCTCCCCATGGAACACGTTTTGCGCCGGGCCGGTCATCAGGACATTGGCCTGGTCATCTGCCCACTCGATGCTCAACAACCCGCCCGTGGCCTGCACATCGACCCGCCGATCCAGCCAGCCCAGTCGGATACCGGCGACCACCGCGGCGCAGGCGCCGGTGCCGCAAGCCAGGGTCTCGCCGGCATCGCGCTCGTAGACGCGCAACGCGATCTGGTTGCGCGAGATCACCTGCATGAAGCCGACGTTGACCTTGCGGACAAACCGCGGATGCTGTTCGATGCGCGGCCCGAGTTCGGCCACTGGGGCGTCCCGGACATCCAGCACCCGCTGCACCGCGTGGGGATTGCCCATCGACAGCACCGCCAGTTCGACTCGCCGGCCCTCGCCCACCTCGAGCGGCCAACACTCGACGCCGTTCTCGATCCGCGGCACCAGGCCACTGGCGTCGAAAGGCACGCGCGCCAACTCGAACACCGGCCGGTTCATGTCAACCGTGACCCGGCCGTCATGCTGCAACTGCAGCTCGAGCAGGTTGTTGACGGTCTCGACCCGGATCCTGCGCTTGGCGGTCAAGCCCTGCTCGTGCACGAAACGCGCAAAGCAGCGCGCACCATTGCCGCAATGCTCGACCTCGTCGCCGGTGTTGTTGAAAATGCGGTAGCGGAAATCAACCCCCTCGGTGGCACTGGGTTCGATCAGCAGGATCTGGTCAGCGCCAACCCCGAAGCGACGATCACCCAACTGGCGCAGTTGTTCGGCCGACAGCATGATCGGCGACCGGGTGGCATCGAGCACCACGAAGTCGTTGCCCGCGCCCTGCATCTTGGTGAACTTCAATTTCATCGCAGAAGATTATCGGCCGCTCATCCGTAGAAACCGGCCTCACCCGGCGGACGGGTCTTGAAGCGCTTGTGAACCCAGAGGTATTGCGCCGGATTGCGCCGGATCTCCTCCTCGATCCAGCGGTTCATGCGGGTGGCCGCTGCGAGATCATCGTCGCCCGGAAAATCCTCCCAGGGCGGCAGGAACCGCACCCGGTAGC
The DNA here is from genome assembly GCA_947448955.1 of Burkholderiales bacterium. GTDB lineage: Bacteria > Pseudomonadota > Gammaproteobacteria > Burkholderiales > Burkholderiaceae_C > Pseudaquabacterium. The sequence continues at coordinate 7,580 of CANFPU010000037.1, forward strand.
CCGCGCCCCCGGGCAGGATCTCGGCCAACACCGGCTGCACCGCCATGCCCAGCGCGCGCGCCATCCGGGCTGGCGCCAGCAAGGTGGCGGCGGGCACGCCGAAGAAGGGCACGAACGCTGCGTCGCGGGCACCGAAATCCATGTCAGGCAAATTGAAAAAGGCGGCGCCGCGTCGAATCGCCCGCACCAGCGGCAGCGCACGCTCGCTGCGCGCGTAGACCTCGCCCAAACCGAAGCGCAGCCTGCCGCGCCGCATCGCATCGTCGAACACCGGGTTGCTCTGGGCTTGGTAAATCGACGCCACCTTGCGGCCCTGGAACAGCTGCGTGGCGACGCCCGCCACGTCCAGCGCCACGAAATGCGGCACCAGCCACATCACCGGCTTTGCGCTGCGCTGGGCAAAAGCGACATCGCCTTCGACCTGGATCAGCTTCTTGAGCCGGGATGTGGGCGCATACCACAGCAGGCCGCGCTCAAGAAGGCTGCGCGCCAGCCAGCCGAAATGCTCGCGCACCAGACGTCGACGGGCGGCCTCGTCGAGTTCGGGCAGGCACAACTGCACGTTGCGAAAGGCCACGCGCCGGCGTCCGCGGGCCAGCGTGTACAGCAAGCGGCCCAGACCCCGGCCCAGTGCCGCCTGCACGGCCAACGGCAAGTGCTGCAGCAGCCACAACAAACCCAACAGGACACGGGCGGCGAGCTCGCCTTTCGACGCCGCACTCATCGCGCCACCTCCACTGCGGTGTCCGATGGACGCGGCTGCTTGTAGCGGTGGTAGCCCCAGAGGTACTGGCCAGGGCACTGCAGGATCAAGCGCTCCATCTCACGGTTGACCGCACTGGCGCTGGCCAGCGCCTCATCGTCCTGGTTCGCCAGCGGCTGGGTCGGCAGACTGACCCGCAGCACATAGCCACGGCCACCGGTCAGCCGCTCGGCCCAGATCAGCAACAGCGCTGCGCCGGTCTGCTGCACCAGCCGGGTGGCCAACGTCATCGTGTAGGCCGAGCGGCCGAAAAACGGGGCCCACACCCCCATGCCGTCGGGCGGCACCTGGTCGGGCAGCAGGCCCACCGCCTCGCCTCGACGCAACGCGCGGATCATTTGCCGCACGCCCGTCAAAGCCGCTGGCGCGGTGCTCAGGCCGGGTCGGTCACGGGCGGTCTCCTCCAGCTGCCGCAGCCAAGCCTGGCGCGCCGGCCGGTACATCGCGGTGAGCCGGCTGCGGTCGCTGATGCGCTCGGCGATCGCCTGCGCACAGACCTCGAAACAACCCAGGTGCGGTGTCAGCAGCACCAGACCGCGGCCTTCAGCAAGCGCGTCGGCGATCAAGTTCTCACCTTGCCAATGCACCAAGTCCCCAAGCGGGCGAGCGGGCGGCCGCAACCACAGCCAGGGCAGTTCCGCCACCATGCGGCCGGCCTCGGCCACCGAACGACGCCGGGCAGCGGCGCTTAAATCTGCGAGGCCGGCGTTCTCGTCGAGTCGGCGGCGGTAGGCAGGCGACAGCGCATAGGCCAGCCAGCCCAACATCGCGCCACAACTGTGCAATGTTGACAAGCGTCGGCGTGACAGCCAATGGATCAGCGTGAGCATGCTTCGTATAATTCTGGTATCGCCGAGTTAACAGGACAACTTGCGGGGCGATGCGTGATGCGGTGCATGCCGATAGCGCCGTGCGGAAGGTGGGCAACCACAGTCGCACGAGAAATGCCGCTAAAGCGTTCGCCGACCTCCAGAGAGGTTGAACCGGCGAACCGGCATCAACTATCACAGGAGTGTATTGAAGTGGCGAACGACTTTCTCTTTACCTCGGAATCCGTTTCCGAAGGCCATCCCGACAAAGTGGCAGACCAGATCTCGGATGCGATCCTCGACGCGATCTTTGCGCAGGACCCGCTCAGCCGGGTCGCGGCCGAAACCCTGACCAACACTGGCTTGGTGGTGTTGGCCGGCGAGATCACGACCAACGCCCATGTCGACTACATCCAGGTCGCCCGCGACACGCTCAAGCGCATCGGCTACGACAACACCGAGTTCGGCATCGATTACAAAGGCTGCGCCGTGCTGGTGGCCTACGACAAGCAGAGCAACGACATCGCCCAGGGCGTTGACCACGCCAGCGACGACCACCTCAACACCGGCGCCGGCGACCAAGGCCTGATGTTTGGCTATGCCTGCAATGAAACGCCTGAGTTGATGCCCGCGCCGATCTACTACGCGCACCGCTTGGTCGAGCGTCAATCGCAGCTTCGCAGGGACGGCCGGCTGCCGTTTCTGCGCCCTGACGCCAAGAGCCAGGTCACGATGCGCTACGTCAACGGCAAGCCGCACAGCATCGACACCGTTGTGCTGTCGACCCAGCACGCGCCCGAGATGAGCTTGGGCCACCGCATGACCGATGCTTTCTACGAGGCGGTGCGTGAGGAGATCATCAAGCCGGTGCTGCCCAAGGAGTGGCTGACCGAGAACACCAAGTATTTGATCAACCCGACCGGACGCTTCGTCATCGGCGGCCCGCAAGGTGACTGCGGCCTGACCGGCCGCAAGATCATCGTCGACACCTATGGCGGCGCTTGCCCACACGGCGGCGGCGCTTTCTCGGGCAAGGACCCGAGCAAAGTCGACCGCTCAGCAGCCTATGCCGCGAGATACGTGGCCAAAAACATCGTCGCAGCCGGTCTCGCCACGCAGTGCCAGATCCAGGTCGCCTACGCGATCGGGGTGGCCAAGCCGATGAACGTGACGGTCTATACCGAAGGCACCGGCGTGATCTCCGACGAGCGTCTGGCCGCACTGGTAGGCGAGCATTTCGACCTGCGACCCAAGGGCATCATCCAGATGCTCGACCTGCTGCGTCCGATCTACCAGAAGACCGCCGCCTACGGCCATTTCGGCCGCGAAGAACCCGAGTTCACCTGGGAGAGAACCGACAAAGCTGCAGCCCTGCGGGCTGCAGCCGGGCTGTAAGCCCGCCGCGCGCCAAGCGCGCGGTTTGTCGGTTCGCCGGCGGTGACCAACTTCGCGCCAGCGACGTCAAGACCCGGCAGGGTCGGCCACTGCCAACGACATACCAGGCGCAGTCGTTAACCAGTCTTCAGCTCTCAAGGGCGGCGCCAGCCGCCCTTTTCAATTCAAGCCCGGCGCGGCTTGACCTTTGAAGCTGCCAGCTTGGCCTGCACCCGTGCCCGCTCCACATCGGCGTCGTGGACCAGTGCCACACCCATGCGGCGCTTGACGAAGCTCTCGGGCTTGCCAAACAAGCGGACCTCGCTGTGGGGCACCCGCAGCGCGTCAGCCACACCGTCGAAGACGATGCCGGTGGCGTCGACCCTGCCGTAGATCACCGCACTGGCGCCTGGGCTCTTGAGCGTGGTGTCCACCGGCAGGCCCAGGATCGCGCGGGCATGCAGTTCGAACTCGTTCTGCCACTGGGTGATCATCGTCACCATGCCGGTGTCGTGCGGGCGCGGGCTGACCTCGGAAAACCAGACCTGATCGCCCTTGACGAAGAGCTCAACGCCGAACAGGCCCTGGCCGCCGAGATTGTCGGTCACGGCCGACGCAATCGCACGCGAGCGGGCCAAAGCGGCGGGCTGCATCGGCTGAGGTTGCCAACTCTCGACATAGTCGCCACTGACCTGCACATGGCCGATGGGCTCACAGAAATGCGTCTGGACCTCGCCCTGAGCGCCCAGCGCGCGCACCGTCAACAAAGTGATTTCGTAGTCGAAATCGATGAAACCCTCGACGATGACCCGGCCCGGGCCGACCCTGCCCCCGGCCATCGCGTGGTCCCAGGCGGACTGAACATCGGCAGCAGCGTCGATCTTGCTCTGGCCTTTGCCCGAACTGCTCATCACGGGCTTGACGATGCAGGGGTAGCCAATGGCTTGATCGATCGCTGCCTGCAATTCGGCCAATGAATCGCAGAAGCGGTACGGACTGGTGGGCAGGCCCAGGGTCTCCGCGGCCAGCCGGCGTATGCCCTCGCGGTCCATCGTCAATCGGGCAGCGCGGGCAGTAGGAATCACCCGCACCACGCCTTCGGCTTCCAGTGCCTCGAGCACCGGCGTGGCGATGGCCTCAATCTCGGGCACCACCAGGTCCGGCCGCTCAGCCTCGATCAGCGTGCGCAGCGCCACCGGGTCGCTCATCGTGATCGTGCGGCCATGGTGCGCCACCTGCTGCCCGGGGGCATGGTCATAGCGGTCGACGGCGATCGTCTCAACGCCCAGTCGCTGCAGCGCGATCAGCACCTCCTTGCCCAGTTCGCCGCTGCCCAGCAGCATCACGCGTGTGGCAGAAGGCGACAGCGGGGTTCCGATCGGTTTCATGGCGTCAAGGTCTGAGGGATTGGACAACGCAGGATTGTCGCGCGCGCCCGAACCACGCCTGGACTGCGCCTGGACCGCGCCCCCAAGCCGTCCATCGTTTACGCTGGCGGCATGGCCCCTGTGATCACCCTCGCCCACTTACGCGCCCATGCGGTGGCCCGCACGCTGTTTGCGCCCACCACACTGCCCAAGGCGATCGCACGACTGGGTTTCGTGCAAGCCGATCCGATCCGCGCACCGGCCCGGGCGCAAGACCTGACGCTGCGCCACCGCGTCGCCGGCTACCGTGCCGGCGACTTGGCAGCACGCTACCCGAGCCTGGAGATCGAGGAGGATTTCTTCGTCAACTACGGCTTTGTGCCGCGTGAAACCCACGCACTGATGCACCCGCGCAGCCCGAGCCCGACCTGGACCACCGAGCGCCAAGCCCAGGCCGATGACGTGCTCGACTTCATCCGCGCGCACGGCGTCGTGCATCCGCGAGAGGTCGATGCGGCATTTGCCCACGGCAAGGCCCGGAACTGGTTCGGCGGCTCGTCCAACGCGAGCACCCAGTTGCTCGACGCGATGCACTACCGCGGCCTGCTGCGCATCGCCAAGCGCGAAAGCGGCGTGCGCCTGTATGCGCTGCGGCCTGAGCAACCGGTCGAGATCTCGCCGACCGCCGCCATGGACGCATTGGTCGATGTGGTGGTGGCCAAGTACGCGCCGCTGCCCATGGCCTCGCTGGGCCAACTCGTCAGCCAATTGAAAAGTGCCGTGCCGCAATGGGCGCATTTGCGCGCCGCCGCGTTGGTCAGCGCGCGCCGACGGCTGCCCCAAGCCAGCGTGGACGGCCTCACCTGGGTCTGGCCTGCGGGCGAAGACCCGACGTTGCGCCGCCATGGTCTGCGCGCATGCCGCGACCGTGTGCACCTGCTCGCGCCCTTCGATCCGCTGGTCTGGGACCGCCGCCGCTTCGAACGGCTGTGGGGCTGGGCCTACCGCTTCGAGGCCTACACGCCGGCGCCCAGGCGGACACGAGGCTATTACGCGCTGCCGCTGCTGTGGCGAGATCAGGTGGTCGGCTGGGGCAATCTGGCCGTCAACCAAGGCCGCCTCCAGGCTGAGATTGGCTATGTCGTTGGCGAGCCGCCCAGCGACCCGATGTTTGCGAAGGCGCTGGACGATGAACTCGGCCGCATCGCCGAATTTCTCGGTCTTGGAGCCCTGGATCAGCGACCGCCCGGCCGGCGCTGAGCCGCCAGTGGGCGCTGGCCCAATGCCAGCACCGCGCCCAGCGCCAGCACCGCAGCGCTAACGGCCAGCCCGCGCGCCAGTCCACCAGGCCCGTCGGCAATCAGACCGACCAGGCTGGGCCCAGCGATCTGGCCCAGCGCGAACACGGCCGTGAAGACCGCAATGCCGCGTGGCCAACTGGCTGCCGGCAAGTTGTGTCGGACCACCGCCGTGCTCGCCGCGACCACCGACAGGAACACCGACCCGAACAACGCGCCCGAGACAAACACTGCTGGCGGTCGCGTGCTCAGCACCGGCAACAAAGTGGCGAATGCCAGCAAAGCATTGAGCAAGGCCATCGGCTGCCCGCCCTGCCAGCGCTGTAACAGACCGGCCCACAGCCAGGACGATGCCACCACGCCCAATCCGAGCGTGATGTAGAAAGCAGTGATCGCGGCAGACCCGAGTTGCTGTTCGCGGAGCAAGGTGACGATGAAGGTCATGTAGCCGATGTAGCCCAGACCGAACAGAAAGTAGCCCGCCAATGCAAAGCCAAAGCGCTGCCAATGCAGCGGCACCGCAGGGCCAGTCGATGCGCTGAGCGGCCCATCGCTGGCCGTGCCCCAGGCCATCAAAAGCGTCATCAGAAGCGCCACCGCTCCCAGTGCCTGCCATGCCGGCTGCCAGCTGAAAGCCTCGCCGGCGCCGGTGAAGGCCGGCACCAGCAATGCCGAGACGATGATGCCAATCCCGGTGCCGCCGTAATACAGGCCCAGCACCAGCGACGCGCTCAATGCACCGACCGCCCGACTGCCCAGGCGTGCGGCCAGCAGTCCGCCCGAGACAAAGGTCGCCGCGCTGGCCGCGCCGGCCAGCAAGCGCAGCAAACCCAACAGCGCCTCCGATTGGACCAAGCCGTGCAGTGCCAGCAAGCCGGCGGTGGCCAGACCGCCGCCGACCAGCGCGGAGCGCGGTCCGCGGCGCGCGATCCAATGTGGCACCGCCAACGCACCCAGCAGATAGCCGGCAGCATTGGCGGTATTCATCGCCCCTGCGGTGACATAGCGCCAGCCCAAGTCATCGCGCATCGGCCCCAGCAGCAAGGCGTAGGAGAACCGAGCCAGACCCAAGGAAATCGCGGCACCCAGCGCCAACGCCAAGGCCTGGCGCAGCAAAGCTTGCGCGGGCTGGCTCGACAGCCGTCGAACCGTCAAGCGGCGGCCCCAGCGGACCGAACCACCGTTGGGCGCGCAACCAGCAAGGCTGTGGCGAGTTCTGCGAAACCCGCGCCGCGCTCGGCCTGGGTCACCCAACCGGGCAGGCTGCGCAATTGCGGCACAAAGCGCGCGATATTGGCCACCCCCACGCTCATCGGCATGCGCTCGAACATGCGCTGGTCGTTGGTCGAGTCGCCCAGGTAGAGCCACTCCTCGGCCACGAAGGACAGCCGCAGCGCTTGCTCGACCGCCCAGCGCGCGCCGCTCCATTTGTCGTGGTCGCCGATCCAGCCATTGATGTGGATCGAGCTGACCGTCGCGGTCAGCCCATGGGCGCGCATCAGTGCGGCCACCTGCTCAATGCGGTCTGGCGAAAGCTGGGTGAATTCGCTGTGGTCGACGGCGATGTCGGTCAAGCGGCCGGCGCTGTCACGCGCTAGCAGCGCGCCGGGCACCTCGGCCAGCACGGCCTGGGCACAGGCTTGCAGGCGCTGCCTATGCAGCGTGCGCGTTGGCGCATCGGCGACGAAATCGCGCTGTAACAAGCCTGCCTCGCGGCGCAGCATCACCGCGCCGTTCTCCGCAACGATCGCCGCCAACGGCCAGGCCAGCGCGAAGGGCTCGCTCCAGCCGGCCGGTCGGCCGGTGATCGCGACCACGGGCACGCCCGCGTCAGCCAGACGATGCAGCGCGGCCAAGGCCACTGGCTCGATCGCGCCGTCGCGGGTCAGCGTGTCGTCGATGTCAGTGAGCAAGCCGCGCAGGGCCGCCAGACGGGCTGGCGCCAATTCGGCCAGCGGTCGCAATCGGTCGGCCGGTAGCGGGGCCTGGTCGACGGCATCCTTGACACGGTCCTCGGCCACACTTTGGGCAGGTTCGGCAGCTGGCAACATCCGCAAAGTCTCCCACAGCCGCGCCCGGCCTGGCTTTCACGGCTTTCACGGCTTTGGCGACATTGGCGGCCCGGCATTGGCCGAACCACCTTGGCGCATCAGACGGCCGCCAAGCCGCGTTCGCGCCGGAAATCCCCGCAGGCTGCAGGTTTTCAGCCGCCGCAGCCCGCGTTAAGGCAGCGGCTGTGCTTAAAATGCGCGCTGTTTCGAGGAGCGTTGCAAGGCCCAGGCCCCAGGCTCGAAACACTTCATTGCAACGTCGCTCACCCCCCAGCTGTCGGCGCGGGTGATTGCTTTTCCCTTCATCCGCATCCAGCTGTTCGGGCCACTTGACTCCGAAAGCCACGCCATGAACGCTATTCTCAAATCGATTCCTGTCCCCCAGTACGCCATCGCCGACATCAAGCTCGCCGCATGGGGCCGCAAAGAACTCAACATCGCCGAAATCGAGATGCCTGCCCTGATGGCCATCCGCTCGGAATACGCCGCCAGCCAGCCGCTCAAGGGCGCGCGCATCACCGGCTCGCTGCACATGACGATCCAGACCGCCGTGCTGGTCGAGACGCTGCAAGCCCTGGGTGCCGAAGTGCGCTGGGCCTCGTGCAACATCTTCAGCACCCAAGACCATGCCGCCGCGGCGCTGGTCGAGCGCGGCACGCCGGTGTTCGCCTATAAAGGCGAGACTTTGCGCGATTACTGGGACTACACCCACCGTATCTTCGAATTCGCCGACCGAGGCCAGGCCGGCGAAGGCCCGAACATGATCCTCGACGATGGCGGTGACGCCACGCTGCTGATGCACCTGGGCAAGCGCGCCGAGACCGACGCCTCGTTGATCGCCCTCCCGACCAGCGAGGAAGAGCGCGAGCTATATGCCTCGATCAAGGCCAAGCTGGCGGTCGACGCGACTTGGTACAGCCGGAAAGGCGCCGAAATCATCGGCGTGACCGAAGAGACGACGACCGGCGTACACCGCCTGAACGAGATGGCCGCCAAAGGCGCGCTGCTGTTCCGCGCCATCAACGTCAACGACTCGGTGACCAAGAGCAAGTTCGACAACCTGTACGGCTGCCGCGAAAGCCTGGTCGACGCGATCAAGCGCGCCACCGACGTGATGATCGCCGGCAAGATCGCCGTCGTGGCCGGCTACGGCGACGTGGGCAAGGGATCCGCCCAGGCCTTGCGTGCACTGTCGGCACAAGTGTGGGTGACCGAGATTGACCCGATCAACGCGCTGCAGGCGGCGATGGAAGGCTATCGCGTCGTGACCATGGAGTACGCCGCCGACAAGGCCGACATCTTCGTCACCGCCACCGGCAACAAAGCCGTGATCACCCACGATCACATGTTGGCGATGAAGCACAACGCGATCGTCTGCAACATCGGCCACTTCGACAACGAGATCGACATCGCGTCGGTCGAGAAGTACGAATGGGAAGAGATCAAGCCGCAGGTCGACCAGATCCTGTTCCCGGCCACTGATGGCAAACCTGCCAAGCGCATCATCATGTTGGCCAAGGGCCGGCTGGTGAACCTGGGCTGCGGCACTGGCCACCCGAGCTATGTGATGAGCAGCTCGTTCGCTAACCAGACCATTGCCCAGATTGAGTTGTTCGCCCACAAAGACGCCTACGACGTGGGCAAGGTCTACGTGCTGCCCAAGCATCTCGACGAGAAGGTCGCGCGACTGCAACTGGTCACGCTGAACGCACAGTTGTCCGAACTGAGCGACGAGCAGGCCGCCTACATTGGCGTGCCCAAGTCTGGTCCTTACAAGCTCGACAGCTACAGGTATTGACACTCCCCCCGAAGCGCCTTCGGCGCTCCCTCAGTGGGGCCTAGCCCGGACCTGGACGATGCAGTGGATCGTCCAGCTCTGGCGAGGAGCCGGGCCGCAGGCCCGGCGCGGCCTGCAAGGCGCTGCCAACGGCCCGGCAAAGCAGGTTCCGCGGCTGCAGCTTGATCTTTCTTGTCATGCCTGCGGCATGACCATGAAGTTGGAGGCGCCGCATGGCTTCGATCCCGATCAGCATCGAGTTCTTCCCGCCCAACACCGCCGTCGGCAGCGAGAAGCTCAAGACCGTGGTGCAGGACCTCAGTGTTTTGAACCCCGAGTTCTTCAGCGTGACCTACGGCGCTGGCGGGTCGACGCGCGAGAAGACTCTGGCCACCGTGCGAGAGATCGCGGCCGCCGGATTCGAGGCGGCTCCGCACTTGTCCTGTGTCGGCTCAACCCGCGACAGCATCGCCGAGATCCTGGCGACTTACCGGGCTCAGGGCATCCACCGCATCGTCGCGCTGCGCGGCGACCTGCCCAGCGGCACCGCGGTTGCGGGCGAGTTCCGCTATGCGTCCGAGTTGGTGCGATTCATCCGCGAGGCCCAAGGGTCCGACTGGCACATCGAGGTCGCAGCCTACCCCGAATACCACCCCGAGCAGCGCTACGCCAAGCGTGACCTGCAGCACTTCGCCGACAAGATGGCTTGCGGCGCCAATGCTGCGATCACCCAATTCTTCTTCAACCCCGACGCCTACTTTCACTTCGTCGACGAAGCGCGCAAGCTGGGCGTGACCGCGCCGATCGTGCCGGGCATCATGCCGATCCACAACTTCGCCCGGGTCGCGCAGTTCGCCGCGCGCGACGGCATCGAGATTCCACGCTGGGTGATGCTCAAGATGGAAGGCTACCTCGACGACGCGGCGTCGATACGGGCCTTCGGCATCGACGTTGTGTCACGCTTGTGCGAGCGGCTGATCGCTGGCGGCGCGCCGTCGATCCACTTTTACGCGCTGAACCAATCGGCACTGACGCTCGAGATCTGCCACCAACTCGGACGTTGATCGCGGCCGAGGCGAGGCCCGGGTAATCCCCGATTCGTCTAGGCTATGGTCAACTACCGATACGATCCATTTGGCGTCTAACCCCATCGAGCGTGATTCTTTCGAAGTCGGGTGCCGCCTACCCAGTCGTGCGAGGCCTTGGTCCGTTCGCCCAAGTCCAGCGATTGCCGCCCCTCAGGAGACAAGATGACCAACCCACAAAACCCACCAATCTCCGCCGGTTGGACTGCACTCGGCAGGCGAGTGTTGATCGCCTCGGCGCTGGCCGCAGCCTCTCTGGGTAACGCGCTGGCCGAACCCTGGCCCGCCAAGCCGGTGAACATCGTGGTGCCTTTCCCGGCAGGCGGCGGCACCGACGCCTTCGCCAGGCCGTTGTTCGCATTGATGAGCAAGAACAGTGGCAAGCAGTTCGTGATCGACAACAAAGGCGGCGCCGGCGGAACCCTGGGGGCAGGCGTGGCCTCACGCGCGGCGCCGGATGGGTATAACTTCTTCATGGGGGCGGTGCACCATGCCATTGCGCCTGCGATGTACCCCAAGCTCGACTACAACATCGAGAGCGACTTCGTGCCGGTCGGTCTGATTTCCAGCGTACCGCAGGTGATCGTGGTCAACCCGCAGCGTGTGCCGGTCCAAGACTTAAAAGGCCTGCTGGAGTTCCTGCGCAAGAACCCGGCCAAGCTGAATTACGGGTCGGCCGGCAATGGCACCTCGCACCACCTGGCCGGTGAACTGTTCAAGCTGCAGACCCAAACTTTCATCACCCACATCCCTTACCGCGGCGCGGGCCCCGCGCTGCAGGACTTGATCGCGGGTCAGGTTGACCTGATGTTCGACGGCCTGGGATCGTCAGCGGTGCACATCAAGAACGGCCGCATCAAGGCGCTGGCTGTGGCTTCGGACAAGCGCGCGCCCGGCTTCCCTGACGTGCCGTCGTCCACCGAGGCCGGTGTGCCCAGCTACCAGGTCGCCACTTGGTATGGGCTGTGGGCACCCAAGGGCACGCCGCCGGCGTTGGTCACGGCGATGCAGGCTGAAATGAAGAAGGCCCTGGGCAGCGACGAGCTCAAAGCAAGTTGGGCCGGCCTGGGGGCCAACCCGCCCAGCCTGTGGGGTCCCGATTTCGGCCAATTTGTCGGCAGCGAGATCAAGCGCTGGTCCGAGGTCGTGAAGAACTCGGGCGCCAAGCTCGACTGATGCAACGAGGATAGAAATCCCGAAGATGGACAACCAGAACCTGTTCGCAGCGCTGCGCGCCGCCTTCCCGCAAGACTTGTCACAAATCGCGATCGAATGTGCCGACGGCGAGCAACCGGGTGCCGCCTACCGCTGGCATGACATCGACCGCGGCACCGCGATGCTCGCCAACCTGCTGGCGTCGCTCGGACTGCCCGAGGGCAGCCGGGTCGCGGTGCAGACCGAGAAAAGCGTCGAGGCGCTGATGCTCTACCTGGCCGTGCTGCGCGCGGGCTATGTCTTCCTGCCGCTCAACACCGCTTACCAGGCCGCCGAGATCGAGTACTTCATCGCCAACGCTGAGCCAGCCGTGGTGGTCTGCGCGCCGAAAAACTTCGTCTGGGTCAGCCGGATCGCCTTCACCGCAGGCACGTCGCATGTGTTCACGCTGGGCGAGGCGCGCGACGGCAGTCTGCTCGAGCGCGCCGCGAATTGCAGCGACCAGCATGCGCCGGCAGTCAAACACGCCGACGACATGGCCGCGATCCTCTACACCAGCGGCACCACGGGACGCAGCAAGGGCGCGATGCTCAGCCATGGCAATCTGCTCAGCAACGCGAGCATGCTCAAAGACTACTGGGACTGGCAGCCTGGCGATGTACTGATCCATGCACTGCCGATCTTTCGCGTCCATGGCCTGTTTGTCGCCTCGCATGGCGCGCTGCTCAATGGCAGCAAGATGATCTGGTTCAACAAGTTCGACCCCCGAGCGGTGATTGCTCGCCTGCCCGAGGCGACCGTCTTCATGGGCGTTCCCACGCTCTATGTGCGCATGCTCGGCGAGTCTTCGCTGACCCGCGAAGCCTGCCGCAACATGCGGGTCTTCATCAGCGGATCGGCGCCGCTGCTGGTCGAGACTTTTGACGACTGGACCCGTCGCACCAGCCACATCCTGCTCGAGCGCTACGGCATGAGTGAGACTGCCATGCTGACCAGCAACCCCTGTCGTGCCAGCGCGGGGCAGCGCCGGCGCGGCACGGTGGGTCCGGCCTTGCCCGGCGTCGGTCTGCGGGTCATGGACGACCTAGGCCAGCCCTGCGCAGTCGACCAGATCGGACACCTGCAGGTCAGCGGGCCGAATGTCTTTTCGGGCTACTGGCGCATGCCCGAGAAGACCCGTGAAGAGTTCACCGACGACGGCTGGTTCAAAACCGGTGACGTCGGCAAGATCGAGGCGGATGACTATGTGACCATCGTCGGCCGCAGCAAAGACTTGATCATCAGCGGCGGCTACAACGTCTACCCGGCCGAGATCGAAGGCTTCATCAATGACATGGCCGGCGTGGCCGAGTCGGCGGTGATCGGCGTGCCACACCCGGACTTCGGCGAGGCCGTGGTTGCCGTGGTGGTGGCCAAACCCGGCGACGCGCCGGACCCAGCCGCCATGATCGCCAGCCTGAAGACTGCCATCGCCAATTTCAAGGTCCCCAAGAAGCTGTTCGTGGTTGCTGACCTGCCGCGCAACGCGATGGGCAAGGTGCAGAAAAACTTGCTGCGCGACCAACACCGTTCGCTCTTCAACTGAAGCGGCCCGTCCACCGTGGGCCCGACCGACCCTCGCCCTGATCTGGCCCGAAACACGCTGGGCGTGCTGTTCATCGCGGGGCTGATCCTGGCCGCTTTCTGGGTCTTGAGGCCGTTCGTCGGGGCGGCGATCTGGGCCACCACCATCGTCGTGGCCACTTGGCCGTTGATGCGCCGCCTGCAGACCAGGCTGTGGCAGCGGCGTGCCCTGGCGGTGGCGGGGATGACGCTGGCGCTGCTGTTGCTGTTTGTCATGCCGCTGACGCTGGCGATCCTGACCCTGGTCGCCAATGCCGACGCGATCGTCGACCTCGTGAAGCAGTTGTCTCAATGGCGCATGCCCACGCCGCCAGACTGGCTCTCGTCGCTGCCGGTGCTTGGCCCCAGGATCGACGCGGCCTGGAAAGAGGTCGCCGCCGCGGGTTCCGAAGGCCTGTGGGCCAAGCTGTCTCCCTACGCCGGGATGCTGACGCGCTGGGTCGTCGCCGAGGCCGGTAGCCTGGGCTATCTGGCGCTGCAGGTGTTGATGATCGTCGCGCTCGCCGCGCTGATGTACGCGCAGGGCGAGGACGCTGCGGCCCTGCTGCTGCGAATGGGCAAGCGCCTCGGCGGCCCGCAGGGTGAGGCCGTCGTGGTGCTCGCAGGCCAGGCGATCCGCGGTGTCGCGCTCGGCGTCGGCGTGACCGCGGCGGTGCAATCAGTGCTCGCAGGCATCGGACTGGCCATCGCCGGCGTGCCCTATGCGGGGCTGTTGACGGTGGTGGTTTTCGTCTGCTGCCTGGCCCAGGTCGGCCCGGTGCTGGTGCTGGTGCCGGCGATGACCTGGCTGTATTGGAGCGGCCACTCGGGCTGGGGCAGCTTTCTGCTGGTGCTCACCGGCGTGGTCGTGATGCTCGACAACTTCCTGCGGCCGATGCTGATCCGGCTCGGTGCCGATCTGCCGCTGCTGCTGATCTTTGCTGGCGTGATTGGCGGCTTGCTGGCTTTCGGTCTGGTGGGCATCTTCGTGGGCCCAGTGGTGCTGGCAGTGGCCTACACCTTGCTGCGGGACTGGGTGGGTGATGGCCGATCACAAAACAAGCGCCGAGCCTGACCCACAAGCCCCCGCGGATGGCCACCGCAGGCCCTGACGGACCGCCAACGCGACAGGCCCCTCTCCGCGCCCAGAGCCCGCCGTCGCCAGCAGCCGTCAAGGGCGCATCGAGAATGTCGCCTTGCCAGGGGTGCGCAGCGGTTCGGCCAGCCGTGAGAAATCGCACAACAGCGAACGGGTCTTGCGCGGGTCGATGATCTCCTCGACCCAGAACTTCTCGGCGCTGCGGAACGGCGACCGCAGCGCATTGAGCCGCGCCTCAATCTCCAGCAGTTTGGCCTTGGGATCGTCGGCGGCCTCGATGTCAGCGCGGTAGGCGGCTTCAATGCCGCCTTCGAGCGGCAGCGAACCCCAGTAGGCCGACAGCCATGCATAGCGCAGCGACAAACGCCCGGCGGGCTGGTGCGCCGCGCCGGCCACGCCAAAGGCGTTGCGAACGATCACGGTGCACCAAGGCACGCTGGTCTGGTTCATCGCGGCCATCGCCCGCACGCCGTGACGAATGGTGGCGGTACGCTCAGCCTCGGCACCGATCATGAAACCTGGGCAGTCCATCAGGTAGACCACCGGCAGGTGGAAGGTCTCGGCCAGGTCGACGAAACGCACCACCTTCTGGCAAGTGTCGGGGCTCCAAGCACCGCCGTAGTGGTAGGGGTCGCTGGCCAACATCAGCACCGGACGGCCCTCCAGCCGCGCCAGCCCGGCGATGATCGAGCGGCCGAAGTTGCGCCCCATCTCGAAGAAGCTGCCCGCATCGACCACCGATTCGATGATCGGCCGCATCTTGTAGACCGCGCGCCGATTCCGAGGCACGGCCTTCATCAGCGACTCGTCGGCGCGTGCTGGGTCGTCGTCGCAGGGCAGCACCGGCGGCAGCCCATGCACCGAGGACGGCAGGTAGGACAGGAAACGGCGCGCGCAGGCAAAGGCTTCTTCCTCGGTCTCGACGGCTTCGTCGATGGCACCGCTGCGGGTCTGGATGTCAGCACCGCCCAGCGCCTGTTTGTCGAGTACTTCGCCCAGCCGCGCGACCAGGGGCGGTCCCGCAACGAACATCGCCGACTGTCGCGTCATCACCGAATAGTGGCTGGACGCCAGCCGAGCCGCCCCCAGTCCTGCCACAGACCCCAGACCCAGCCCCACCACCGGCACTTCGGCCAGGTTGGCCGTCATGCGCCAGAAACCTCGTGTGCCACCGATGCCGCCCGGCAGGTTGGAGGCGCCCTTGGTCTCGATCGTCTTGACCGAGCCGCCGCCGCCCGAGCCCTCGATCACCCGCAGGATAGGCAGGCGGAACTCTGCAGCCATGTCCTCGGCCATCAGTGGCTTGTTCGAGATCGACGCGTCGGCCGAGCCGCCGCGCACGGTGAAGTCGTCGCCCACCACCACCACCGGCCGGCCATCGATACGGCCTCGACCGAACACGCAGTTGGCCGGCGTCACATGCTGCAGTGCACCGGCGGCGTCGTATTCGCCGACGCCCGACAGCGCACCCACTTCGTGAAAACTGTTGTCATCGACCAAGCGGGTGATGCGCTCGCGCACCGTCAGGCGCCCGGCATCGTGCTGACGCTTGACCTTGTCGGCGCCCCCCATCTGATGGGCCAGCGCCGTGCGGCTGGCAAGCTCGTCCAACTCGGGTGTCCAGGTCATGCCGATGTCTCCTGTGATGATCGAAGCATCATGCCTGAGGCCAGCCTGGGCCCGAAACCCGAGAATCCCCGAGCCAGGCTGTCCACCAAGCGACAGCCTCCCAGAACAGGCGGACCCGAAGCGCCGGATCGACGCCACGCTGGCTCGGCATTTGACGACCATCGTCACCGGCAGGTCAGGCAAGCCAGCGAATCAAGCCACAATGCGTCGCTCGACCGAACCGCACGAAAAGTATGCCTGTGACCCCTGCCATGCCAGACCACCCGGGCGCACCAGGCCTGGCCAACGCGAGCCACTGATGTCGATTCGAAGCTTGCTGATGCCAGCGGTGTCGCAATGGATGCTGTCGCGCGATCGCCTGCAAAAAACCCAAGCCAAAACCGAGCGCCGCCGCAAGACGAGTGGCGAACCACACCGCGTCCACTACTTCCACCAGGTCGACGATCCGTACAGCGCACTGCTGGCCGCCTGCCTGCCGGCATTGCTGACGCGCTATGCGCTGGAGCTCGTGCCGCATGTCGTCGGCCCGCCCGGCGACGCCGCCGCACCAGACCGCGACCGGCTCGTCGCCTACAGCCGCAAGGATGCGCAAGCGCTGGCCGCACACCATGGCTTGGTCTTCAACGACCCGGGGATCCAGCCACCGGCGCAAGCGGTGGCACAAGCCACCCGTCGACTGGTCGCAGCCGCCGGTGATGGCAGCTTTGCCGAAGCAGCGGGGCCGATTTCGGCCGATCTCTGGCACAGCGCAGCATCCAATGGTCGCGCGACGCTGCCCGAAGTCAGCCCTGCACAAGCCGCGGCCCATGTGGCCGCCGCAACGGCGCTGCGCCGAGACCTAGGCCATTACCTGGGCGCGATGCTGTTCTACGGTGGCGAGTGGTATTGGGGGATCGACAGACTGCACCACCTGGAGCGACGGCTGCAGGATCTGAGCGCTCAGCGACCAGGCGTGTCGGGCCTGATGTTCGCGCCCGACGCTGACCTGCAGCAGCCGCAACCCCTGGCCAACCCAGCGCCAATCGACTTCTTCTTCTCGCTGCGCAGCCCGTATTCGGCCATCGTCGCACCGCGGGTGTTTGAGCTCGGCCGGCTCACGGCGGCCCCGGTGCGTCTGCGCTACGTCTTGCCGATGGTGATGCGCGGCTTGGCAGTGCCGAGCGACAAACGCAAGTACATCAGCCTCGACACGGCACGCGAAGCCTTTGTCCGCGGCATGCCATTCGGCCGCGTCAACGACCCAGTGGGCCGCCCTACTGAGCGCGGGCTGTCATTGATGCCGATGGCCGAGCGCGCTGGCCAAGGTCAGGCCTATTTGCTGTCTTTCATGCGGGGGGTCTGGGCAGAAGGCCTGGATGCCGGCAGCGATCGTGGTCTGCGCCGCATGGTCGAGCGCGCCGGGTTGTCATGGGCCGATGCGCGAGAGGCCATGAAAGACGAAGCCTGGCGCCAGACCGCCGAGGCCAACCGGGCCGCCATGCTGGACCTGGGCCTCTGGGGCGTGCCGTCATTCCGCGTGCGAGATACAGCGGTGTGGGGCCAGGACCGCTTGTGGGCGGTGCAGCAAGCCCTGTTGGCATCCAACCGCGGATCTCAGGCGTGAGATTGCAGCGCGACCCACAAGCTAAACAGGTGAACCAGTGATGCCAACAGCGCCAGCAACAGCCCGACCCAGACCCGGGGCCGCAGCGCGAATCCCATCACCACCTGTGCTGGAAAAGAGAAGGTCATCGCAGTGCCCGCCAGCTTGAACGGATGCACATCGCGCAGCGACGGGTCGTTGGCCAACGCCATCATGTCGCGCCGGCTGCGGTAGCGCATCGCGCCCACCACATGCCAGCCCGGGTCGGGCGGGGTGTTCCAAGCATCCACATAGCCACCCACCTTGCGCATCACGAGCATCGGATGACCGCCGTGGCGCAGCAGCACCACGACGAAGCGGCGACCGTAATCTTGCAACAACGCCAGACCCGATGTGGGCACACCTGTCGCCGGGTGCGGCACCTCGTTGGGGTGGACGCGAACGAGGTTGCTCATGATGAACTCGCGGCCATCATCGGCCTCGAGAAACTTGCGCAGCGCGGCCAGATCGGTGTGCTCGCCCAGCTTCTTCAGATCTGACCCGGCCAGGAAAGCGTCGATTTCCGACTTGGTCAGCGGCCCTTGCCAGTTGTCGTACCACCATCGAAACACGCCGTACAAAGCCAAGGCCAACAGCCAGGCCCACCAGGCGCCGGCGATCATGGCGCGACCCCTTCAACGCGGCAGGTCACGCCCATGCACCGGCGTGAACCTCTGGTACAGCCCTCAACCACACTGCCCCACGAAACCGCAGGCGGTGCAGAACTCGCATCCGTCCTTGCGGATCAAGGTCCGGTTGCCGCAATCGGAGCAGGCCTTGCCGGCCATCTGTGCCATCGCGCCAGTCTGAGCTGACGGCGCAAGCTTGACCGCCGGTGCAGCGAGGATACCCATCTCGCGCAGCGGCAGACCGGCCTCGTCCAGCACGCCCAGCATCGCATAGCGGTGGATCACCAGCCGGGCGATGTAGGCCACCGTGCTGGGCCAGGTCTGCTGGCGACGCTCACCTGGCACCGGCGCCATGAAGTGGCCCAGCGGTTCGCCAACATTGAGCAACTTGCGCAGCTTCATGCCGATCCAGGCCGGGTCCATCACCCGCATGTCCAGCGACAGCAGGCGCGCCAGGCCGTCATAGGC
>CANFPU010000038.1 GCA_947448955.1 Burkholderiales bacterium
GCCGAGTAGTAGCCCCAACCGAAGCGGTAATCCCATTCGGCGTTGTAGTTCTTGAAGGTGAAGCGCAGTGAATGTTTGCCGGTGGTCTCGACCTTGTCAATGTGGTCGAAATAGGTCGGGATCTTCTTCGGGCTTTTGTCGAGACGGTTATAGCTGTAGACCACGTCTTCAGCGACCATTTCCCGTGCGGCCATCACACCGGCCCGGGCCGGAAACATCACACCCTTGCGCAGGTTGATGTCGAGCCGCAGCGGGTTGTCGGACCACTTCCAGTTCTCGGCCAGTTCTCCGCGGATCGCGTCTGACGGCAGCCAGGCATCGGCGATGAAGCGGTGCTTGCCGCCTCGGCCCTGCGACTTGCTCAGGTCGGCGGCGAAGAGTGTTTCGGTGGCGAGGCCGGTGTCTTGGTTGTATTTCCAGGTCCAGTCGGCAGGGTCCCAGGACAGCGGTGAGATCGTCACCGCCGTGTGGCCGATGTTCAGCGTGCCGCCGTATTGCGGTGCCTGGGCCAGCGCAAGCGATGAACCCGCGGCCAACAGCGCGACTACCGTCAGCTGGCGCAGGTTGGCGTGGAGGCGATGCATCATGGACATGGGAGGACTTCCTTGGTCGCAAGCTAGGTCAGGTCTGGCCGCCATGAGGCGGCCAGCGGCTGATCAGAACCCCATCTTCTTCTTCATCGGCTCGTCGATCCACATGCGGGCGTGGATCGGACCCGGCCGCTCGGAGCCGACGCGCAACTCGCCGTCGTAGTTCTTCACCCAAGGCCACCAGGCCGAGTAGACATGCGCGGTGGGCAGCCAGATGTAAGGGGCTTTCTCGACGATGTCGCGGGTCATCAGCTTGATCAGCAGTTGGCGCTTGCTTTCGTCACGCTCGAGGTAGGCTGCAGCCATGCGCTTGTCGAACTCCGGGTCGCTGTACATCGACGGGTTCCAGGTCTGCTTGGAGACGAAACTCTTGCGGATGCTGGTGGTCGGGTTGGTATGACCGTTTTGCATGAAATAGCCGGCTGCGTGGGTCTTGGTCGTCATCGCCGACAGGAAGGCGCCGTACTCCATCGGCTGGATCTCAAGCTTGACACCGACCTTCTCAAGATAGGCGGCCACCAATGGCAGCAAGTCCATGTGGTCAGGGGCGCATGAGCAGACCTGGACCTTGAAGCTGAAACCCTTCGGGAAACCGGCCTCCGCGAGCAAGGCTTTGGCCTTCTCGGGGTTGTAGACGAACAACTCCTGTGCGGCGACCGGCATCTTGTCGAGCGGCTCGTAGTAGCCGACATAGTCAGGGTGCATCGGATAGCCGAACAGCACGGCATTGCCGCCGTAATAAGACGACACGATCTCCTGTTTATTGACCGCCATGTTCAGCGCACGCCGAACCCGGATGTCATCAAAAGGCTTGGTGTCGACGCGCATCGCCAGAAACGTGCCGCCAGTGTTGACCCAGCGCTTCCACTTGACCGCTGGCGCGCTCTTCTTGATCTCGTCGACTGCGCTCCAGCGCACGCCCTCCAGCACGTCGAGCTTGGCGGTCCGCAGCGCGGTCATGTAAGCCGACTCATCCTTGATCGTCCGGTAGACGATCTTGTCAACAAACGGCAGCTTGTAGGACTGACCGCCGATCGTCTCCTTGTCCCAGTAGACGTTGTTCTTGGCATAGGTCAGTGCATTGCCCTGCACGTAGTCGGCCAGCATGAACGGGCCCGTGCCGTTGGCATTCTTCCAGTTGCCAGCACCAGCGTCTGCGACCTCCTTGGGCACGATGCCTGAGTAGTAGCCCCAGCCGAAGCGGTAATCCCATTCAGCGTGGTAGTTCTTGAAAGTGAACAGCACCGTGTGCTTGTCGACCGCCTCGACTTTGTCGACATGGTCGAAGAAGGTCGGGATCTTTTTCGGGCTCTTGTCGAGCCGGTAATAGCTGCCGACCACGTCGTCCGCGACCAGCTCGCGCGACTTCATCACACCGGGCTTTTCGGGAAACATCACGCCCTTGCGAAGCTTGACTTCGACCCGGAACGGGTTTTCCAGCGTCTTCCAGCTCTCGGCCAGCTCGCCGCGGATCGCGTCCGATGGCAGCCAGGAATCGGCGACGAAAGCATGTTTGCCGCCGCGCCGGATTGACTTGCTCAAGTCACCAGCGAACAGCTGCTCGTACATCAGGCCGGTGTCCTGGCCAAACTTCCAGGCCCAATCAGCCGGGTCCCAGGACAGCGGTGACAAGGTCACATAGACGTTGCCAATGTTGAGTGTGCCGCCGGGCTGCGGTTTCTCGGCTTGCGCGATCGCGCCGAGTGAAGCGGCGCCGATCAGGCCTGCCAGCGCCACGGTCCGGAGGGACCGAAAGCTTGGGTGGGTTTTGGGGGTGTTCATAGTCGGGTAACTCCTTGTCCGATCAGGGGGAAGACCAGGCGATGGGCTGGATGCGGCCGCATCGAATACTCACAACCGCGCTCACTTCGAGCCGCGCATCCTAGGATCTAGCAAGTCACGCAGTGCGTCGCCAAACACGTTGGTGGCGTAGACGACCGCCGTCAGGCACAGGCCGGGTGCGAGCGCCAGCCAGGGGCCTTGGAACATGTAGGTGCGACCGCTGCCCGACAGCAGGCCACCCCAGGTGGGTGCGGGCGGCGGTACGCCCAGACCCAGGAAGGACAGGCCCGACTCGATCAGGATCACCGCGCCGACCCGGGTCGTGAACAGCACGATGATCGGCGGCATGATGTTGGGCAGCAGGTGCCGCCACAGCACACGGCTGGTCGACGAGCCGATGGATTGCGCCGCGTGGACGTACATGTTTTCGCGTGCCGAGACGACCGCGCTGCGGATGATGCGTGACCCACCGATGCCCAGCACCAGGCTGAGGATGCAGATGATTTGCAGCATGCCGGGGCCCACCACCGAGACCACCGCGATCAAGATCACCAGTTCCGGGAACGACATGTAGGCATCGACGATGCGCTGCACCACCATGTCGACTTTGCCGCCGAGGTAACCGCTGAGCAGGCCGATCAATACCGAGATGGTGGTGGCCAGTGCCGCTGCCGACAGGCCAATGATCACGGACAACTGCGCGCCATAGAGACAGCGCGAGAACAGGTCGCGGCCCAAGTTGTCGGTGCCGAACGGGTGCTTCCAACTTGGCGCCTTCAGCCGCTCGAGCATGCTGATCTCGTTGAAACCATACGGCGCCAACGAGTCAGCGAAGACGCCACAGAACACGAACAACAGGAACACCAGCGCTGCGGCGGCGCCTACGGGCTTCTCACGGAACAGACGCGAGAAGAAATGGCGAACCGGGTGGCGCGCCGGCGGCAGGTCGATGGCGACGGTTATGGCGCTTGCACTCATTGGTGTCTCACCCGTGGATCGAGCAGACCATAGCTCAGGTCCACCAACAGATTGATCAACATCACGGCCACGCCGACCACCAGGAAGACCCCGGTGATGACCGGATAGTCACGCTGGTTCACGGCCTCGAGCATCATCAAGCCCATGCCGGGCAGCACAAAGATCTGCTCGATGATCACCGCGCCACCGATCAGCAGCGGTGCTTGCAAACCGATCAGCGTGACCACCGGGATCAGCGCGTTGCGAACGGCGTGACGCAGGACCACCACGCGCTCTCCCAACCCTTTGGCCCAAGCGGTGCGGATGTAGTCCTGTCGGAGCACCTCGAGCATCATGGTGCGTGTCATGCGCATCGTCACGGCCGACAGTGAGGTGCCCAACACCAGCGCAGGGACAACCATCTGCTTGAGGTTCTGCCAAGGGTCGTCTGTGAACTTGACGTAGTTGACCTCGGGTGACCAGCCCCACCAGATCGAGGGAAACACCATCACCATCGTGCCCATCCAGAAGCTGGGCACGGCCAGCAACAGGATCGCGAAAGACCGTGCGGTCAAGTCGCCTGCGGTGTCCTGTCGCATCGCTGAATAGACGCCGATGGGCAGTGCGATCAGCAAACCGATCACCAGCGCCATGGCGCCGAGTTCGAAGGTCACCGGGAGTCGGTCCAGCACCTCGTGCAGCACTGGCGTTGAATGCCAGAGCGAACTGCCCAGATCGCCCTGCAGGATCGCGCCGACCCAGCGCAGGTATTGCTCGGGCATCGACCGGTCGAGGCCCAATGCATGGACCAGTTGCTCGCGACTGCGCTTGTCGGCGCCAATGTCGTTCTGACTCAGCATCAGGTCAATCACGTCGCCCGGAATCATCCGAATCGTCACGAAGACGATGATGCTCGCGATCAGCAGTGTCGGGATCAACGCCAGCAAGCGGCGCAACACATAAGCGCCCATCAGTCAGCGAGCCTGTGTTGAGCGCTGAACGACTTGGGCGATGTTGAGGCTTGCAGGTGCATGGGTCTCCTTGGCAGTCGACGCGGAATTTGTTGGGCTTGATGATGCATTGAAATAGAAGCCTAAGTACGCTCTCGTTTTCCCTAGGGTTGCATGCAACGCCCTGACATGAGGGGATTTTTTAGAAAACAGGGTTTGCACGACTCTGCCCGACTCTGCTAACCTTCCACGCTGCTAGCGGGGCCGTCCTACCTCATCGTGGGTCAGGTGTTCACGACCCTCTTCTCCCACCACTTCGCGGACCGACAAGATGTCTACCCTGACCGCTACTGACCCGACCACCGACCTCGCTGAATTTCGACGCGACACGCGCGCTTGGCTGGAGGCGAACTGCCCTGCCGAGATGCGTCAGCCCATGACCAGCGAGGACGATGTCTGTTGGGGCGGGCGAAACGGCAAGTTCAGCTCGCCTGCGCAGCGCCAGTGGCTGCAGGCCATGGCCTCTCGGGGCTGGACCGTGCCGACTTGGCCGCAAGCCTATGGCGGCGGCGGGTTGAGTGGCGAAGAGGCCAAAATTCTTGCCCAAGAGTTGCGCGCGTTGCGCTGTCGCTCGCCGCTCAGCAGCTTTGGTATTTGGATGCTCGGGCCAGCCTTGCTGCGCTTTGGCACCGAGGCGCAAAAGCTCGAGCATCTGCCGAAGATAGCGCGCGGCGAGATCCGCTGGTGTCAGGGCTATAGCGAGCCTAACGCCGGATCAGACCTGGCTTCACTCGCGACCCGGGCCGAGGACCGTGGTGACCACTTCATCGTCAACGGCCAGAAGATCTGGACCTCCTACGCCAACCACGCCGATTGGATTTTCTGCCTGGTGCGCACCGACGCTGCGAAGAAGCACACGGGCATCAGTTTCGTGCTCTTCGACATGGCCTCACCCGGCGTCAGCACCAAGCCGATCCAGCTGATTTCGGGCAAGAGCCCTTTCTGCGAAACCTTCTTTGACGACGTGCGGGTGGAAAAGCGCAACCTGGTCGGTCAGCAGGGCGGTGGCTGGGATGTCGCCAAGCATCTGCTGGCGCACGAGCGCGAAATGATCGGCAGCATCGGCGACCGCGAAGCGGCCAAGCCGCTGGGCCAGCAGGCCGCCTCGGCACTCGGTCTGGACGCGACGGGTCGTCTCGACGACGCGATGCTGCGGGCCCAGATTGCCGAGTTCGAGTGCGATGAATCAGCCTTCCGGCTCGCATTGGAGCGCGCCGGCGACATGGGCCGGGCGCGCCAGGGTCACCCTGCCGTGTCGTCAATGCTCAAGTACTACGGTGCCGAGTTGAACAAGCGGCGCTGGGAGTTGATGATGGCCATGGGGGGGACCGACGCGCTCGAGTGGGAAAGCGATCGCTCGCGCCACGGCGATGTCGCACGCACCTGGTTGCGCACCAAGGCCAATTCGATCGAGGGCGGCACCAGCGAGGTTCAGCTCAACATCATCGCCAAGCGCATTCTCGAACTGCCTAATGTTTGACCACCCCCGTAGCGCCTTCGGCGCCCTTGCAGGTCGCGCTTGTCCAGAGGCCCAGCCCTTCGGCAGGCACAAACGGCAAGCCGTTTGTGTCCGGCCTCAGCCCCTCAAGGGGCAACGCCTGCAGACCGGCGGAGCCGGATCTGCGGCGTTTACTTGGTGGCTGCGGCGTTTACTTGGTGGCTGCGGCGCTTGGGTTGGCCTGCTGGCGCGGCCTACGCGCGCGCCTGCAGATCGATTGCGCCTGATCTGCGGCGCTTTGACTTGATTTGACTGGATTGAACTCTATGCCATTGATCCTGACTGAAGAACAAACGATGTTGCGCGACAGTGCGCGTGACTTTTTGGCCGAACAAGCGCCGGTGTCTCAGTTGCGCTTGCTGCGCGACAGCGCTGACGCGGATGGCTTCTCGCGCGTGCTGTGGAGCCGCTTTGCCGAGATGGGGTTCACCGGCGTGCTGGTGCCGGAGTCGAGTGGCGGTCTGGGGTTGGGCCATGTCGAGGCCGGCGTCGTGATGGACCGCATCGGCCACCAGCTCTGCGCATCGCCGCTGCTGGCCTCGGGCCTGGTGGCCGTGACCGCTTTGCGCCAAGCCGGCAGCGAGGCTCAACAACAGCATTGGCTGCCGCTGCTGGCCAGCGGCAAGGCCATCGCGACGCTGGCGGTTGACGAAGGCGTCAAGCACAAGCCTGCGCACTTCAACACCCGGGTGACCGCGCACGGCCCAGGCTGGCGCCTCGAGGGCGCCAAGACCTTGGTGCTGGACGGTCATGTCGCAGACCTGTTGATCGTCGCGGCCAGCGTCGAGGGCGACGCATCCCGAACGGCACTGTTCTTGGTTTCGCCCCAGGCTGTCGGCGTCACGGTCGAGCGCACGGTGATGGTCGATGCGCACAATGCCGCGCGGGTGCAGTTCAAGGGTGTCGAGTTGGGCGCCGACGCGCTGCTGGGCACGCTCGACTCGGGCGGGCCGGCCTTGGCCGCCGCGCTCGACGTCGGGCGCGCGGCGGTGGCTGCGGAGTTGATGGGCCTGGCCGACGAGGTTTTCGACCGCACCGTGCAGTACCTGAAAGACCGGCGCCAGTTCGGCAAGCAGATCGGCGAGTTTCAGGCCTTGCAGCACCGTGCGGCGCACCTCTACAGCGAGTTGCAGATCAGCCATGCGGCGGTGCTCAAGGCCCAGCAGATGCTGGATGCCGACATCGCCGGCGCAGCGGCGGCAGTTGCGCTGGCCAAAGCGCGTGCGGGCCGCACGGCGACGTCGGCCGTGCAGGAAGCGGTGCAGATGCATGGCGGCATGGGCATGACCGACGCGTTCGAGTTTGGCTTTTTCATGAAACGCGCCAGGGTGCTGCAAGAGCTTTGGGGCGACAGCAATTTCCACCTCGACGCGCTGGCGCGGCGCCGGGGCTATTGAGCTGCCCTGCCCGAGCTGAGCCGATTCCCTTCGATCTATTTTTCCTTTTGCAGAAAGTCGCCCCATGAGCAATCCTGTCAGCCTCAGCGTCCACGGCCCGGTGGCCGTGATCACGATGGACAAGCCACCCGTCAACAGCCTGGGCGCTGCGTTACGCGCCGGCATTGCTGACGCGTTGGACCAGGCCAATGCCAACGCTGCGGTTCGAGCCATCGTGCTGACAGGCACCGCGCGGGCGTTCTCGGCCGGCGCCGATGTCACCGAATTCGGTACCCCGAACGCGGCGCGCGAACCCAACCTGCGGGTCGTGATCTCGATGCTGGAGGACAGCCCCAAGCCCGTGGTCGGTGCGATCGCCGGTCAATGCCTGGGTGGCGGTCTGGAGTTGGCGATGGGTTGCCATTTCCGCGTGGCCAGCGCTGATGCCAACCTGGGTCTGCCGGAGGTCAAGCTCGGCCTGCTGCCCGGCGCCGGCGGCACCCAGCGCCTGCCGCGACTGGTCGGGCTCGAGACGGCGCTCAACATGGTGGTCAGCGGCAACCCCGTGGCCGCCGCCAAGCTGGCGGGCACCGCGCTGATCGACCAGATCGTCGACGGCGACCTGGTCCAGGGTGCGATCGTTTTTGCGCAGGGCGTGCTGGACAAAGGCTTGCCGCTGCGCCGAGCGCGCGACCTGAAGGTCCAAGACCCGCAAGGCCAGGCTTTCCTGCAGTTCGCCCGCAACACGGTCGGCGCGATGTCCAAGAACTTCCCCGCGCCGATGAAGTGCCTGGAGGCGGTGGCTGCCTCGCTGAACAAGCCTTTCGATGAAGGCGTTCGCGTCGAGCGCGAGGGCTTTCTGTCACTGATGGCTTCGCCCGAGTCGCGCGCGCTGCGCCATGTTTTCGCGGCCGAGCGCGCCGCCGCCAAGATCCCCGATCTGCCGGCGGACACCACGCTGCGCAACATTGCCAAGGTCGGCGTGATCGGCGCCGGCACGATGGGTGGCGGCATCACGATGAACTTCCTCAACGTCGGCATGCCGGTCGTGCTGCTCGAGATGAAACAGGAGGCCTTGGACAAGGGTTTGGCGACGATCCGCCGCAACTACGAGAACACGATGAAGAAGGGCAAGCTCAAGCCCGAGCAAGTCGAGCAGCGCATGGCGTTGGTCACGGGCACGCTGAGCTACGACGCTTTCGTCGACGCCGACCTGGTGATTGAGGCGGTGTTTGAGAACATGGATGTCAAGCAGTCGGTGTTCGAGACGCTGGACCGTGTCTGCAAGCCCGGCGCGATCCTGGCGTCCAACACCTCCTACCTCAACATCGACAGGATCGCCAGCTTCACCAAGCGCCCCGCTGATGTGCTGGGGCTGCACTTCTTCAGCCCGGCCAACGTGATGCGTCTGCTGGAGGTGGTGCGAGGCGCAGCCACCGCGCCTGACGTGCTGGCCACCAGCATGGCGGTGGCCAAGAAAATCAAAAAAATTGCGATCGTCTCAGGGGTTTGCGACGGCTTCATCGGCAACCGCATGCTCGCGCGCTACGGCACCGCGGCGGCGGGGCTGATCAACGCCGGCGCGCTGCCGCAACAGATCGATGGCGCGCTGCAGAAATTCGGCATGGCGATGGGGCCGTTCCGCATGGGCGATCTGGCAGGTCTGGACATCGGCTGGGCCACGCGCCAGCGCAAGGCCAATGAGGCTGGCGTGGCGTTCACGCCCATCGTCGCTGACAAACTGTGCGAGGCCGGCCGCTATGGCCAGAAGACGGGCTCGGGCTGGTACCGCTACGAAGCCGGCAAGCGTGATCCGATCCCGGACCCGGTGACCGAACAGTTGATCGCCGACTACCGCGCCGCCAACAGCATCACCCCGCGCAAGATCAGCGACGCCGAGGTGATCGAGCGCTGCATTTATGCGCTGGTCAACGAGGGCGCGCGTATCTTGGAAGAAGGCATCGCTGCCCGCGCGTCGGACATCGACGTCGCTTACCTCAATGGCTATGGTTTCCCGTTGCACCGCGGCGGGCCGATGCTCTACGCCGACCTCGCGGGCTTGCCCAATGTGGTGCGCGCGCTGCGGCGCTTTGCCGCTGAGCCTGGCGCCGATGCGTCATGGCAGCCGGCGCCGCTGCTGCTCAAGCTGGCTGACGAAGGCAAGACTTTTTGCTGACCGGCGCCGATCCGGCGACGCAGCAACTCCTACACAGTACTAGCGAGGTATTTCATGATTGATGCAGTGATCGTCTCCACCGCCCGCACCGGCTTGGCCAAGAGTTGGAAGGGTGCTTTCAACATGACTTATGGCCCGACGCTGGGTGGCCACGCCGTGCAGCATGCGGTGGCCCGCGCCGGCATCGACCCGGCCGAGGTCGAGGACGTCATCATGGGCGGCACTTTTGGCGAGGGCACGACCGGCGGCAATGTCGCGCGGCAGATCGCGCTGCGTGCAGGCTTGCCGGTGACCACGGGCGGCATGACGCTCAATCGTTTCTGCTCGTCGGGCCTGCAGACCATTGCGCTGGCGGCCCAGCGCGTGATGACCGAAGGCTGCCCGGTGCTCGTGGCCGGCGGTGTCGAGAGCATCTCCTGTGTGCAGAACGAGGCCAACCGGCACATGGCGGCTGACCCTTGGCTGCTTGAGCACAAGCCCGAGATTTATTGGAACATGTTGCAGACCGCTGAGCAGGTGATCAAGCGCTACAAGATCTCCAAGCTGGCGCAAGACGAGTACGGTGTGCGCAGCCAATTGCGCGCAGCGGCTGCGCAGGCTGCGGGCAAGTTTGCCGACGAGATCGTGCCGATGACCACCGTGATGGGCGTGGTCGACAAGGCGAGCGGCCGCATCATCCGCAAGGAGGTGACGATCGGCGCTGACGAAGGCATTCGCGCTGACACCACGCTCGACGGCGTGACCGGCCTGCGGTCCGCACTGCCCGGCGGCATGGTCACCGCAGGCAACGCCAGCCAGTTCTCCGACGGCGCTTCGGCCTGCGTGGTGATGAACGGCAAGCTCGCCGAGCAGCGCGGTATCCAGCCGATGGGTATCTTTCGCGGTTTCGCGATCGCCGGCTGCGAGCCCGACGAGATGGGCATAGGCCCGGTCTACGCCGTGCCTCGGCTGCTGCAACGTGCCGGCTTGAAAGTCTCGGACATCGGCTTGTGGGAGCTGAACGAGGCTTTCGCCTGCCAGGTGCTGTACTGCCGCGACAAGCTGGGTATCCCCGATGAGCTGCTCAACGTCAACGGTGGGGCGATTGCGGTCGGTCACCCCTACGGTGTCAGCGGCGCCCGGCTGACTGGCCATGCACTGATCGAGGGCAAGCGGCGCGGCGCCAAGTACGTCGTGGTGACGATGTGCATCGGCGGCGGTCAGGGCGCTGCAGGTCTGTTTGAAGTGTGCTGAGGTCGGGTCAGATGCTGCTCCAAGATGTTCAATCGCCTGGGTCTGCGGCCTTGCAAACCTTGGTCAGCCGCCAGCCCTTGTTTGCTTCGCGTGGGGCCACCTCGTTCGACGATCTGCGTCCAGCCGAAGCACAGCGGGTCGAGTCTGGTGCCTGGTTCTCCAGCCTGTCGTTGACGCTACGCCAAGCCGTGTTGTCGCGCTCACGGGTGCACCGGGTGCGGCGCGGCGCGACGCTGGTCAAGCGCGGCAGCGTGGCCACCGACTGGATCGGGGTGGCCGGCGGCGCGCTTGGCTTGGCCACCCAAGGCCGCGATGGGCGTGGTTTCACGCTCGACTTGCTCGCGCCGGGGGATTGGTACGGCGACATCGCGCTGGTCGACGGCGGCGCGGTCGATCTTGACATCGTGGCCCAGACCCACAGCACGGTGTTGCTGGTCGACCGCCCTGCGCTGCAGCAGTTGATCCACAGCCAGCCCGAGCTGCGCGCGGCGCTGTTGCAGCTCGATTGCCGGCGCCTGCGCCACATGTTCCGCAGGCTTGAGGAGCTGCAGACGCTGGCGCTGTCGCAGCGTGTGGCTTTGCAACTGCAGCGCTTGCTGCGCCAGTTTGGCCGGCCTGGCAACAAGCTCTCGACCTGCTGGCAGATTGACTTGACCTTGACCCAGGGCGACCTGGCCAGCTTGCTTGGCGCGAGCCGCCAGCGCATCAACGGCGTGCTGCGACAGCTGCAGGCCGAGGGTATCCTGGGCAGCAGCCATGGCCGGATCGAGGTGCTGCAGCCCAAGCAATTGGTCGACGTGGCGCAGGGCCGCCGTGTGCTTGACACTGCCGGCGTTTGATCGGTCGGCCGAGGCAGGCCGTTTCAAGCCAGGCCGTTTCAAACTATTCGAGCCAGTACTGCGGAAGGTCTTCCATGTTTGATTTGCATGACAAGGTGGCGGTCGTGACCGGCGGCAATGGCGGCATTGGCCTGGCGATGGCCCAGGGTCTGGCCCAAGCCGGCGCGCGCATCGCGGTCGTCGGTCGTAACCCTGACAAGTTGCAAGCCGCGGTGGCCGACTTGCGCGGGCGTGGGGCCCAGGCCAGCGCCTATGCGGTCGATGTCTGCGACGAGCCTGCGGTGGCCGGGCTGATGACCCAGGTCGCAACCGAGATGGGCCGCATCGACATCCTGGTCAACAACGCCGGCATGAGCATTCGCAAGCCGGTGCAAGACCTGAGCCTGGACGAGTGGCATGCGGTGATGGACACCAACCTGACCAGCGCTTTCCTGTGCAGCCGCGCGGCTTATCCCCACCTCAAGGTGCGCGGCGGCAAGGTGATCAACATTGGGTCGATGACCTCGATCTTCGGCGCCTCCTTCGCGCCGGCCTACAGCGCGAGCAAGGGCGGCATCGTGCAGTTCACGCGTGCCACAGCCACCGCTTGGGCGGTCGACCAGATCCAGGTCAACGCCGTGCTGCCGGGCTGGATAGACACCGACCTGACGAAGCGCGCAAGAACCGACGTAGGCGGCCTGCACGACCGTGTGCTGGCCCGCACGCCGGCCGGTCGCTGGGGTGTGCCCGACGACCTGGCCGGTATCGCGGTCTTTCTGGCCAGCCGTGCGTCGGACTTCGTCACCGGCGCGGCGATACCCGTCGATGGCGGGTATTCTGTGCAGGCCTGAGCGCTGTCAGCGGCATCGGTATCGGCATCGATCCCTGCGACGCCGATCCCCAGACTTCCCAATTGGATTGAGCTCAGCCACCCAAGAGGATTGGCTACAAGGAGACACGAATGATCGCCGGCATGAACCACTTCACCATCCTGGCCGAAGACGAGCGCAAGACGCTGGACTTCTATGTCGGCTTGCTGGGTCTGACGGAGGGGCCGAGACCAGATCTGGGCTTTCCCGGGACTTGGCTGTATGCCGGCGATTCGCAGGCGGTGCTGCACGTGGTGTTCGGGCGGCCGATGCCCAGTCATCGAGCCGGTGTGATCGACCACATGGCCTTCAGCGCCAACGATTTGAAGACTGTGAAGGCGCGTTTCGACAAGGCGGGCCTCAAATATGACCTTCGACGTCAAGCCGGCGCCGGCACCTGGCAGCTCTTCACCTTCGACCCCAATGGCGCCAAGGTGGAACTGGACTTCGACCCCACCGAGTCGCTGGACTGATCCTGGCCACAGGAGAAGCGCTTGCGAATTGCCACTTACACCCACCAGGGACTGCGCCGGGTCGGCCAGGTTTCGAGCGACGGCAGCACGGTCACCGCCTTCGATCTTTCACCTGCTGAGGCGCAACACGGTGCGCTGGCTTTGATCGAGCGCGCCGCGGCGCAGGCCGCTTGGCCGGCGCTGGTCGGCCCGGCACTGGCGTTGGCCGCGCTGCAGCTCGATGCGCCCTTGCCTGTGCCGCGGCGCAGCTTGTTTTGCGTCGGGCGCAATTACCACGCCCATGCCAGAGAGCTGCGCGACACCGTGTTCAAGGACAGCAGCACGAACACGGCGGTCTGGCCGATAGTCTTCAGCAAGCTGGCCGATTGCGTGGTCGGACCCGATGCTGACGTGCAGTTGCCTGGCGATGCCGTGTCTTCGCAGATCGATTACGAGGCCGAGCTGGCGGTCGTGATCGGCCGAGGTGGGCGCAACATCGCCCGGGCTGACGCGATGAGGCATGTGTTTGGTTACACCATCGTCAACGACGTGACGGCGCGCGACGTGCAGATGCGCCACGGCCAATGGGACCTGGGCAAGAGCTTCGACAGCTTCTGCCCGATGGGGCCTTGGATCGTCACGGCCGACGAGCTCGATGGTCGCGACACCCGCGTGCGTTGCTGGGTCACGCCGGCTGGCTGCGCGCCCGAGCTGCGCCAGGACGGGCACACCAGCGACCTGATCTTCGACATCGCCACCTTGATCGAGACCTGCTCGCGTGGCATCACGCTGCACCCGGGTGACGTGATCGCCACCGGCACCCCCGCCGGCGTCGGCATGGGCATGGACCCGCCGCGCTGGCTGCAGCACGGCGACCGCGTGCGCATCGCGATCGATGGCCTTGGCATGATCGAGAACCGATTCATGGCTGGGGCTGCGTGATGCGCCAGGTGTCGATGCTGCCGGTCCGGCCGGGTGTTGCGGGCCGGCCGCGGCTGCCGATGCGCAGCTGCTGGCGACGATCGACCGGGCCGGTGCAGCAGATCGGCCAGGTCGAGTGAGACGCTGCAGCGGCTGATGTTTGTTCGCTCATTCAATAAGTTATCAAGTTCGGCAAAGTCCAACTGCTGGCCTTGAAGCGTGGCCAGGGTTTCCCTCCCTGGTGATGCCGCGATGTCGGGCCTCATCGGCGCGTCATGGGCTCCGGCCTCCCGCATTTTTTCAACCCGTCTTCGATCGACACGCCTCACGATGACTTTTCCGATCACCGAACACACGCCGCCTCCCCGGACCAGGAGACA
Organism: Burkholderiales bacterium; assembly: GCA_947448955.1. Classification (GTDB taxonomy): domain Bacteria; phylum Pseudomonadota; class Gammaproteobacteria; order Burkholderiales; family Burkholderiaceae_C; genus Pseudaquabacterium. The sequence goes on from CANFPU010000038.1 coordinate 14,063, forward strand.
CGCGGTCATTGAGGAGAGTTGACGACTGTTGTCAAACTGCCCAAGATCTCGCCATGAGTAGCCAAACCATGAGTTTCGCCTTGCCCGAATCGATGCGTGAATACATCGACAACCGGGTCGCCGCGGGCAACTACGGCAACACCAGCGAGTACATCCGCGACCTCGTCCGCAGGGATCAGGAAGAGCAGGCCAAGAAGCGGCTTCGCGACCTCATCGAAGAAGGGCTGGCATCTGGGCCCGGCCGTCGTCGCACCAAGGCCGACGAGCACGAACTGCTGGCAATCTCTCGCGGCGAGATCGATTGAAGCCAGCGGCTCTGCGCCCGCAGGCGCTGCGCGACCAGCAGGGCGAAGTCCGCTACGACCGCAAGGAAGGTGGTACCAGACCGGCCGTGAGGCTGGCCAATGCCACCAACGCCGCGCTTGACCAGGTCGAACTCGACCCTGGCATAGGCTCAACGACACTCGGAAAGCTTCTTGGCATGCCAGAGCTGCGGACTTGGCGGGTCGAAAAGTTCCCGCTGCTCTGGTGCTACTTCGAACGCGGGGACCACCTTGATGTGGTCCGGCTGCTGGGCGAGCGCCAAGATCTCGCCGCGATCTTGGGCGACGAGTTTGCCTCGAACTGACGGGACTCGGGACTCGCATCGCGGCGTGCGTACGGCCGGATGCCAACGGCGGGTCTACGGCAGCCTGTTAGCCGAGGTGGCTGCGCCCACGACCTTGTGGCGAGCGATCTCCAGCAGGCGGCTGTCGACCGGGTGGGCAATGGCCTTGGACTGCACATTCTCGGCCCAGCGTTCGACGAGTTCCTCGTCACTCAAGTTGAAGCTGTTCTTCAGGTACAGCAGGCTGGCCATCAAGCGAATGGGCAAGCGCGGGCGACCGGCCGGGCTGACGCGGCCGCCGAACTCGACGTCATAGGCGCCCAGCAGATCCTCACCGCGAAGCCGCTTGGTCGGCAGCGTTTGACGTCCCAACTTCGGCGCCACCGCCGCTTCGATCGCAGCCCAGGGTAAGCGCGTGGACAGCACAGCAAGCGGGTGCTTCAAGTCGATCATCGCGTCGAGTCGGGCGCGAAACTGGCGGGTGATGACGAATGGGGCAACAAATGCCGTTCATGCGCAGCGCGCCGGCAACTTCTCAGTTCTCGCCGCCGCCACGGGCTTCAGGTGAAGCCGAACCGCCCAGCATCAGCGTTCGATGCCGGCCCGTCGGTCGGGCTGTCGTCAACAGCCTGCCCGGGGGTCAGTCTTCAGTCGGTCGGGGGGACAGAGAAGCGGGCCTAAAGCAGCGTTCGCTCTCTGCCCTTAAACCATAATTATTAGACTCAGGGAGCGGTATAGGGTGGTGTGAAGTATGAGCAGCCGCCGTTAGTCGTGCCATACAACACATATTTTGAAGACCCAACAACACTATTCACTGAAAACGTACCAGGATTGGACGTCGATGTAGTGCTTTGAACATAGGTCTGCGATGTATCTGCCTTTAAGATAGCATAAAAAGAACTCCACCCCAAAGAAGCATTTGGCGCCGTGTAGTTTATGGTTACAGTCATACCCTGCTTTGATGCCGATGTGGTCCAAGAACCCAAATTGGGGCAGTTGACAAAGGTCTTTGCCACGCTCGTCGCCGCGTTATAGGGTGTCGACGCCGCCTTCGTCGCGATGACACTGCATCCCACCCCGGTCGTCGCGGTCAACGCGTTGCCACTCAACGAGCATCCCGTGCCGGTGACGGCGTAGGTGACGGCCCCCGAACCCGACCCGCCCGACGTCGTCAGCGTGACCGTCGCGCCCGCTTCACCCGCCGTCGTCGTATTCGACACCACCAGCGTGTCCTGGGCAACACCGAAACCAAAGGTCTTTGCGTCGCTACTGCCTGCTGCATATTGTCCCTGCGCAGCCTTCGTCGCGATGACACTGCATAACGCCCCGGCCGTCCCGTTCAACGCGGTACCAGTCACCGAGCATCCCGTGCCGGTGACGGCGTAGGTGACGGCCCCCGTACCCGACCCGCCAGACGACGTCAGCGTGATCGGCGTTCCAGCTGTACCGTCCGTCTTCGTATTCGACACCGTCACGTAGAGGTTCCTAAGGGCGAATTTAAAGATTTTCGTAGCGCTGGTAGCTTCGAGGTAGCCGGATGACGCTGCCTTCCTCGCGACGACTTCGCAAGTCCCGCCGGCCCCCCCGTCTAAGTACGTCCCACTAGGCGTCAAAGTGAGCCAGCACTGGCACCAATTGATTCCACCCATACTATACATAGTATTGCAACTCCCGCCATTCGCACTTGGGTTATTTATGTTCCAACTTACATCTCCCGACCCCGAGCCACCAGACGTCTGTAGCAGAATCGGGGTTGCCTCCACGAAGTAACCTGCGTTACTGGTCGATATCGACAGAGTGGCCTGTGCGGTCTGGGCCGAGACCGATCCGAAGGCCGTGGCGGCGGCAAGCCCTAGCATGAGCAGATATTTTTTCATTGAATAATTTCTTTGGTTGTCAATCATTAAAAAAGGCAGTTATTGAAAAAGGCAATTGATATGCCATCGGGTCGGGTGCCGGATCCGGCTCTTTGCGCGTTAGTTGTCAATTCACGCATTATTTATACTTATTGTGCCAGGTCCACAGGCATCTGCTAACTCTGTCGCATTTGCTAACCCTGTCATACCCAGCAGGCACGTCAACCATAAAAACTTCAAATACGACAACAATTTATTCATAAAAATAGTTCCTGTGGGTTGAATATGAATGCTTGTCCACGCTTGTCGACAGGCAGAAACTCTATACAAGGCACCACAACGCGTACTCTGGCCATCCTTGATCGGCGATCGTAGGACGTGCCCCAGCGCCTTGGGTCGCCTCGATTATTTCTCGATGCTGTCTCTCGGTGCCGTACCCTCGCTTCCCGATCTTATGTTGGCCGCCACCGCCAACCTTGCCGAAGCTTGCATTCGTCGCAATGCCGGGCCGCCACTACATTGCCACGGTGCCGAGACAAGCGTTCAATGGCCGTCAACCCTCCCGCCGAAGGCAGCATCTTGCTGGGGGCAGTGCGCTTGGGGCAGTGCGCTGGGGGCAGTGCCTAGCATCCAAACGACAGGTCCGCTCTGTGCGGCAGATCGAAACACGACCTTGGCCCAGGTTTCGGCCCAGATTTCCACCCACAAGCGACGCTGTACCTGACCCCGATGCACGGCAAGGCAAACCGGCTCAAGCCGCTGATCGCCAACACCCACGCGGTCTTGCTGCACGTCAAGGCTGCTGCGGAGCAGTCCAAGTCGGCCGACCGTTCGGGGCTGCTGCTGCGCTATCTGAGCGACAAGATCGCGCCTTTACTTGGGCCGTTCAGACCCTCAATCGACCTGCCGGCGACGGGTTAACTGCTGGATTTAGGTTCAAAGGGCGCGCGCTGGTACAGCGAGACATTGACGGCCAGCGCTGGTCGTCTGTGCATGGGATCGCCTGCGGTGCTGGCCTGCGATCAGACGAACCTGAACGACACCGCGCCCAAGGGCCCGTAATCGACGTGGAAGTTGTCGCCTGCCACTGCATTCGTCGGCCGGGTGAACGAGCCAGCCAGTACCACGTCGCCGGCGTTCAGCTGTTCGCCATAAGGCGCAATCTTGTTGGCCAGCCAGGCGACGCCGTTGGCCGGGTGGCCAAGCACCGCGGCGGCCAAGCCGGTCTCTTCGATCACGCCGTTCTTGAACAGCATGGCACCGACCCAGCGCAGGTCGAGCTCCATCGGTTTGATCGGTCGTCCGCCGAGCACGATGCCCGCGTTGGCAGCGAAGTCGCTGATCGTGTCGAAGACCTTGCGCATGACCTTGGTGTCGCGATCGAACTGTTCGATCCGGGCGTCGATGATCTCGATGGCCGGCGTCACATAGTCGGTGGCGGAGAGCACGTCGAACAGCGTGATGCCGGGGCCTGTCAAGGGCTTGCCGAGGATGAAGGCCAGCTCGACCTCGACCCTTGGTGCGATGAATCGGTCGGCTGGGATGTCGCCGCCGCTGGCGAAGAACATGTCGTCCATCAGCGGCGCGTGGTCGGGCTCGTTGATCTGGCTGGCCTGCTGCATCGCGCGCGAGGTCAGGCCGATCTTGCGGCCGCGAACGCTTCGACCGTCGGCGATCTCGAGTGCGACCCAGGCACGCTGGATCGCGTAGCCGTCGTCGATCGTCATGTCGGGGTGCTGCTTCGAGAAGTGGCGCAGCGGCTGACGCGTCTTGCGTGCGTCGTAGAGCTGGCGGGCCAGTGTGGCAATGTTGTCAGGGCTGAGCATTCGGTCAGGCTTTCGGGGCAAACAAGGGGTGGAGCGAACTGTTCTTGGCGTCGAAGACCTCGGGGCCTTCGTCGATCTGCAGGGTCACGCCGATCGGCCGATGGGCGAGTTGGGTCGCGAAGTGGGCTTTGGCCACCGCCTCCAGGCGCTGGCCGGCGAGTTGCTGCACCGCCGCGCTGCGGCCTCGGCCCATGCGCAGGTTGAGGTAGACGAATCCGTAGTCTGCGGCATGGCCGGCAGCCCGGCCTGCCGCACCGCCGTCGGCGACCGCGAAATGCGGTGCCGGGTAGGCCAGCACCCTGACGCCGCCGGTCGGAAAAACCTGTTTGCCGGCTTCATCCTTGACGCCGAGCATTGCATCGGCCAGGCTGCGGCACAGCGCGTCGATGTCGCTGCCGCCTTGGGCGACGGGTGCGTCGAGGTTGCCGGTGTAGAGGATCACAAGATGGGGCATGGCTGCGTCCTCAGAGCCGGCTGCCGGCGTTGGCCGGCGAGCGCGACAGGCCGATGCCTTGCAGGTCGGCCGGCATCGGCGTGACCGGAAAGATCGCGTTGATCTGGCCGGTGCCCGAGCTGGGGAAGAACGGCGTGACCACCTCGACGCCAGCGTCGTAGCGGTCCCAACCGAGCGCGCCGAGCAGCATCGCCGTGTCGTGCATGAAGCCTTCTCCTTGGCCCTTGACGGCGTATTCGGGCAACATCTCGCAGAAGGTGGCCCATTCGCCGCGCTGCCACATGCCCACCACATGGTGGTCGAGCTGCTCAAGAAACGGGCTCCACATCTTGTTGGCGTACTGCGGCGCCAGGCCGTTCTGGGCAAAGCGGTGCGACAGCGAGCCGCTGGCGAAGATCGCCACATTGCCGTCGTACTGGTCCTCGATCGCGCGGCGCATCGCCCAGCCCAGCTTGGCGCTGTCGGCCAGTTGGTGGACCATGCACAGCGCCGAGACCGAGACCACCTTGAAGTGGCGGTCAGCGTTCATGTAGCGCATCGGCACCAGCGTGCCGTATTCCAGCGCCAGCGAGGTGGCATCGTGCGCCAGCGCCTCGACGCCGGCGGCGTTGCAGGCCTGGGCCAGCAGCCGGCCCAGCGTCGGGTTGCCGTCATAGGCATAGGGCATGTTGCTGATGAAGTGCGGCAGCTCGTTGCTGGTGTAGACACCCTGGAAATGCGGCGCGCAGTTCAGGTGGTAGCTGGCGTTGACCAGCCAGTGGGTGTCGAACACGACGATGGTGTCAACGCCGAGCGCACGGCATCGCCGGCTGATCTCGTGGTGGCCATCGATCGCGGCCTGGCGCGTGCCTTTTTGCGGGCCGTCGAGCTCGCTCAAGTACATCGACGGGACGTGGGTGATTTTGGCGGCGAGGGCGAGCTTACCCATGGGGTGGTCCTTCAGGCGTCAGGAAACAGCCCATAGGGCCGGTCTCAGGGCGCGAGGACATCGATGCCCAGCACCCTTGAGGCGTTGATGAGTTGTTTGTCAAAGCAGCAGAATCTCAGGCCGTCGCCGGCAACTTCCCGGGCCTTGCAGGCTGTGGCAAGTTGCACGCTGTCATAGGCTCGCAGTCCGAAATGGAGGGCGAGTTCGCCGGCATGGTTGACCAGCGCGCTGTCCACTGCCAGCCGGGTGTAGATGGCCCATTCCGTGCGCAGCCGTTTCATAGCGGCCGCGGTGGCCGCTTGGTCGATCTGCTGTGTGCGTTGCTTGAACCCGAGCGCGGCGCACATCTCGGTCCAGGTGATTTCGCTGACCAGGCAGAGATTGCCAGCTTCGACCTCCCTGCGCGTCCAGTCGCTGTGCAGTTCCTGGACATAGAGCTTCATCAGTGCCGAGGTGTCGCAAAAAACGATCACCTGGGCCCTCGCAGCTCGATCACCAAGTCGCTCATGGTCTGGCCGTCAGGCGCAGGCGACAAAGTGATGGCCTTGCCCAGAAGAAACGGCTTGGTGGCAGCTTGAGACACCAGACCAGATGCCAGCAGTCGCGCCATCGCCAAGTCGTCGGCAGACCGAGGTGGCGCCTCGGGTCTGGGCATCACCAGTTCGGCGACAACTTTGCGGTGCGAAGTGATGGTCACCCGCTCGCCGCTGCGGGCCTGCGCGATGGCGCGCGACGGGTTGGCCTTGAGTTCGCGTATCGAGATTTCCATGGTTTCGGTGCGGTGATTGTGGTTTCAATTATGCAGAAAAATCTGTGAATGTGGTCTCAAAAATCCCCATGTGGTGTCTGGTGGCTGACCAAACTGGCCGCAGCGACATCGGGATCGAGAAACACTTCGCAGCGCCAGATGCCGACCAAGCGCAGGCGCAGGTCGCGGCTCCTGGTATGACATGGAGCCTGTACAAACTGCCCAGGCTGTCACCGCCCCCAATGCGGGATGTGGTGGTCGCCCAAGCTGACCGCGACGTTCTTGGGCTCGAGAAACACCTCGTAACTCCAGGTGCCGCCCTCGCGGCCGGTACCGCTGGCCTTGGTGCCGCCGAAGGGCTGGCGCAGGTCGCGCACGTTCTGGCTGTTGACGAAACACATGCCGGCTTCGACGGCGGCGGCCACGCGGTGCGCGCGACCCAGGTTTTCGGTCCAGACATAACTCGACAAGCCGTACTGGATGTCGTTGGACTGGCGGATTGCGTCGGCCTCGTCGTCAAATGGAATCAGGCAGGCGACCGGGCCGAAGATCTCGTCTTGCGCGATCTTCATGCGGTTGTCGACGTCGGCAAAAACCGTCGGCAGCACGAAGTTGCCTTTTTGCAGCGCGGCTGGCACATCGGGCGTTGCCAGGCCACCGCACAGCAGGCTGGCGCCCTCCTTCGGCCCCAGCTCGATATAGCTTCTGACCTTGGCCAGGTGGGCCGGGCTGATCATCGGGCCGACCAGCGTGGCCTCGTCGAGCGGGTCGCCAACGGGGATGCGGCGGGCCCGTTCGGTGAATCGTTCGACAAAGCGCGGGTAGATCGAGCGCTGCACCAGGATCCGGCTGCCTGCGGTGCAGCGTTCGCCGTTGTTGGAGAAGGCCATGAACACCGCGGCATCGAGCGCACGCTCGAAATCGGCGTCGTCGAAGACGACGAAGGGGCTCTTGCCGCCGAGCTCCATGCTGAATTTCTTCAAGCCCGCTGCCTGCACGATGCGGTGCCCGGTTGCGGTGGAGCCGGTGAAGCTGATCGCGCGCACGTCCGGGTGGGCGCACAGCGGCTCGCCCACTGCACGGCCGGTGCCGTGGACGATGTTGAGCACGCCGGCCGGGATGCCGGCTTCGAGCGCGAGCTCGCCGAGCCGGGCCGCGCTCATCGGCGAGAGCTCGCTCATCTTGAGCACCGCTGTGTTGCCGAAAGCCAGGCAGGGCGCGGTCTTCCAGGTCGCGGTCATGAACGGCACGTTCCACGGGCTGATCAGCGCGCAAACACCGACCGGGTGGAACAAGGTGTAGTTCAGGTGCGTCGGCGTCGGGTAGGTGTGGCCGTCGACTCGGGTGCACATCTCGGCGAAGTACTGGAAGTTGTCGGCCGCGCGTGGCACCAACTGCTTGCCAGTCTGCGAGATCGTCTGGCCGGTGTCCATCGACTCGGTGCGTGAGATCTCGGGCACATGGCGGACGATCAGCTCGCCGAGCTTGCGCATCAGCGCCGCGCGTTCGGTCGCCGGCCTGCTGGCCCAGGCCGGGAAAGCCGCTTTGGCGGCAGCGACGGCCGCATGGACCTCGGCAGCGCCACCGTCGGCCACCTCGGCCAGCACCTGCTGGTTGCTGGGGTTGAGGGTTTCGAAAGTGGCCGCTGCTTCGGCGGAGTCGACCGATTTGCCGTTGATCAGGTGTTGGATTCTCATGCGTGTTCTGCTGTTGGGTCTGGGCTCGCCAAGCGGGTTGCGGGTTGCCGCGATCTCGGTTCTGCCGGTGTGTTTACCGGCCGTAGACCGTGTCGGCCGCCAGCGTGTTGACCAGCCGGCCGACTTGGTCGATCTCGCAGACCACCTCATCACCGGGCTGGACGTTGACGACGCCGTCAGGGGTGCCGGTCAGGATCACATCGCCGGCGCGCAGCGTCATGAAGTCGCTGAGGTACGCGATCAGGCTGGCAACGCTGTGGATCATCTGGCGGGTGTGGCCTTGCTGGGTCACCTGGCCATTGACATAGGTACGCAGTCCCAGCGCCTGTGGATCCGGGATTTCGGAGGCCGACACCAACCAGGGCCCAATCACGGTGCCGCCATCGCGGTTTTTAACCCGCAGGTTGGGCCGGTACCAGTTTTCGAGGTAGTCGCGAATCGCGTAGTCGTTGCTCACGGTGTAGCCGGCGACATGATCCAGCGCGTCAGCGGCTTTGACGCGTCGCGCCGTCTTGCCGATCACCACCGCAAGCTCGCACTCGTAGTGCATGAAAGCGGCGTCGGCCGGGCGCCGGGTGTGGCCTAGATGGCCGACCAGCGAGCCTGGGCCTTTGAGGAAGACCAAGGGCTCGTCCTGCGTGCTGACGCTGAGCTCTTTGGACAACTCCTTGACATGGTCGGCGTAGTTCAGGCCTAGCGCGATGATGGTGCCGACCTCGAACGGTGGCAGCCAGACGACAGCAGTCTCAGCCAGCACCCGGCCGTCGGCCAGTTGCAGGCCTTGTGCATGCGGAGTCGCGCTGTGGATAGCGCCGTCGTAGGCGACGCGGGCTTGGCGGGTCATCGCGCAGATTCCTCGTTGAGCGGTGCAGCTTCGGCGATCAGCGTGGTGTGGAGCCGACCCAGGCCGTCGATCTCAATCGCCACTTGCTGACCGGCACGCGCCAGCGGCGCATCGGCAGAGACACCGAGCATCAAGATGTCGCCTGGCGACAGCGTCATGAACTCGCTGACATCGGCCAACAACCTTGCCGCGGCGCGGAGGCGATCACCGGTGTGGGTTTGGTGCACCAGCGTCCCATCGACATAGACCCGCACGGCCAGCGCGTCCACTGAAGCCGGCAAGTCAGCGAGCGCCACGACTTTGGGACCCAGCGGGCAGAAACCGTCCCTGGCCTTGAAGCGCACGCTGGGTCGGTAGAAGCTGGCGTGCGGCACACTCAGGTCGTTGACGATGACCGCGCCGGCCACATGGTCCAGTGCAAGGTCCTCGCTGACCCGGCAGACGGTGCGGCCGATCACCAGGCCGAGCGCAGCCCCGAGCTGCAGCGCGTCGGCATCCGCAGGCACCACCACCGTGTCGCCATCGGCGGCCAAGGCATTGCGCGGCTTGATGTAGAGCACAGGCGCGCGGGGCGGCGCCTTGTAGGGGGGCAGGTGCACCGCGTCGCCCAGCGCGGCCAGCGCTGGCGCGTGGTTGAGCAGACAGCCGTAGACCACGCCGGACAGTTTGTATGGCGCGGCATCGAATTCGAGCGTCGGCTGGTGGGACGGGTTCATCGAGGATCAGATCGCTAAGAAGTGAGCAATATAGTCGTGAACATCTTGCGGCGTCAATCCGCGCTAGCCTGGGCGCTCGGTAGAGGCCAGGGGGATCGCCTGATGTCCGCTGAATGCCCTGCTGAACTTGCCTGTTGTACGTGCCTGCTGAACGTGCCTGTTGCACGTGCCTGTTGAAAGCATCAAGCCATGAAGTTGATCATCCCTCCGGCTGTCGCTGCGCCACGCATCGCGCGCCGCAACCTGCCGTTGCTGTTGCTGCAAGCGCGCGAGAGCGTGATCGCCAACTTCAGGCCCATCCTCAACGCCCATGGTTTGACGGAGCAGCAGTGGCGAATCCTGCGCGTATTGCTGGATGTCGGGCCACTTGAGCCGCGCGAGATCGTCGAACGGTGCCGAATCTCCAGCCCCAGCTTGGCGGGTGTGCTGGCGCGCATGGACAGGCTCGGCTGGGTGCGACGTGAGCGTTGGCCAGATGACGCCCGCAGGATTCAGGTGTCGCTGAGCGACAGCGGCCGCGCATTGGCTCAGCGCATAGCGCCGATGATCGAGAAGACTTATCGCGACATTGAGGCCGCGATTGGCCCGGATTTGATGGCCGGCTTTTATGCCAAGTTGGACGAGATGATTGATGTGTTGGCCAAGATGCTGCGCTGACGGCTGCACGGCCCGCCTCTCGGGGCGCGCCCGGCTTTCGGAGAGAGGGCATGCATGCAGTGCCCTGTGGTTAAAAAACGAACTAACGCCAATGGCGAAGCCAAATCAGCGCCGCCGCCCCGCTGATTGCTAACGAGCGGGAGCGCCGGATAGTGTTAGCATGCCTATGGCGTTAGTTCGTTTTTTATATGGTGGATCCTGTCTCAAAATCGCTCTCCAATCTGGCGCTGTTGCATCGGGTCTTCGAGGACTGGTGTGCAGAGCAGCGTCTGGCCGGGCGGTTGCGTCATGCATCCTCCGAGGCGGTCTATCGAGCGATGTGGCATGCCCTGTCGGCTTGGTGCATGGTCCAGACGCCACCCCTGCGTTTGAACGATTTGCGCGCGTTGAGCCTGACGGCTTACCTCGCCTCACGCAGCGGCAATGCGGGTCCTGACCAGTCCTTGACAGCGCGTTACCAGTGGCGATTGCTCAGCTTGGTGCAGCGGGTTCAGGCCCACCATGCTGATCAACTGCGCCGACCTGCACCGACCGCTGCGGCCGAATTGATCGCCGCCCAGCCTGCGGTGCGCAACGCCAATGCGGCCGACGCCAAAACGCTGCCAGAACATTTATCGGCATCTGATCTCCATCGACTGCTGACGCACCTGACCGCGAATCCTCCAGCGGCGAGGCGATGGCAAGACCAGCGAGACCGTTGTGCCGCAGCGCTTCAATTGGGCGCTGGGCTGGGACCGGGTGATCTTCGAGCGCTGCGCTTGGCCGATGTGGTGCCAGCGGTCGGACCCACCTTGCCATGGCAACTGCGCATTCCCGCCAATGGCAGCGCGCCGCGCCACATCACACCCATCGCCGATTGGGCGGCCAGGCTACTCGAAGCTTGGCTGCAAAGACGGCAAACACTGGCTGGAGACTGGCTCTTTCCCTCCACAAGGAATGGCAAGCCATGGGGCAAGGTTGCGCAGTACGAGGCCGCTCAGCGTGTGCTCACCGAGGCCGGACTGGAACCAGCGGCCGGTGGCTCGTTCCGCCTGAGGCACAGCTTTGCTTTGCGCCAACTTCAACATGGCATCCCGCCCGACCAGTTGTCGCGCTGGCTCGGGGTGATCGACCCGTCCGTGATGACTCGCTATCAGCGGGTGATGGGCCCGGTCCAGCCGCCGGCAAACAGCCTGGCTGGGACGGGCGACGGCCGTCCAGTGTGACCCGATCAGGCCCCGATCGCGGCCTGCGGGTACAGGCCCTGCACCCGCGC
>CANFPU010000039.1 GCA_947448955.1 Burkholderiales bacterium
GAAGCCCAGGTTGGTAAAGCGATCACGGTCGTCGCCAGCTACCTCGACGGCCATGGCACGGCGGAATCCGTGACCAGCGCGGCCACCGCTGCAGTGGCCAATGTCAACGACGCGCCCACCGGCGCCGTCGCGATCACCGGCAGCGTCAAGCAAGGCCAAACGCTCACCGCCACCAACACCTTGGCGGATCTCGATGGCCTGGGTGCGATCAGCTACCAGTGGAAAGCCGACGGTGCCAACATCGCGACCGGCAGCACGCTGGTGTTGGCGGAGGCCCAGGTCGGCAAAGCGATCACTGTCACGGCGGGTTACACCGATGGCCACGGAACGGTCGAATCGGTCAGCAGTGCGGCCAGTATTCCCGTGATCAACGTCAATGACCCGGGTTCAGTGTTCATCAGCGGCTCGGTGTTGGCAGGACAAACGCTGACCGCCGTCGTTGCCGATGCCGATGGTCTGGGGCCGGTGAGCTACCAGTGGTGGTCTGACACGGTTTTGATCGGCGGCGCGACCACCAGTTCTTTCTTGGTGCCTGCCGCCCAGGTCGGGCACAAAATCACCGTGACGGCCAAGTACACCGACTTGCACGGCACGGCGGAGGCGGTGACCGGTGGTTTGGGCAGGGCGGTCGACCTGCAGGCCTTCAGCTGGAAGACCCATACCCTGCTGAGCGCGGTGGACCTGAGCGCGGCCGGCCGCACGGCCAGTTCAAATGCCAGCGGGGCGGCCAGCCTCACGGTGGGGGGCGCGCTGGACTTGACCGCCAGCCTCAACCCCGCCGCTGCCGCCAGCCAGGACGTGAACCTGCAGGACGCGATCGCGATCCTGAAGATGATCGTCGGCCTCGACGTCAATGGCGCGGGCAAGACACTGTCGCCTTACCAAGCCTTTGCGGCCGACTTCGACGCCAATGGCAAGGTCGAACTCAGTGACGCCATCGCGGTGCTCAAGCATGTGGTCGGGCTGGAGGCGCCCAAGCCGGCTTGGCTGTTCTTCAATCAAGCCGACTTATCAATACCGTCCAAGGCCAGCCTGAACCCCGGTTCAGTGCCGGCATTGACCGCCCCGCTGGCGGCCACTGGGACAACTCATGTAGGTCTGGTCGGCGTGCTGAGAGGTGATGTCGATGGCAGCTACGGCGGGGGCGGGACGCAGCTCCTCAATCAGCCTTACTTCGACCAACTGATCTCAGACACCACTGGTCTGAACCTGACGCAGTTTGGCATTTACCCTGGCCCCTGACCGCGCCGCCCTGCTCGCCGCAGCCCGATCCCGATGATCAGGATCCGCGATGGCTGGCATGATGCACCTGGAATCCTTGACCGTGAGAGCCAGCCGATGAGCGCAGCGATATCCGATTACGGTGACCAGCAGGCCGCGATGCAGGTCTACCTGGCCGATGGCGAGAAGCGCGCGTTTGCGCTCGGCAATCGAGGCCCGATGCGCTTCGCCGCCGATGGCCACGTGCACCCGGACATCCTTGCGGCCTATTGGCGTTGCGGTTTCTATGTCTTCGAGGGCGTGCTGGCCGCCGAGGAACTCGCTGACATCGAAGCCGATTTCCGCGACATCCTCGACCGACTGCCCAGCGAACGCCGCTCGCCGCACGACCGCCATGGTCGTCCCGCCTTGGGCGCTGACTGCAAGGCGCCGACCTTGCAGTGGTCGCGACCGCTGGGCGATCCGGTCGGTGGCACCCAACTCGCGAATGGCCGCCATCCGCTGAAGATGTTCGAGCCCCAAGCCGCGGCCGGTGCGCCCAAGGAGATCGTCTACCTGATCCTGGGCTCGTTGCAGTTCTCGCCAGCGGCGCTGCGTGTCTACGGCCATCCGCATTTGCTGGCCATGGCTGCCGCGGTCAACGGCGACGATTTCGTCCCGTTCAACGAAGCTTTCTTCATCAAAGAGCCTGGCCTCGGTGCCTCGGTGGCCTGGCATCAGGACGGTGTCACGCACTGGCAAAGCCCGGACTGGGACGAGGGCACGCACGGCTTCAACTTCATGGCCCAGCTCTACGGTTGCACGCCGGCCAACGGAGTGTGGGTGGTACCCGGCTCGCACCAGCGGGGCAAGGCCGACATCAAGGCGATGGCGGCCGCGGCGGGCTCAGAGCGTCTGCCAGACGCGGTGCCGATCGTCTGCAAACCTGGCGATGTGGCGATCACCAACCGGCAGACGGTGCATGGGTCTTTTGCCAACACCAGCCCAGACTGGCGGGTGACGCTGAACTTTGGTTTCCACCGCCGGCGTTCGGTGCTGGGGGTCGAGACCCAGGGCACCGTCCACGCGGCGGCTGGCGTCTACGACGCGCAGCGAATCCATCAGCGCGCCCAATTGATCGGCTGGGGCATCGATGCGCGACGCCAGCGCTTTCCCGCTGAGACACCGTTCGTCTACCAGCCGCATGCCGCCGCCGGTGAAACCTATCACTGGGATGACGCAGCCAAAGCTAGCATCAAGGATTACAACCTGCTCGACCTGAGCATCTGAGCGGCCTTGACGCCGCGCTTGACCAAAGGGATCACATGACTGCTTTCACGCTCTGCGTCGGCACTGCGGGCACCTCGGTATGGTTCAGCCGGGACCTCGGCGAGACCTGGGATCGGCCCTACAGCGAATCAGGCCTGTACCTGGAGTCGCGCGTGTGGGCCTTGTCTGCGCACCCAGGTCGGCCCGGTGAGGTGCTGGCCGGCACCGACTCAGGCGTTTATCGGTGGTCGGAAGCCGGGCGAGGATGGACCCATCTGCCCGGACCCTTTGACAAAGACTGCACCTGGGCGCTGGCCCAAGACCCTCACAACCCGGACGTGATCGTCGCGGGCACCCATCCGGCTGCGCTGTACCGATCGGACGACGGTGGGGTCTCTTGGCAGGCGTTGAAGGTGACGCTGGCCGACCAGTGCGTCTTTGTCGGCGTGCCGCGCGTCACGCAGGTGCTGTTCGACCCGGTGGTCAAGGACACGCTGTGGGCCGGGGTGGAGATCGACGCAGTGCACCGCAGTCGCGACGGCGGCAAGACCTGGGCCCGCCTCGACCAAGGTCTGGTGTCGGGCGATGTTCATGGGTTGGCAGTGGTCGGTCATGGCGACCGGACGACGGTGTTTGCAACCACCAACAAGGGCCTGCACCGCAGCGCGGACGCGGGTGAGACCTGGTCGCTACAGCCGTTGGACTCGGCCTGGCAGTACACCCGAACGATCAAGGCCCGTGCCGACGGCGACCATGTGCTGTTCCTGACCAATGGCAACGGGCCACCCGGGTCCACCGGCCGGTTGCTGCGCTCGCGCGATCATGGCGACACTTGGCAGGACGTGGGCCTGCCGGGCGACCTCAACAGCACGCCTTGGTGTGTGACTTCGCACAGCGCCGACCCAAACATCGTCTTCACGGTGACGAACCTCGGGCAGATCTTTCGCAGCCTTGACGGCGGCGAGACCTGGGTCAAGCTCAGGCGCGAGTTCGGCGAGGTCCGCTCAATGGCCATGCTGCCGGCTTGATGCCTGCGCGCGCGAGTGTCATGCCATCGCCTGAAGCGTTTCGTCGCCACCGCTTGCCGTTGTCTTTGGCCAGCGCGCTGCTTTGCGCCGTGCTGGCCATCAGTTGCCTCGGTTGCAGCACGCTGCAGCCTAAGCAGATTCGGGCCGGCCAAAGTCAGGCTGAGGTGTTGCTGGCGATGGGCCAGCCCACCGGCCGCTACGCGCTGGATGGCGGTGCGCAGCGGCTGGAGTTCGCGCGCGGTCCGGCGGGTCGTGTGACCTGGATGGTCGACCTGGATGCCGACGGCTTGGTGTTGGGGGTTGAGCAAGTGCTCGACGCTGCGCACTTTGCCCGCGTCGTAGACCAGATGCCGCGCGACGCCTTGTTGCGATTGCTGGGCAGGCCCGCTGCGCGTCAGGGCGAATGGCAGGGCCGCGAGACCTGGTCTTGGCGCTACGAGACCCATGACTGTTTATGGTTTCGCGTCACCCTGGGCGCCGATGGTCTGGTGCGCGACGGCGGCGCGGTGATGACCGACCCGGCCTGTGACACCCGCTCGGCTTCTTTGGGGCGATGAAAGCCGATGTGTCAAACCACTGTGCCAAACCACCACGCCAAACAACTTTCATCTCCCCGCGCCATGACCCAGCCACTGACCCTGTACGGCATCCCCAACTGTGACACCGTCAAGCGCGCCCGCGCTTGGCTGACCGGGCAAGGCGCCGCTGCGACGTTTCACGACTTCAAGAAGGCCGGCGTCCCGGAGCCTGCGTTGGTGGCCTGGATCGCTGCGGTCGGCTGGGAGCGCTTGATCAACCGACAGGGCACGACTTGGCGCAAGCTCGATGAGGCCAGCCGCCTCAACGTGGTCGACGCGGCCAGTGCTAGCGCACTGATGCGTGCGCAACCCAGCGTGATCAAGCGCCCAGTGGTGGTCTGGCCAGACGGTGGCGTCACCGTGGGCTTTGACACGGCGGAGTTCAGCCGGCGGGTTTGAAACCGGCGTCAGCGGCAGTGGCCGCAGCTTGGTGATGTTGCCGGGTACGGCGCCGGGCTGACCATCGAATTGGCGCCTTGCCAGGGCCGAAGGCCACATCGTCGCTTTCGACGATTCATGCACCGCGGGCGATCTGAAACACTGTTGCCAGCGTATTTCAGGAGAACTCGCGATGCTTGAACTCGACCCGGCGGACATTGCGTTCCGCGAAGAGGTGCGGCAGTTTTTGGCGGCCAAACTCACGCCCGAGTTGCGACAGGTGGGCCGCCGCGCCTCGGGGGTGTTCGCTGCTTACCCGGACGGCCATCCTTGGTTTCGGATTCTGGCCGAGCGCGGTTGGAGCGTGCCGCATTGGCCGGTGGAGTGGGGCGGCTGCGGCTGGAGCGTTCGCCAGCACGACATCTTTGCCAGCGAGCTGGCGGCGGCCAACGCGCCGGCGCTGGCAGGGCAGGGCACGCGCATGGTGGCGCCGGTGGTGCTGGCCTTTGGCACGCCCGAACAAAAAGAGCGCTGGTTGCCCGGCATCCGCTCGGGCGATGACTACTGGGCACAGGGGTATAGCGAGCCGGGGTCAGGGTCTGATTTGGCTTCGCTGCAGTGCCGCGCGGTGCGTCAAGCCGGGCCCGATGGCGATGAGTACGTGATCAATGGCACCAAGATCTGGACCACCCACGCGCAATGGGCCAACAAGATGTTCTGCTTGGTGCGCACCGACAGCTCGGGCAAGCCCCAGCAAGGCATCAGCTTTTTGCTGTTCGACATCAAGCTGCCGGGCATCACGATCCGGCCGATCATCAGTATCTCGGGCGACCACGAGCTCAACCAGGTGTTTTTCGACAATGTGCGCGTGCCGGCGTCGGCGCTGTTGGGCGAGGAGAACCGCGGTTGGACCATCGCCAAATACCTGCTGGTGCACGAACGGGGTGGCAGCTATTCGCCGATGCTGCGGTCCCGGCTGGCGCGCTTGTACCAGGCGCTGGACCAGGCCTTTGCCGGCCGTCCCAAAGACGACGCCGAGCGGGTCGATTTGCTGCGTCGGCTGGCCGATGCACAGTGCCGTATCGACGCGCTGCATGCGCTGGAGCAGCAGGTGCTGGCCGGGCGCATCCGTGGCGACGATCAGCCGATCGCGCCGTCGGTGGGCAAGCTGCTGGGTAGCGAGCTCAAACAACTGCTGACCGAGATCGGCGTGCTGATCGCCGGGCCTTATGTCGCGGCCCGGGTCGCGCCGGCCGACTGCGCTGGCGACGACACCACGCTCGCGCTGCCCGAGGAAGCAGTGTTTGCGATGAGTGCTTATCTCAACGACCGCGCCGCGTCGATCTACGCCGGCACCAACGAGGTGCAACGCAACATCATCGCCCAGCACTTGCTGGCGAATTGAGGACGACGATGAACACGATGTTCGAACTCAGCGACACCCAGTCGCTGCTGCGTGACAGCCTGGCACGTTGGCTGGGCACGACCGCCTCCTTCGATCGGCGTGAAGCGCTTTTGCGCACGCCCGAAGCAATCGGGCCGCTGTGGCAAGGCCTGGCCAGCGAGCTCGGGCTGCTGGGCGCTGCACTGCCCGAGGCCGTGGGCGGGCAGGGCGGCGGTCTGGCCGATCACCTGCTGATCATGCAATCCTTGGGCGAGGCTTTGCTGCCCGAACCCTACCTGGCGTGCCTGGTGCTGGGCGCGGGGCTGCTGCAACGTCTGCCCGGCGAGCTGCCGCGCCAGTTGCTGGGCGGTGTGGTCGACGGTGCGGTGCGGCCGGTACTCGCGACCATCGAGCCCGACGCACGGCACGATCTGGCGCAAGTGCACAGCAGGCTGCGCAGCCAGGCCGGCGCCACGGTGCTGAGCGGGCGCAAGGCGATGGTGCGCGCAGCGCCCTATGCGACGCATTGGCTGGTCAGCGCGCGTGACGGCGCCGGCTTGCTGCGGCTGGCGTTGGTCAGGCCCGACGCGCCTGGCATCACCCGGCGCGACCTGCGGCTGGCCGATGGCAGTTGGGCAGCAGAGCTGGGCTTTGATGCCACCCCGATCGAGGCTTTGCTGGGCGAGCCCGGAACCGATTTGTTGCCACTGATCACCAAGGTCAGCGACGAAGCGCTGCTGGCCACTGGTGCCGAGAGCATCGGCGTGATGCAGCGCTTGCTGCGCGACACGCTGGATTACGTGCGTCAGCGCCATCAGTTCAAGGTGGCGATCGCGAGCTTTCAGGTCATCCAGCACCGCCTCGCTGACATGCACATGGCGCTGTTGCAGGCCAATGCGCTGGTCGGCGCGACGCTGGCGCAGATCGACGGCCCGGCAGCACAGCGCCAGCAGGCGGTGGCCTCGGCCCAGGTGGCGGTGGCACGGGCTTGTCGGTCGGTCGGCCAGGGCGCGGTGCAGTTGCACGGCGGCATGGGCATGACCGACGAACTGGTCGTCGGCCATATGTTCAAACGCCTGACGCTGATCGAAGCCCAGGGCGGCGGCGCCGATGCTTTCCTGCGCCGCGTGGCCGACCTGCGGGTCGTCAACGCAGCCGTGTCGGGACAATAGCGGCTTCGCTGCATGACAGTGACCGTCAGTTTTTGAGATTTCAAGGAGAGCACCATGGCATTGACTTTCACCCGCAGCTGGGCCGACGAAGACTTGGACCGCTGGCGCGACACCTGCTCGCGCTTTGTCGAGCAAGAGCTGGAACCTGGTGACGAGGCGGCCCGACAACGCGGCAATGTCGGCAAGGACTTGTGGCTCAAGGCCGGCGAACTCGGCCTGCTGTGTACCGACATACCCGAGACCTGGGGCGGCGGCGGCGGCGATTTCCGCCATGAAGCGGTGATCTACGAAGAATGTTCGCGACGCGGTTTGAGCGGTTGGGGCAATTCGGTGCACACCATCGTGGCGCATTACTTTTTGAACCATGGCACCGAAGAGCAGCGCCAGCGCTACCTGCCGCGCATGGCGCGCGGCGAGCTCGTCGGTGCGATTGCGATGACCGAGCCCGGCACCGGCAGCGACCTGCAAGGCATTCGCACCAGAGCCGAGAAGCAGGGCGATCACTTCGTCATCAACGGCAGCAAGACCTTCATCACCAACGGTTTTCTGGCCGGCGTGGTGCTGGTGGTGTGCAAGACCGATCCGACCCAGGGCGCTCGCGGCACCTCGATCCTGATCGTCGAGACCGAGCACTGCGAGGGGTTCAGGGTCGGCCGTGTGCTCGACAAGATGGGCATGAAGTCGCAAGACACCTCCGAGCTGTTCTTCGACAACGTCACCGTGCCGGCTGCCAATTTGCTGGGCGGCCAGGTCGGCCAGGGCTTCTACCAACTGATGGGTGATCTGCCTTACGAGCGGCTGATCATCGGTGTGACCGCACTGGCTTGCATGGAAGGCGCTTACGAGGCGACGCTGGACTATGTGCGCGAACGCAAGGCCTTCGGCAAGCCGATCGCCGACCTGCAGAACACCCGGTTCAAGCTCGCCGAGGTGGCCACGCAGATTCAGGTCGGCCGCGCATTCATCGACCGCTGCGTCGAGTCGCTGCTCGCCGGCAAGCTCGACACCGCGACCGCTTCGATGGCCAAGCTCTGGGGCAGCGAGGCCCAGGGCCGCGTCCTGGACGAATGTCTGCAGCTGTTTGGCGGCTACGGCTTCATGAACGAATACATGATTGCCAGGATGTATGCCGACGCACGGGTGCAACGCATCTACGGCGGCACCAGCGAGATCATGAAAGAAGTGATTTCGCGCGCGCTTTGAGCGACCCCAACCACTTCTGGAGAGCCCCATGACCGATACAACCCACCAAGACCTGCTGATCGACGAGCGAGGGGGCGTGGCCTGGCTGACGATGAACCGGCCCGCGCGCCTGAACGCGATGAATACCGGCTTGGTCGACGCGCTGCGGAACTATTTTCAAAGCCTGCACAAGCGCCATGAGATCCGTGTCGTGGTGCTGCAAGGCGCCGGTCGCGCCTATTGCGCTGGCCTGGACCTGAAGGACCGTGTGGGCGCCGCACCGCGTGATGTCCAGGCCAGCTTCGACGGCCAACACAGCATCCGCGACATCATGATCGCGATGCGCGAATGCCCGCAGCCGGTGATCAGCATCGTCCAAGGTTCAGCCAGCGGTGGTGGCTTCGGACTGGCGCTGGCCAGCGACATCCGGCTCGCAACGCCCGACGCGCGCTTCAACGCCGCGTTCATCAAGATCGGTGTCTCGGGCTGCGACATGGGGTCGAGCTACTTCCTGCCGCGCATGGTGGGTGCGTCGGTGGCTGCCGAGTACCTGCTGACCGGCCGCTTCATGGACGCTCAGCGCGCCTACCAATTGGGCTTGGTCAGCCGGATCGATACGATGCCCGCGTTGCAGGTCGAGGCCCAGGCGATGGCCGACGACATGCTCAACGCCACACCGCTGGCTTTGCGCCTGACCAAGGACTGCCTGAACCACAACATCGACGCCCCCGGCCTGCGCGCAGCCATCGCGATGGAAGACCGCAACCAGGTGTTGTGCACCCGAGGCGGTGACTTTCAGGAAGGCATCCACGCCTTCTTGGAAAAGCGCAAGCCAGTTTACGGACAGACGGCAGGTTGAGACGCCGCCGACCGGCCTGCACTCAGGTCGGTTTGCGCGCCAAGATAAAGAGCGTCGAGCCCAAGCCCGCAATCAACGCCAGCACCGTGAAGCCGGTGCGGTAGTTGCCGGTGGCGTCGGCGAACATCCCGGCCACCAAGGGCCCGCCAATCTGGCCGATCGAGATGATCAGCGACGACAGGCCCAGGATGATGCCGATCGACCGCCGTCCGAAATAGTCGGCCCGGATCGCTTGCATGAACGGCCCGCGCAAGCCCCAGGCCAGACCATGCAACACCGCGAAAGCCGTCAACATCAGCGCACCGGTGGCGTAGGTCAGCATCACCAGCCCAGAAGCGTGCATCAGCATGCAGGCGGCGCAGATCCAGCGCTTGCTGTAGCGGTCGCCGACAGCGCCACCGATCAGCACGCCGGCCAGCTGAGAGAAGGTCATGATCATGATGTACAGCGAGGCTTGGGCCACCGAGTAACCGAGCGATTCGCGCATGTGGGTGATGGCATGCACATTGACCGCGGTGACCACCAGCAGCGCGAATCCATGGCCCAACGCCAACAGCCAGAAAGCGCTGGTGCGCAGCGCCTCACGGGCGGTGAATTCACGTTGCGACGAGCCGTCGTCGCCCTCTTGAAGTGCCGTATCTGGCTGCACCGGCGGCAAGCCGTCGACTGTCTCCCCAATGTCTTGCGGACGGCGTTTGAAGGTGGTGGCCAACGGCCAACCGATCGCAATCATCAGGACGCCCGAGCCGAAGACCGTGGTCCGCCAGCCCAGGTGATGGATCGACCAGGCCACTGCCGGCACCAGGATGCCGCCCAATGCCAAGCCCAGTCCGGACATCGACAAGGCTCTGGCGCGCTTGCGCTCAAACCAGTGGATGATCGCGATGTTGAGCGGGAAGTAGCCCGACATGCTCGCGCCCAACGCGATGACCAGCACCGCACCATACAAGCCAGCCAGCGTGTCGATCTGGCTGAACAGCATCAGGCCAAGGCCGAAAGTCAGGATGCCGACCCGGATCATCTTTTGCGGGCCAAATCGGTCAATCGCCCAACCCAGCAAGGGGCCGATGATTGCGGACTCCATCGACTGCATCGCAGAAGCAGCCGAAAGCGAGGTCTTGCTCCAGCCCTTTTCTTCGATCAGCACGGCGAAGTAGGCGCCGAAAGCCTGGTGCAGCAAGGCTGCGTGCAGCATCTGGATGCCGGCTGCAGCGCCGACCATTTTCCAGCCGTGAAAGATCTTCATCGAGACGTTGATTGCGCGAAAGCGCCCAGTCTATCGAGCGCGGACCGCGACCGCTGTCACCAACCGGTCCCTCGACGGAGGTTCTGCCAGTCGAATGGGTGGCGACTACACAAGCCTTTTGAATCGAGGGGCAGCCTGAAAGGCTTGGGCCTGTCGATGTTCAAGCCGTCGCTTGAGGATGCGCGATCCCGCACAACAAGTCGGCGAGCGCCTCGGGCATCGTCACCTGTGGATTGTGGCTGGCGTCCATCTCGAAGTAGCGCCAAGCTGGATCGGTTCGCGCCCGGTCGGCGAAGGGTCTGAACACATCACCCGGCCCGAATTTGGTGCAGTAAATATAGCTTCGCGGCAGCAGGTCGATCTTGCCGCTCAAACGGATCGGCTGCCTGAAGGTCTCAATCGGCTGGGTCACGCGTCGCGGCATCGCCCAGGCAACGTCTTCGGCGCTGACGTCGGGCGGCATCGGATTGGCAGGCAGGCGCCAGCCGTCGCCGTCGCGATCGGCTGCGGCCGCAAAGGCCTGTCGAGTGTTCTCGGACATCAACGAGAAGACCGACTCACCGTCGCGGGGAACGAACGCGTCGAGGTAGATCACTTGCGCTATCCGCTCCGAGGCCCGGTCGCCGACGCCGGTGGCGACCATGCCGCCATAGCTGTGGCCCACCAGCACGATATTGCGGAGATCCTCGTACTCGAGGACTTTCAACAGGTCTTCAATGTGCGAGTCGAGGCTGATGCCTCGGTGAGCCAGATGGGATCGTTCACCGATCCCGGTGTAGGTCGGCGTGAACAAGCGATGACCGCGCTGTGTCAGCAGCGGATGCATCTTTTTCCAGAACCAGCCCGCAGACCAAGCCCCGTGAGCGATGACGAATGTGGTCATGGTCGAACCCTTTCAAGGGAGGACTGTGGTGAATTTTGCAGCCTCGGTTAAATGTGCGCCGCCGCCAAACTGCCCAGCACCAGCCCCAGGCTGGCCACGACGAACATGCCGTACTCCAGCCATTTGCGGCGCGTCAGCAGTGCGATCGCCGCCAGCGCGATCGAGATCTGCAGCGCGGTCGTGGCCTGGGCCCAACGATGGTGCTCGTGTATTTGGGCGTCAGACTTTTGATCCCAGGCGGTCGATTCGGCCTCCAGCTTTTCGGCGCTGACCTTGATCTCGGCCTTTTCCGACTTGTAGCGGTCGACTTCCTTCTGGTACTGCGGCTTCTTGTCCTCGGCCACCACTGCAATCGCCAATTCAGCCATGTTTTGCTTGCTGCTCTTGGACTGGTAGAAATTCCATTGGTTGCTGGCCTCGGTCTTCTTGATTGCGGCGTTGTTCTTGAACAGGCCGGCATTGGACTGGGTCAAACCACCCATGTAGGAAAACAGCGCGCCCACAGTGGCCAACACCGCGGTGATCACCGCGGTCCTGCCGGCAAAGCCGTCTTTGGCGCCGTGCTGGGCCGCGTGCTCGACTTCATGGTCGTGAGGGCCGTGAACGTGAAAGCCATGTTCTGACATCTTGAAAATCTCCTGAAGGAATATCAGCGCTTGCGCTGGTAGGTGACGAATGCGTAATCGCAGGCCGGCGGGCCCGCGCTGTGGTGGGACTCTCGCTGCAGTTCGGCAAAGTCCTGCCGATTCCAGTCTGGAAAGACGGTGTCGCCGGCCAGGTCGGCATCAATCTCGGTCAACAGCAATTCGTCCGCCAAGGGCATGGCGGCTGCGTAGAGTTGGCCACCACCGATGACGAAGATGCGCGGCGCGGGCGGCTGACCGATCGATGCTTGAGCCATCTCGATGGCGCGCTCTAACGTGCCAGCGACTTGTGCCCCGTCGGCCCGCCACGCTGATTGGCGTGTGACCACGATGTTGCTGCGGCCTGGCAGCGGTCGAAAGCGCTCGGGCAGAGAATCCCAGGTCTTGCGGCCCATGATCACCGGACAACCCAGGGTTTGGCGTTTGAACCAGCGCATGTCCTCGGGCTCGCGCCAGACCAGTTCGCTGCCCAGGCCGATGCTGCGGTTGCGCGCCACCGACGAGATCAACGCCAATGGCGTCCTGCTCACGCGCTCAGACCGCCACCTGCGCCTTGATCGGCGGGTGGTGCAGGTATTCGGTCAGTTCGAAATCCTCGTAGGCATAGTCGAAAAGGGTGTCAGGCCGACGCTTGATGTTCAGCAGCGGGTAAGGGTAGGGCGAGCGCGCCAGTTGGGTCTGCACCTGCGCCTTGTGGTTGTCGTAGAGATGGCAGTCGCCGCCGGTCCAGATGAAGTCACCGACGTCCAGCGCACACTGCTGCGCCAGCATGTGGGTGAGCAGCGCGTAGCTCGCGATGTTGAAGGGCACCCCGAGGAAAATGTCAGCGCTGCGCTGGTAGAGCTGGCAACTGAGCTTGCCGCGCCCGCCGGGCGCGGTTGCGGGTGCCACGTAGAACTGGAACATCGCGTGACAGGGCATCAGCGCCATTTGGTCAAGCTCGGCGACATTCCAGGCGCTGACAAGAATACGGCGCGAGTCGGGGTTGGTCTTGAGTTGCTGCACCACCTGGGCGATCTGGTCGATCTGGCCACCGCCCGGCGTGGGCCAACTGCGCCACTGCACGCCATAGACCGGTCCTAGGTCACCGTCCGGCCGTGCCCATTCGTCCCAGATCGTGCAGCCGTTGTCCTGCAGCCATTGGACGTTGCGTTCGCCGCGCAGGAACCATAGCAGCTCGATGATGATGGCTTTGACGAATACCTTTTTGGTCGTGACGAGCGGAAAACCCTCCCGGAGGTCGAAGCGCATCTGATGGCCGAACACGCTGCGCGTCCCCGTGCCGGTGCGGTCACCCTTGGCCACACCGTTGTCGGCGACATGGCGCATCAGGTCTTCGTATTGCGATCGGATCGGACGGTTCAATTCAGGAGGCTCCGAGGAGTGCGTCTGAGGTTTGCAACATCGACTTGCGGCCATCGACCCGACGCGCCACGGGTCGGCACCCTTCGGCCCTTGGTGCAGTGCCTAGCGTGTCGGCCTCGGATTGGAAGTCCGCGCGTCATGCGCATCAATTATGCGTGGAAGCCCTGCCTGCCTTCAGGTCTGCAGCGGCGCCTGGTCACCCGCTGCCAGCCCGAACTGCATCGCCGCCAATCGGGCGTAAAGCCCGCCACGCGCCACCAGTTCATCGTGGCTGCCGATATCGACGATCCGGCCGGCGTCCATCACGACAATGCGGTCGGCGCGTTGGACGGTGGCCAGACGGTGCGCAATGACCAGCGTGGTGCGCCCGCTCATCGCGGACTCCAGCGCCATCTGCACCATGCGCTCGCTCTCGGCGTCCAGCGCGCTGGTGGCTTCGTCGAGCAACAACAGCGGTGGATTCTTGAGCATCGCCCGAGCGATGCTGATGCGTTGGCGCTGTCCACCCGACAGGCGGACACCTCGCTCGCCCAGAAAGGTTTGATAACCCTCAGGCAGTGCGGCAATGAAATCGTGCGCGAACGCTGCCCTGGCCGCGGCGATCACCTCGGCATCTGGCGCATCGGGTCGGCCATAGCGGATATTCTCCAGGGCCGACGTTGAGAAGATCGTGCTGTCCTGCGGCACGATGCCCACGCGCTGACGCAGCGCGGCCAGCGAGGTGTGTTGTACCGGCACGCCGTCGACCGAGATCGTGCCAGCACTGGTGTCATAGAAGCGCAGCAGCAACTGGAACACCGTGCTCTTGCCCGCGCCGCTCGGGCCGACGATCGCCACCGTCTCGCCTGGCGCGACCACCAAGTCGAAGTCGCACAGCGAAGGCATCGCGGGACGCGAGGGGTAGTGGAAGCTCACCCGCTCCAGGCGCAGTGAGGAGCCTTCCGCGTTGGCCGGCAGCACACGCGGCGTGATCGGGTCAGCCACTGGCGATCTCGCCGAAAGCAACTCCATCAACCGCTCTGTGGCACCGGCCGCCCGCAGCAGGTCGCCGTAAACCTCAGAGAGCACGGCGACGCTACTGACCAAGATGATCACGAACACGACGGTCTGACCCAGGTGGCCGGCGCTGATGCGTCCGGCCGTTACCGCCTGCGTGCCCTGATACAAACCCCACAGCAGCGCGCCGAAAGTGGCGGTGATGATGAAACCCACCAAGAGCGCACGCACGCGGGTGCGCTTGACGGCGGTGTCGAAAGCGCTCTCGGTGGCGGCGTCGAAGCGCCGGGCCTCACGAAGCTCTTGGCCGTAGCTCTGCACCACCGGGATCGCGTTGAGCACCTCGGCGGCGATCGCGCTGGAATCGGCCACCCGATCCTGGCTGGCGCGGCTGAGCTTGCGCACCCGGCGGCCGAAGTACAGGCTGGGCAGCACCACCAGCACCAGGATGCCCAGCACCTGCATCATCACCCAGGGGTTGGTGATGATCAGCATCGCCATCGCCCCGACGCCCATCACTGCATTGCGCAAACCCATGCTCAGGCTCGAACCCACGACGGTCTGGACCAACGTGGTGTCGGTGGTCAAGCGGCTGAGCACCTCACCCGAGGCAGTGGTCTCGAAGAACTCCGGGCTTTGCTGCACGACATGGGCATAGACCGCATTGCGCAGGTCGGCCGTGACACGCTCGCCGAGCCAGCTGACGGTATAAAACCGCAGCGCAGAGAACAGCCCCAACGCAGCGCCGACCGCAAAAAGTGCCAGGAAGTGGCCGCGCAGCGCCATCAGCCGCTGGTCAGGATCGGCCGCGACGATGCCTTGGTCGATCAGTGATTTCAGCGCGAGCGGGAACGCCAGCGTGCTGATGGCCGCCAGCACCAGGAACATCAACGCCACCGCAATGCCGGCGCGGTACGGCCTCAGGAACGGCCTCAGCCCAGACAACGAACGGGGTGTGGTGGCAGCAGGACGATCGGTGGGCTTGGACATAGCGGCAGTGTAGAGCCCGATGTCTCAGCGGTCCGGCTGTTGCGTCGATGCTGATTTTGTTGGTTTACGCAATCAATGTCTACACAATGTTTGCATAGGCAAGTATATTTCAGGGATGCCCGCCAAGATCCCGCCCGCCAGCTTTTACAGCGCCGAATCGTTGCGTCCAGAAGGCACGATCGGCCTGTTGATGAAACGGGTGATGCAATCGGTGTTGTTGCAGATCGACCGGCGCTTGGCAGCCCACGACCTGACCCATGCCCAGTGGTTGCCTCTCTACCGAATTGCCCGCGGTGGTTGCGACACGATGGCCGCGCTGGCGCGCGACCAGTCACTCGACCCCGGCGCGATGACGCGAGCGCTTGACCGGCTTGAGGCCAAGGGCTTGGTGCGGCGCGAGCGTTCGCAACAGGATCGTCGGGTGATCAAGCTCGAATTGACCGACTCGGGCCGCGCCGTCTCTCAACAGGTGCCTGCGGTGTTGGCCGAGGTGCTCAATGCGCACTTGGCGGGTTTTGCAGAGAGCGAATGGCAGATGTTGAACGATCTGCTGCATCGCATGCTCGCCAACGGCGAAGCGCTGCGGGAATGCAGCAAAGACCTTGCGAAGGACAGTGAGTGAGTACTCTGGCACGAATTCCAACAGGCTGGTGCGCGGCCGCGGCCTTGCTGCTGTCGCTGCAACTCGGCGGCTGCGCGGAACCTGGGCCGTTGCCCAAGCCGCTGGGACTGATGGGCGCTGCAGGCGCTGGACTGCGGGACGATGCCGCCACGACATTTCCGGCGGCGCAGTGGTGGCGAGCGCTGGGCGCGCCGGCACTCGACGCACTGATCGAGCAGGCGCTGGCTGGTCAGCCGAGCCTGGACATTGCCGCTGCCAGGCTGACCCGCGCCGCAGCAGTGGTCGACGCCACTTTGGCATCGCAAGGACCTCAAGCAGGCCTGGGTCTGGACCTGACACGCCAGCGCTTTTCCGAGCATGGCCTGGTACCGCCGGCACTGGCCGGGAAGATCGTCAACGTGGGCAATCTGCAGGCGAGCGCGAGCTTCGAGCTCGATTTTTTCGGTCGACACCAAGCCGCGCTGCGAGCCGCTGTCGGACAGCAGCAGGCTGCAAGGGTGGAATTGCAAGCCGCACGGGTGCTGCTTGCAGCCAGTGTGGCGCGCGCCTATGTCAGTCTGGCACGTCTGGCCAGCCTGCAAGCCTTGGCTCAGCGCAGCCTAGAACAGCGCCAAACCATGCTCGACCTGACGCGGTCTCGGGTCAAAGCTGGGCTTGACAGTGCGGTCGAACTGCGTTTAGCCGAGAGCGGTCTGCCCGAGGTGCGTGGTCAGATCGAGTCGCTGACCGGCCAGATGATGTTGGTCCGGCACCAACTGGCGCTGCTGAGTGGCCAATCGCCGCAATCGCTCGACGGTCTGGTGCCGGCGCTGCTGACCATGCCTGGGCTGGCGTTGCCTGATCGCCTGGGCGCTGACCTGCTGGGCCGCCGCGCCGATGTGGTGGCGGCGCGCTGGCGGGTCGAGGCAGCGCTGCAGGATGTCGAAGTGGCCCGCGGCCAGTTTTATCCGGACATCAACCTGATGGGCTTTGCGGGCCTGAACACGTTGGGGCTGGACCACCTGCTGACCTTGGGCAGTCGCAGCCTGGGCGCCGGCCCCGCATTGCGATTGCCGCTGTTTGACGGCGGCAGGCTGCGTGCCAACCTGTTGGGTCGAGCGGCCGATGCTGACGCGGCCGTGGCGGCCTACAACGCCGCCGTGCTCGAGGCAGCGCGCGAGGTGGCTGACGCCGCGTCGAATTGGCAATCCGTTGCCCGCCAACAAGCGGAGCAAGCCGAGGCCCAGGCGCTGACCGAAAGCGCCTACGAGCTCGCGCAGCAGCGCTACCGCGCCGGGCTGGGCAACCAGCTGCTGGTGCTCAACGCTGAAACCAGCGTGCTGGCCCAGCGCAACCAGCACGCCGAACTCCAAGCCCGCGCGCTGGATGCCCAGGTCTCGCTGATGCGCGCGCTGGGTGGCGGGTGGCGCGACGACAAACCTGCGCCCACCGCGTTGTTGCCGGTGCCCGGCACATTGGCGGCGGCTCGCTGAGCCCGCCTGACTTCAATCGATTGCCTGACCGATCACCACAAGCCTGCCATGTCCCAACCCATCGCTTCTACCCCCGTGCTCCCCGGCACGCCCCGTTCCTCTAACGCCCGCGTCAAAGCGCTGGGTGCGATCGCCTTGCTGGTGCTGCTGGGTGGCTCGGGTTACGCAGCTTATTGGCATCTGGCGCTCAGCACCGTTGAATCGACCGACAACGCCTATGTGCAGGGCAATGTGGTGCAGATTACTTCGCAGGTGGCGGGCACGGTGGTCGCCATCCTGGCCGACGACGCTGACCCGGTCAAAGCTGGTCAGGCCCTTGTCAGACTCGACCCGGCAGACGCCAAGGTGGCGCTCGACCAGGCCGAGGCTCAGCTTGGGCAGACGGTTCGGGAAGTGCGCACGCTGTACGCCAACAACGCCACCTTCGGCGCCCAGATCGGTTTGCGCGAGGCCGAGCTGGCGCGTGCAACCAGCGAGGTCCAGCGTGCGCAAGATGATGTCAACCGCCGAGCACCGCTGCTGGCCAGTGGTGCGGTGGGCCAGGAGGAATACGCCCATGCCAGCGCGCAGCTGGCGGCCAGTCGCAGTGCCCAGGCCGCGGCGCAATCAGCGCTGGCCGCGGCCCGGGAGTCGCTGTTGTCCAACCAGAGCCTGACCGATGGCACCAGCGTGGCCCAACATCCCGGCGTGCAAAAGGCCGCCGCGCGGCTGCGTGAGACTTACCTGGCGTTGCGTCGGGCCGAGTTGCCCGCGCCACTGGACGGTGTGGTGGCCAGACGCAGCGTGCAGATCGGCCAGCGAGTGGCGGCAGGAACGCCGTTGATGGCGGTGGTCGCGCTCGACAAGCTGTGGGTCGACGCCAACTTCAAGGAAGGCCAGTTGAAGAATCTGCGACTGGGCCAGAAAGCGACGCTGACGGCCGATGTCTACGGCCAAAAGCAGAACTTCCACGGCCGTATCAGCGGCCTGGGCGCTGGCACCGGCGCTGCGTTTGCGCTGCTGCCGGCGCAGAACGCCACGGGCAACTGGATCAAGGTGGTGCAGCGCGTGCCGGTGCGCATCACGCTCGACCCGAAGGAACTGGCAGCGCATCCGCTGCGGGTGGGTTTGTCGATGGAGGTCGATGTCGACATCAGCGACACCAGCGGCAAGACCTTGGCTGACGCGCCACGCGGCCAGCCCCTGGCGCAGACCGAAGTGTTCGACATGCTGGTTCAGGCCGCTGATGCCGAGGTGTCACGCGTGGTTCAAGCCAACATGGGTGTTGTTGCAGCCAAGCTGACGCGTCCGGCAGGCCCTACCAGTACCCCCACCAGTACCCCCACACCCAAGCCCGCTGTCAAGGCCAGCTGATGGCTGCTGCGCCACCACTCGATCATCCGCCGTTGCAAGGAAGCGCCAGGGTGGTGGGTACCCTGGCGTTGTCGATGGCGACCTTCATGAACGTGCTGGATTCGTCGATCGCCAACGTCTCGATTCCAGCGATCGCCGGCAACCTGGGTGTCAGCCCGGCACAAGGCACTTGGGTCATCACCAGCTTCGGCATCGCCAACGCGATCGCGTTGCCCTTGACTGGCTGGCTGGCCCAGCGCTTCGGCGCGGTGCGGCTGTTCATCGCCAGCGTGCTGCTGTTCGTGACGAGCTCCTGGCTCTGCGGGCTGGCGATGTCGCTGGAGATGCTGGTGGCGGCGCGGGTGTTGCAGGGCCTGGTGGCCGGACCGATGATGCCCTTGTCTCAAATCCTGCTGATGGCCAGCTTCCCGCGCCAACAGGTCGGCAAGGCGCTGGCGTTCTGGGGCATGACCACGCTGGTTGCGCCGGTGGTTGGGCCGCTGCTGGGGGGCTGGATCACGGACAACTTCTCCTGGCCCTGGATCTTCTACATCAACGTGCCGGTTGGCATGCTCGCCGCGCTGGTCACTTGGCGTCTATACCGCCACCGCGACACCCCCATTCAAAAACTGCCGATCGACCGGGTCGGGCTGGCGTTGTTGGTCCTGTGGGTGGGTTCGTTGCAGCTGATGCTCGACAAGGGCAAGGAACTCGACTGGTTCGCGTCGCCGGTGATCAGCGGACTGGCGCTGGCTGCAGTGGTCGGTCTGGCATTGTTTGTGGCCTGGGAGCTGACAGACGCCCACCCAGTGGTCGATCTCAGATTGTTCGGTCGGCGCAATTTCGGTTTTGGCGTGCTGACCACGGCGCTGGGCTACGGTTTGTTCTTCGGCAATGTGGTCTTGCTGCCGCTGTGGCTTCAGCAGTGGATGGGCTACACCGCCACCAACGCCGGCATGGTGCTGGCCCCGGTGGGCTTGCTCGCCATCTTGCTCTCGCCGATGGTGGGCAAGAAAGTTTCGGTCTGGGATCCGCGCGTGATGGCTTCGGTCGCCTACCTGATCTTCACCTACGTGCTTTGGCTGCGTGCAGGCTTCACGACCCAGACCGACCATTTCCACATCATGCTGCCCACCTTGTTGCAGGGCGCGGGGATGGCGATGTTCTTCATCCCACTGACCACCATCAGCCTTTCAGGTTTGGACCCTCGACGTCTGCCTGCCGCTGCGGGATTGAGCAACTTCATGCGCATCACTGCTGGGGCGATGGGCACCTCAATCACCACCACGCTCTGGGAGAGCCGCGCGGCGATGCACCATGCCCATCTGGTAGAGGGCCTTCAGCAGGGTAATCCTGCACTGTTGGAGGTGCTGGGCACGCTCGGCGGGCTGGGCGCTGACGATGCTGCGGCGATGGCCCAGATCAACCGACTGATCGACCAGCAGGCCTACACCCGGGCGGCGGACGACATTTTCTTGGGCTCGGCGATGATGTTCACGTTGCTGATCGGGATGATCTGGCTGACGCGCAGACCACCGCGATTGGTGCAAGCGCCGCCGTCGGTCGATGCCAGCGGCGCACACTGACGATCACGACGACCGTTCAGACACCCCGCCAGACGCTCATGTTCGGGGGTGTGCCTCCGTTTGATGCGCCAAAACCGCTGGCCTTGTGATGGAATCGTGGCGTAGCGCCGGCGTCATGACACCCATCCCAAGCCCAGATCCCGATCCTTCTGCCCGCGCTGCGGCACGTCCGCTCTCGCTCGTCACGCTGAGCCTGTGGGCGGCATTGGGTGCGGCTGCGGGCCAAACAGGGTGGCTGGCGTCCCAACCGGCGCTGACGGATGCCTGGCTGATCATCAGTGCGATGCTGGGCGCCTTGGCGGGGATGGCGGGTGTGGCGGTGTGTGTGGCGCTGGGTGTGGCGGTGGGTGCCGCCGCGCGGCCGCTGAACGCTATCGCGCCACGATGCCTGCAGGCTTCCTCGAAGCACAGTCCTGAGGCCGAGGCGCCGGTGGTGAAGACACCAAATGGGGTCAGCTTCGAAACCTTCTGCGGCGCGCCAGTCCGCGACGAGGTCACCGGGGTCTACAACCCGCTCAATTTTGTCGCCGCGGCCGATCGCGAGTGGTCAAGGTTTCGCCGCCATGGCGAGGATGCAACCTTGCTGCTGCTGGAAGTCGACCATTTCAAGCGCCTGAACCATGCTTATGGCAGGCTGTGCGGCGACACCATGCTCGGCGAGGTCACGCGTATGACCTGCACCAGCTTGCGCGGCCATGACCTGCCGGCGCGTTTCGGCGAGGGCATGCTGGTGGTCTACCTGCCGCAGACCGAATTGCTCGGCGCACTCGATGCGGCCGAGCGCATCCGCAAGAAGGTGGCCGATCTGACCTTGGATTGGCAAGGCCAGCGGGTCTCGGCCACGGTCAGCTTGGGCGTGGCCTCGGTCAGCGCAGCACATGCATCGTTGGACGCCGTGGTGATCGATGCCAGCACCGCCTTGCGAGAGGCCCAAACCGTCGGCGGCAATTGCGTTCGTGCCGCGCCGCCTCACCGCAAATCCGCGCCTGAACGTTCGACCAGGCGTTGATCGCCTGGGGCCGGAAGCCCCGGGGCAAGGGGCTCAAAGCCCGAGCTTCAAGGGCTGAGCCCGACCGGTCATCTCCAGATAGCCCAAGCCCAGCCGCGCACCGTCCACACCCAGCAGTTCGGCCAGCCCCTCCCAGTAGACGGTGCCGGTGGAGGCCCGGCTGTCGAGTTCCTGGTCATCCATCAACGCGCGCAGCTCGAAATGGCCGGCAGGGCTCTGGATTCGCCAATGCACCGGGTAGCGCGCGCCGGTAGATTTGCTAATCCAGATGCGAAGCGGCTCGAAACTCAGCTCTTGCGGGCCGAAGTTGCGAGCAATCCCACCCACACCCGCACCGGCCGCGCGATGGCTGCCGCCCGCCCAGACCTGGCTGCCGTCGGCACGGCGCAGCACAAAGGCTGTCAGCGCACCGCCATCCAACAGGTTGATACCGATCCAATCCCAGCCCACCGCATCGGCAGGGAGTAACTCGTCGCTCCACTCATGGTCGATCCAGCCGCGACCCTGCAGTGACCGGCGCTGACCGCCCAACGACAGTTCGGCGCTGACCGCGAGCTGCGGCTGCGAGTAGTAATGGCTGGCCTGGCTCGGGCGAGGCCCTTTGCGCGAGAAACCAGCCTCACCTTGCAGCAGCAAGGCCTGCGTCGGCTTGAGTTGCAGCGACAGTGAAAAACCGGCCTCTGGCGCCGCTAGCTGGGCCCGGTAAGCGCCGTCCTCACGATGCATCGCCCAGCGGCCCAGTACCAGCGCGGTGTCAGCACGCGAGACATGGGCTTCGGGCAAGGACTCGTCGCCCGACCAGCGCGTGATGCGTTGGGCGTGGCGATGGGTCTTGGCGCCCATGTCGCTGACCGCCGCATGGGCGAACAACAGCTGGCGCGGGGCAAAACGGCCGGGCAGGTCTTGCGCCAGTCCAGTGCGGCTGCGGAAGAAGGTGATCTGAAAACCGACCAACGCACCAGCGGGTCGGTCTTGCAGCCAGCCGGTGGCGTACCACCACTCGATGCGCGAACCCAGGTGCGCGCCGTGGTCGCGCGGGAACACCAGCCGTCGAGCCGCCTCGATCCGATCTTCTGGCGCACGACCTTCAGGCGCATGTCCTTCAGCCCAGGCCGGCGCTGCAGCCCCCAGCGCAGCCTGTAGCCAGCGTCGGCGCCGCAGCGGGCTCACCAATCCTCCTTGACCGCGATCACCGCCGAATGGCCGGCGGCCCGGCGGGCGCTCCACAGCGCGGTCAGGATGCCGGCAAGCAGCACAGCGGCCGCCAGCGCCGCAAGTCTGTCCCAAGGCACCTGCAAGGGCATGGTCCAGTGAAAGCTTTGCGGGTTGACCACCATCACCAGCACGACGGCCATCGCCAATCCCAGCGCCAAGCCGATCAGCGTGCCAGCGGTCAACCAGGCGGCGGCCTCGAGCCCGACCAACGAGATCACCTGGGCGCGTGTCAGCCCGAGATGCGCCAGCAGGCCGAACTCCTTGCGTCGCGACAGCACCTGGGCCGACAGGCTGGCCGCGACGCCGACCAAGCCGACGGCGATCGCCACCGCCTGAAGGTAGAAGGTCACCGCGAAACTGCGGTCGAAAATTCTCAGCGACAGCGTGCGCAGCGACGCGGTGCTGGCGGCCTCGAGCGCCAGATCAGGTCCGGCGATGCGGCGCAATGCGGCCTCGACTTCGGCCGCCGAGCTGCCCTGTTTGAGCCACAGCGCCAGGTCGTTGACGCGGGTGTCGCCGGTCAGGCCTTGGTAATCGGCGGCATCGATCGCGATCGCGCCCGCCTGGCGCGCGTAGTCACGCCAGATGCCGCGGATGCGCACTGCCACACCGTCTTGCGCTGCAGTGCTGGTCGCTGACAGGCCTGCCGTTGCCGTGCCTGGCGCTAGGCTGGCAGCGATCGGCAAGCGGATGCGGTCGCCCAGCTGCCAGCCGTAAATCGACGCCGCCGGCTCGCTGACGTAGACGGCGAGCTCGCCGTCGCTTGACGATGGCAACACCGGCCCCAGCATCGGCAGCGTCGCCGCAGGGTCTGGCCCCATCGGCCGGGCCAGCAGGGTCAGCGCGGGCAGCTGCGGCTTGAGTTGCAGCACCGCCATCCGGGTCGCCTGGACCCGTGTGACGCCGTCCAGCTTGGCGGCTGCGGCGACAAAATCCGATGGCAGAAAGACCTGGTCGGCGCCGGCCACGCTGCCACTGGTGCGCAGGTAGAGGTCAGCCGGCAGCACGCTGCCCAGCCAGTCGACCACCGCGCCCCGAAAGCTCGCCACCATCACGGTGATCGCCACCGACAACGCCAAGCTTGCCACCACTCCGGCCACCGTGGCGCTGGCCGTCTGGCGCGCGAAGTGGGCCCGACGCCAAGCCAGCAGCAACACCGGGTGGCGAGCTTGGAACCGGCTCGAGAGCAAGCCCTGCACCAGTGCCGGCACCCACACCACACCGCCGGCCAGCAGCGCAGCCACTGCCGCATAGGCCGCCAATGGCAAACCGCCCAAGGGCGGTAGCAGCGCCAGCGCGCCGCCTGCGGCCAGCAGCACGGCGCCCGGCCAGACCCGGGCGGCGCCGATCGATGCAGCGCCAAGCCCTTTCAGAGCCAGTGCCGGTGAGAGCTGCTCGGCCTGGCGCGCTGGCCACCAGGCACCGACCACTGCCGCGGTCAGGCCGAGCAGGCCACAGGCCGCCAGTGCATCCCAGGGCCAGGCCAACCGCGGTGCGCCACCGGCAAAGTAGCCGCCGCCCAGATCGCCGCCGAGCAATTGCAGCGCCAACGCCGCCAGGCCGGTGCCTGAAGCCAGGCCTAGCAGGCTGCCGACCACGCCGACCGCCGCGCTTTCGGCCAACACCAGCCATCGGCGCTCGCGCGCTGCCAACCCCAGCACGCCCAGCAACGCCAGCGAGGGCGTGCGCTGGGCCACTGACAGCGACACCACCGAATACACCAGGAATCCGCCCACCAGCAACGCCACGCCCGCCAGCACGCCGAGGTTGACGCGGTAGGCGCGCGACAGGTTGGACACCCGTTGCACGGCATCATCGGCCGAGGCCCAGCGGACCCCGGCGGGCAACGCTCCCAAGCCTGGTTGCCAAGCTGTCGGATCGACACCGGCCTGCAGTTTCAAGTCGAGCCTGCTGAGTCGCCCAGCGCGGCCGAAGCGAGCCTGCGCAGCGGCGATGTCGATCACAGCCAGCGCCGTGCCGCCCGCCGCCACCGAGCCGATCACCCGAAACCGCTGCCAGCCGGTGGCCGATTGCAGCGACAGCGAATCGCCCGTCTTGAGCCCCAGTGCGGCCCTGGCGGCAGCGTTCAGAAACAGCGCCTCGGGGTCGAAGAGGCTGCCTGCGCCCATGCCCGAACCCGTACCCGCTTCTGTGCCAAAAGCTGGCAGTGCGGGATCAGGCCTGGGCATCAATTCCGGCGCGATCGAGGCGACCTTCAGCGCATCGACGCCGATGATCCGCAGCGCGATGTTTGGACTGCCGCCGGCAGCGCCGTCGCGCCGGCCTTGGCTGTCGATCTCCAGCACTGGGCTGACCAACGCGACGGATTCGTCGAGCACCAGCCTGGCATACATCGAGTCGTCGAAGCCTTCACGGCCCGTGGCCGCCAGCACCGTGTCGGGCTGCCCGTTGACTGCGCGCACGGCCTGCGAGAACTCGGCCAGCGCCGACGCGTTGATCATCTGCACCGAACTGGCCAGCGCCACGCCCAACGCAACCGCCAGCAAGGCCACGCCATGGCGCCAGGGGTGGTGGCGCCACTCGGCAACTGACAGAGACAACAGGGCACGCCACATCAACAGCATGTCACAGCTGCCAGCGATCCCATCTCACCGGCGGGTCCGCGCAAGCCGGATGCGGCGAAACGTTGTCGATGCGCGGGCAGGCCATGTTCGAGTCCGACGCCAGCGCGAACTTGCTGTGGAGGACAGGGGCCTGCGCCAGCCGCTCAGCGAACCAACACAAACCTGCCACCATGCCAACGACCGACGCCAAGCGCGCGGCCATCACTGGCCCGCCGGGTCCCGTCGCCAAGCGCAGGGCTTGCATCACCGCGATGAACAGTGCCGCCACGGCGACCTGGGCCAATTCGATGCCCGCGTTGAAGCCCGCCAGGCTCCAACC
>CANFPU010000040.1 GCA_947448955.1 Burkholderiales bacterium
CTAGCGCTGGCGTTCAACTTGTTGTTGTTGATCTCTGTGCTGTCGATGTTGCAGGCCACGTTGACATTGCCGGGCATCGCCGCGATCGCGCTGACGCTGGGGATGGCGATCGACTCCAACGTGTTGATCAATGAGCGTGTGCGCGAGGAACTGCGTGGCGGCAGTTCACCCCAGGCGGCGATCAACGCCGGTTACGAGCGTGCGTTTGCGACGATTCTTGACTCCAACATCACCACCTTGATTGCGGGTCTGGCTTTGCTGGCGTTCGGCTCGGGCTTTGTTCGCGGTTTCGCGGTGGTGCATTGCTTGGGCATCATGACCTCGATGTTCTCGTCGGTGATGTTCTCGCGCGGTTTGGTCAACCTTTGGTACGGCGGCCAGAAACGCCTGAAATCGGTGTCGATCGGCCAGGTCTGGCGGCCTGAGGGCGCGCCAGTGCCCAGCCATGACCTCGCCAACGACGAACCCGTCGCCAAGTCCTGACGCGCCAGAGGGAAGCAAAAATGGAATTTTTCAGGATTCGTCGCGACATTCCGTTCATGCGGCATGCGTTGGTGTTCAACATCATCTCGTTTGTCACCTTTGCGCTGGCGGTGTTCTTCTTGGTCAGCCGTGGTCTGCACTTGTCGATCGAATTCACCGGCGGCACGGTACTGGAGGTTGAGTACGCCCAGACCGCCAACCTGGAGAAGATCCGCGCCGCAGTCGACAAGCTCGGTTTTGGCGAGGTGCAGGTACAGAACTTCGGCACTTCGCGCGATGTGCTGGTCCGTCTGCCGGTTCGTGCGCAGGTCAAGCAGGCTGAGGTTGCGCCGCTGGTCTTTGCCACGCTGTGCAAGAGCGAAAGCGGCGCTGTGGTCACCAAGGCCTACACCACGCCTCAGGGTGAACAAGTCAGCCGACCGTCTTGCGCCGCAGCCTCAGGTGCGGAGCCGATCAAGCTTTCGCGCACCGAGTTCGTCGGTCCTGCGGTGGGCGATGAACTCGCCAGCGACGGTGCCAAGGCGCTGGCCTTTGTCGTGATCGGCATCATGGCCTACTTGGCGCTGCGCTTCGAGTGGAAGTTCTCGGTCGCCGCCATCGTCGCCAATCTGCACGATGTGATCATCATCCTGGGTTTTTTCGCTTTCTTCCAATGGGAGTTCTCGCTGGCGGTGCTGGCCGCAGTGCTGGCGGTGCTGGGCTATTCGGTGAATGAATCGGTGG
Source organism: Burkholderiales bacterium (assembly GCA_947448955.1). Taxonomy (GTDB): domain Bacteria; phylum Pseudomonadota; class Gammaproteobacteria; order Burkholderiales; family Burkholderiaceae_C; genus Pseudaquabacterium. The sequence goes on from CANFPU010000040.1 coordinate 1,207, forward strand.
TGATCTTCGACCGGATCCGCGAGGCTTTTCGCCGGTATCGCAAGCTGACGACACCGCAAGTGATCGATCACGCGATCACCAGCACCATGAGCCGGACAATCATCACGCACGGCTGTACCCAAATGATGGTTTTGGCGATGTTGTTCTTTGGTGGCCCGACCTTGCACTACTTCGCCGTGGCGCTGACCATCGGGATCCTGTTCGGCATCTATTCGTCGGTTTTCGTCGCCGCAGCGATCGCGATGTGGCTCGGTGTCAAGCGCGACGACTTGGTCAAGTCCGGTGGCAAGGAACAGGACCCTAACGACCCCAATGCAGGCGCGGTCGTCTAGTCAGGGCTGATGGCCACATCGACGGGCCTCGCGGGTGCTTGCCTAGCCGATTCATCCGTTGCAGTTGAGCGGCTCAACCCTACCTGGGGTGAGCTCGCCTCGCTGCGTGGAATCTTGGCTGAGCGCGATTTGATCTGACGCGTGGTCAGTGGATCAGGCGCTGTTCCGGCGCGACGAACAACTCGTCGAGGATCAAGGCATCAGGCTCCTCGCCCAGGCTCCAGAACACCATCAGCACGATCACTTTGAGGTCTTCGAGCGCCAGCGGGCTGTCACCGACGGCTGTGGCACGGTCGATCACCATCTCGCGCATCGCCGGCGGCAGCACGCCTGCGGACTCCAGAAACGCGACAAAACCGATCGAGTCCTCGCCCAAGCGTTCGATTTCTGTCGGCGAGTAGACCCGCAGGCTGTCGGGTGATTGCTCGCCCGAATGGGCTTGCGCAGTTTCTGCCAGGCCGTCAAGCCAGTTCAAGGCTTCGGCGATTTCATCGGTCTCAAAGCCGACCGCGGACAGCTTGCGCGTGAGCTGGTCGTGCTCAGGGCAGGCGTCAGGCCGCCAATACGTCTCGTACAGATAAACCAGAACCTCAAACATGAAACCACTATACCGCAGCCCTCCGGGCTCGCATTGGTGGATCAGGCGGTTTGGCGTCGCTGGTAAAGCCCGCCCGGCAGGCGCGCGACACGGCCCTCGAGTTCGAGTCGAAACAGGTGCGCAGTCAGTGCCGGTGCAGGCCAGCCGCAGCGGTCGATCAAGCCGTCGATCGACTGCGGATCGTGGCCGAGCGCGCGCAGCACGGCGTCCTCGGGCGGGGATTCGATGGGGGCGGGTGCGCGGCAGGCGCTTGCCAGCACGCTCAAGCCGTTCAACTCCTCGAGCACCTGCTCAGCAGACTCGACCAGCACGGCTCCTTGGCGTATCAGCGCATGACAGCCGCGTGACTGTGGTGCCAGCACAGAGCCAGGGACTGCCATCACCTCGCGACCCGCTTCTGCGGCCAGCCTGGCAGTGATCAGCGAGCCCGATCGAAGCGCGGCTTCCACCACCAAGGTGCCTCGGCTCAGCCCCGCGATCAAACGGTTGCGTTGCGGGAAGTTTGCCGCCAACGGTGGCGTGCCGAGTGCGAGTTCGCTGACCATCAGGCCCAGTTCGGCGATGCGCAGCGCCAGCGCACGGTGCGACAGCGGATAAACCCGGTCGATGCCGGTGCCGACCACCGCCACGGTGCTGGCGTTACCCGCTAGCGCGCCTTCGTGCGCTGCGCCGTCGATCCCCGCGGCCAGTCCGGAGACGATAGTCCAGCCTTGCTGGCTCAGCGTGCGGGCAAAGCTTCGGGCGTTGTCCAGTCCCTGGGCACTCGGCTGGCGGCTGCCGACAATGGCCAACGATGGCGCGGTCAGCAAGTCGGCGCGGCCTTGCAGGTAAAGCAGCAGCGGTGGGTCTGCACTTTGCAGTAGCAATGGCGGGTAATCCTGTTCACCCAGCACCATCACCCTGCGCGCTGGTGCTGCGCTGCGCCAGGCCAGCGTCTTGGCCAGCCGCTCGTCGTGGTCTTTTGGCGTTGCGCTCAACGCGGCGGCATCGGTGGCGTCGACCACCGCGCGGCGCTGCGTCGCCGAGGCGTCGAGCACGGCTTGTGGTCCACCAAACAGCGCGAGCAAGCGCCGCGCAGCGCCTCGGCCGACGCCGTGCAGCAAGTGCAGCCAGGCGCCGAGTTCGGCGTCGTCCAGCACCGCGTGGTTTGGTAGCGTCAAGGCGAGGCCTTGGGTTGCGTGAACCGATCGCCGGGCCGGACGGGTTCGAATGCGGACAGGATCAACGCATAAGACACTCGGTCATAGACTCGGAACACGAGCAGCAGCCCGCTGGGCTCATCGGGCAACTGCAGCGTCTGGGCCTGCACGCCGTTGGGGTCCATCGCTCGAGCACCGGCGCGCCACAGCGCCAGCACCTGACCACGCTCGATCCCTTCGTGCTCTCCGCGGTTGATCGCGACGACCTGGTTCTGCCCCGCGCTAAGGGCCTCGCCGTAGATCGACACCACCTGGCCGGCGATCGCCCCCATCGGCGAGTGCGGCGCGTGCGGCGCATCGCCACAGCAATCGCGCGGCGGCAAAGGCACCACCCGGTCACCGACGCCCGCTTCACGGTTCGCGCTCGTCATCAACAGCGTGGCGGGGACCGGGAGTCCGTTGGCGCTACCCGCTGCCCGCACCAGGTCGGCAGTGCCGACGACGCCGGCTTCCTGGCCGAGTAGCTCGCCGCTGAATGGGTCACGCAGTGGTTTGCCTTGACGCAACAGCGCGAAGCTGCTCGTCTTGCCCAAGTCGCCAAGAACATAGGCGGTCTCGCCTTGCGAGATCAGCAAACGGCCTTGCGGCGTGGCGACGATGCGCGGCGCCTCGGCCAGTGCTTTCGGGTCCACCACCATCACCTGCTCCAAGAAAGGGGTGATCAACTGCAGCGGAACGGTGGCGATGGCGCCAACGGGTGGCGGCAAGCTGCGAATCCTCGGCAGGCGCTGGACGTCCGGAATCGGTGGCGGTAACTCGGTCGGTGTCGAGGCTTGTGCCAAACGCAGTTGCGCGCCATCGGCGGTCTTGATGAGCACCAGTAATTGGCCGGGGTAGATCCGATGTGGGTTGGCGACTTCGGCCAGGTTCATGCCCCACAACGCTGGCCAGCGCCAAGGACTCCTGAGGAAAAGGCTCGCGATCGACCACAGCGTGTCGCCACTGCGCACAGTGTGAGAAGTGGGTGCGTCGGGCGCCAAAGCGGTCAGCGGCACGCCGGCAGACACCGCTCGTTGCGCGGTGGCGCGTTGAGAGGGGCTCGCCGAGCCGATCGTCTGAGCGGCCGCGGCTCCTGCCAGCCAGGCCAGCCCGGCGCACAAGCCCTGTTGAACGAGTCGTCGAAGGCCACGTTGCCGCAAAACATGCTGACGCCAGGCATCGCGGGATGGGCTTGGTGACATATCGGCGGTCTCCCTGGGGTCGGTGCCACAATCCGGGCTTCGCGGTCCGGCGGGTGGTAGCCACAGCAAACCCAACCATCGGCTGCGGTTGCTGTCTGTTTTGATTCTGCCGGCAAACCCCGCCGATCGCAATGAACACTGCTGGTCCGACTTGTCCGGTCTGCGCAGACGGTCCGAACTGACCTCGAATCAAACCAGTTCCTCAAGGGTCCATGCCTCGCATCGACCGGTCATCCATCGACAATTCATGGCTTTGCTGAACATTCTTCGCTATCCAGATCCTCGATTGCATAACGTGGCTCGGCCCGTCGAGCAAGTCGATGACTACATCCGCCAACTCGCCGATGACATGCTGGCCACGATGTACGACGCCGAGGGTGTGGGCTTGGCCGCAACCCAGGTCGACGTGCACCTGCGCCTGTTGGTGATGGACACGTCGGATGGGCACAACCAGCCCTGGGTGTTGATCAATCCTGAGATCATTGCGCGCAGCGCCGAGATGCGGCGGAGCGACGAGGGCTGCCTGTCGGTGCCGACGATCTACGACGAGGTCGAGCGCCATGCCATCGTCACGGTCCGTGCGCAGGGGCGGGATGGTCAACCGTTCGAGCTTGAGGCGCATGACCTGATGGCAGTGTGTGTGCAACACGAGATGGACCACCTGCTGGGCAAAGTTTTCGTTGAATACCTCAGCCCGCTCAAGCGCGAGCGCATCAAGACCAAGATGATCAAGAAGACCCGCGACGAGATGGGCCGGCGTCGCGCCTGAGCCGACGATGAACATCGTCTTCGCGGGAACCCCTGAATTTGCCGCCACCGCGCTGCAAGCCTTGTTGGTGGCTGGCCACCGCGTGCCCTTGGTGCTGACGCAGCCCGACCGCCCTGCAGGCCGTGGCATGAAGATGCAGCCGTCGCCGGTCAAAGCGCTTGCGCTGCGACATGGCCTGGCTTTGGCCCAGCCGCGCAGTCTGCGGCTCGATGGCAAGTACCCTGATGACGCGCGCGCCGCGCTGGCGGCGCTAGACGCCGCGCAGGCCGAGGTCATGGTGGTCGCTGCTTACGGACTGATCCTGCCGCAGTGGGTGCTGGACCTGCCGCCGCGTGGTTGCCTGAACATCCATGCATCGCTGCTGCCCCGCTGGCGTGGTGCTGCGCCCATTCACCGCGCGATCGAGGCCGGCGACGTCGAGACTGGTATCACCTTGATGCAGATGGATGCGGGTCTAGATACCGGCGACATGCTGTTGCGCGCGCCCGTGCCTATCCTCGCCGACGACAGCACGGCCACATTGCACGATCGGTTGGCGGCTTTAGGCGCCGAGCTTGTGGTTCAAGCCTTGTCCGGACCGCAGCTGACGCCGACTTCGCAGCCCGTCGAGGGTGTGACCTACGCGCACAAGATCGGCAAGGCGGAGGGCCCGATCGACTGGTCTGAGCCCGCGCTGCTGATCGAACGCCGACTGCGTGCTTTCGACCCATTTCCCGGCGCCAGTTTTTCGCTTGACGGCGACCTGGTCAAGCTCTGGCGGGCCCGGCCGCGGCCCGACCTGAGTGGCCGCCCTGGTGTGGTGTTGGCTGCGCTGGGCGGCCAGTTCAGCGTCGCCTGCGGCGAAGGCGGCCTGGATCTGCTGCTGCTACAGCGTCCGGGCGGACGCCGCATCGACGCGACAGCCTTCTTGCAGGCCTGTCCTGGGCTGGTCGGGCTCGAGCTGGGCTCGGCGCTGCACTGAGACCTTCGGCTGCTGGCTCGCTGGCGGCATGGGCTCGCAAACACCAGCGGCCAATATCCAGGGCTCAAGTCGTTCGCCGCAAGCGCCGATATTCGCGTCATGCGCTGCTCGCTTTCCCTGTTGCTGTTGTGCGCCCTGTTGGCGTCCTGCGACCAATTGGGCATCGAATCGACCTCCAGCGTGGCAGCGCGCAAGGATGCCGACGGCAAGGCCATAGGCGGCGCCTGCCGCCATGCTGGCCGTGCAATCGAGGACTGCTACAGCCTCAACAAGCGGGCCGAAAAGGCTGCGGTCTACGCCGGTTGGCGCGAGATGAACGAGTACATGCGCGACAACCAGCTCGTGTCAGTGTTGCCAGCGCTAACAACCGGCGGGGTTGCCAACATGCCCGTGCGCGAGGAACCGGTTGCCGAAGCCTCACTCAAGCCCAGGCCCAGAGCCCGGTGAGCCGGCGTCTGGTTGTTGCCGACGCTGCTGGTGCGAGCTTGTTGCGTCCAGGCTCAGTCTGGCGTTAGCGGCACGCTGACCCGGCGTGGATTGACGCCCAAGCGCGGAAAATCGACCAAGGTCGCTGCGAACAGCGGCAGCAACAGGCCGTTGGTCTGGCCCTGAAATCCTTCGCTGCTGGCGCGGGCTTCGAACAAGGGTTTGCCGCTGGCCCGGTCGCGGATCAAAAGCGCCACCTCGCGTTCGTAGCGCGGTGAGGGCAGGCGCAGCGATCCGGCCCAGCGAGGACCATGCCAAGCGCCTCGGTGCCGAGCGCTGTAGCCGTCCCACCACAGCGGATCGTCCCAGGGCGACCGATCGGTCCGGCTGACGCGTGCGCCGAGTTGAACCAGCAACTCGGGCTCGGCGCTGCCTGCCACCGGTGTGAAGCCGGCGCGTGCCAGTGCGGGTCGCGCGGCGTCTTCCAGCACTTGGGCGGCTTCGGCCTGAGCTTGTTGCGACGGCAGGCGCTCGAAGGCGTAACTGCCGCCCTGGCGAGCAGCTGGCCATTCGCCGAAGGTCGACAGATCAATCGACAGTTGGTTGAGGGCTGCGCATGCGCCCAGCAACGCGGTGGCGCAGACGCTGCCGAAGAGTCTGAGGATTGGGTGTCGGTTCATGGTTTGGTCCTTTCACAATGGGGCGATCCAGCAAGTCGACGGTGTGGATCAAGCCAGTGGATCAACCGCGCAGATCAAGCACCGCGCTGCCAATGGACGGGCTGGGGCGCTGATGACGGCTGGGCGCAGTCCTCGTCGTCGAACGCTTTGTCTCCCGCCGGGTCTGGCCGACCGCTTGGCGCCAAGGTCGTGAACGGAAAGAGCTTGCGGTCCATCAGATGCGACAGCGTGATGTTGCCCATCGCGCTGGCCATGTTTTCGACCCGGCCGGGGTACTGGCGCTCCCAGTCATGGATCATTTTCTTGATTTGCACCCGCTGCAAGTTGTCCTGGCTGCCGCACAGCGTGCAAGGGATGATCGGGAACTTTCGGTGTTCGGCCCAGGTGACGAGGTCAGCCTCGGCCACGTAGGCCAGGGGCCGTATCACGGTGTGGCGGCCGTCGTCGCTGACTAGCTTCGGCGGCATGCCCTTCAGGCGACTGCCGAAGAACATGTTCATCAGCATGGTCACCACCATGTCATCGCGGTGGTGGCCTAGCGCGATCTTGGTTGCGCCGAGTTCGCCCGCCACCCGGTAGAGAATGCCGCGCCTCAGCCTAGAGCACAGGCTGCACAGGGTCTTGCCCTCGGGCACCAGGCTGGTGACGATGCTGTAGGTGTCTTGATTCTCAATGTGAAAGGGCACGCCCCGAGCGCTCAGGTATTGCGGCAACACTTCGGCTGGAAAGCCTGGTTGCTTTTGGTCCAGGTTGACGGCAATCAACTCGAACTTGACCGGGGCCCGCTGCTGCAGGCTCAGCAGGATGTCGAGCAGGGCGTAGCTGTCCTTGCCGCCCGAGACACAGACCATCACACGGTCGCCGTCCTCAATCATGTTGAAGTCGACACTGGCCTGACCGACCTGGCGGTGCAGGCGCTTGCTGAGCTTGTTCATCTCGAAGGCCTGCTTGCGCGCACGGGTCTCGTCACCGGTTGGCAGCCTGGTTGTCGGCCTTGTTGTCAGCCCGTTATCCGGCTCGTTCGCCAGGCCGGTCTCCAGACGGGTCTCCAGCCCGATTTCAACGGCCTGGTTCACGCCGTCTCCTTCATGCCGAAGACTTCGCAGCCCACCGCGTCGCAATCGGGGTAGACGTCTGGTTTCTCAGTGGCCACGCGCGCCGCCCTGACGTTCGGATGGGCCAGCATCAGCTTCAGCACATCGTCGGCCAAAGTTTCCTGCAGATGGATGTGGCCGCGCGAGACGCGCTCGGTGATGCTGCGGCGCATGAAGTCATAGTCCAGCACCTCGTCGAGTTGATCGTGTGTCGGTGTCGAGCGGGCCAGCGGCACGTAAAGGTCGATATTGATCTTGACGCGTTGCTCGCCCTTCTTTTCGAACTCATGGACACCGATGTTGATCCAGACCTCGTAGTCGCGCAGGTACAGGCGCCGGCAGTCCATCAGGCTGGGGTTGGTGAGCAGGCTTTGCATTTCAGGAGTCCTTGGGGCCGGTCGCGGCCATCATGTTCTGGGCCAGGAACAGCACATCACGCGGCTGGCCCAGAAGGTGCTGACCACCATCGACGACCAAGGTGTGGCCGGTAATGGCGGGTGATTCAAGTAGAAACCGCACGGCTTGGGCAATGTCCTCGGGCGTGGACGATCTGTGCAGCGGCGTCAGGCGGTGGGCAATGTCGAACTCGGCATCGTCCATGGGCCCGGAGATCAATGTGACGCCAGGCGAGACGCCGCAGACCCGCAACTGTGGCGCCAGCGCTTGCGCCAGCATCACGGTAGCCTCGGCGAGCGCGGCTTTGGACAGCGTGTACGAGAAATAGTCCGGGTTTGGGTTGACCAGTTTCTGGTCGAGCAGGTTGACGACGCAGCCATTGGCCGAGCGACCACGTGTCAGCAGGTGGCCGTGCAGCGCGCGAGCCAGCAGCACGGCGGGCGCGGTGTTGCTGCGCCAGTGCCGATCCATGGACTGGTTGCTGAAGCTCTCTACGCTGTCGTACTCGAACAGTGAAGCGTTGTTGACGACCGCCTCAAGATGGCCCAGCACCGCCACGGCCCCCGATACCAGCGCCGTGCAGGCTGTTTCGTCACTGAGTTCGGCGGCCAGCACATGGGCGGTTGCGCCCAAGGCTCTGGCTTCGGCAGCGGTGGCCTCGGCGGCAGCGTGGCCCGACTCGCTGCCACGGCAATGCAGCACCAGGTCCCAGCCATGGCGCGACAAGTCCAGCGCGATCGCTCGGCCGATGCGCCGCGCCGCGCCGGTGACCAGCGCAGCGGGCCGAGACCAGGATGTGGGGGAGGGCGACATGGTTTCTACAATGCGAGATGGCCAGCGATCCAGACCAGACAGCCTTCGATGAGGCGCAGCCCGACAGTGTAGCCAGCACCCTGGCGGGGTTGGTGCGTCGGGAGATCGCGCGCAACGGCGGTTGGTTGCCGTTCGATCGCTTCATGGCGCTGGCGCTGTACCAGCCCGGACTGGGTTATTACGCCAACCACAGCCGGAAGTTCGGCGCGATGCCAGCTTCGGGCAGCGATTTCGTCACAGCGCCCGAATTGTCACCGTTGTTTGCGCGCGCGCTGGCGGTGCAGATGGCCCAGGCGCTGAAGTCCTGCGCCAATGGCCGGGTGATTGAGTTCGGCGCCGGTTCTGGCGCTCTCGCGGCCGGCTTGCTCGATGCGTTGGGATCAGCCGTCACCGACTACGCCATCGTCGACCTGTCAGGTGTGCTGCGCGAGCGTCAGCGGGTCAGGTTGGCTCGGTTCGGCAACCGGGTACGCTGGCTCGATGCGCTGCCCGACCAGTTCGACGGCGTGGTGCTGGGCAATGAATTGCTCGACGCGATGCCGGTGCAACTGCTGCACTTCGATGGCACGCGATGGTTCGAGCGCGGCGTCGCCAGCGCGGGACCAGGGTTGGTCTGGCAGGACCGCCCGACGGACCTGCGCCCGCCGTTCGCCTCTGATTTTGTGCCAGGCACTGTGACCGAGGTCCATCCTCAGGCCGAGGCCTTCATCACCACACTGGCCAGCATGCTGCGGCGGGGCGTGGCGATCTTCATCGACTATGGCTTTCCCGAGGCAGAGTACTACCTGCCGCAGCGGCACGGCGGCACGCTGATGTGCCACCAGGCGCATCGCGCCGACGCCGACCCATTGGTCGAATTGGGCGCCAAGGACATCACCGCGCATGTCAACTTCAGTGGTATCGCGCTGGCAGCTCAGGATGCCGGGCTGGACGTGATCGGTTACACCTCCCAGGCGCGCTTCCTGATCAATTGTGGTCTGGTGGCGTTGATGGAGGGCGCCAGCCTGGCCGAGCGAACGATGGCTCAAAAACTGGTCAACGAGCACGAGATGGGCGAGTTGTTCAAGGTGATCGCCTTTGCTCGCGGGCTGGAGATCGATCCACTGGGATTTGCCCAGGGCGACCGCACGCACCGACTGTGAACCCAAGCGGATCCCGACCATGCGCTGGCTGATCGTGTTTTTCCTGGTGCTGATCCTGTTCGGCCGACTGCGCGGCTGGTTGGTGAAGGTCGGCCTGGGTCGTTTGCCGGGGGACTTCACGTTTCGGCTGCTGGGTCGGGAGTTCTATGTGCCACTGGCCTCCAGCCTGTTTCTGAGCTTCTTGGCCATGCTGATCGGACATTGGTTTTGAAGCATCGACCTTCCATCGCCCTCGCCAAGCCAAGCTGAGCCGAGTGGGTCAATCCAGGCGCCGAAGTTCAGCCTGGGTGCGCCACTGAGTTGACCAGTGCGCGCGCTCGAGCCGCGGCGATGGCTTGACCGATCGCTGGCCCAGTCAGTCCTCTCGAGGCCGCCTCTGCGGCCAAGGACTCGGTATCGACGGCTCGCGCGACCGTCAATGCTTGCGCCAGTCGGGACCGCTGCGGGTAGGGTGAGCCTTGCAGGCCGAGGCGGCCGCGGGCGTCACATTCGCAAGCCAGCAGCAGCGCTGCGAAGCGCTCCGGCCGGCGCCACGCATCGCATCGGGCTAGCAGCCTGATGGTCGCGTTGGCGTCCAGCGAGGTGCTTCGGTGGATGTTGCCGTGCTCGCGCGCGGTCAGGTCCGCGAGTTCACGGCATTCGGTGGGTACGCGCCAGCGTTCGCTGACGGCGCGCGCCAGTTTGGCGCTGCGCGCTTCATGGCCGATGTGGCGTGGCAAGTCCTCGGTGCGGGTGCTGCCCTTGCCCAGGTCGTGGCACAGGCAGGCGTATCGCACGGCCAATGAGGCTTGCAGCCTGGCCGCCATTTGCAGCACCAGCAGCAGGTGCGCGCCGGTGTCGACCTCGGGATGGTGCTCGACGGGCTGGGGCACGCCCCAGAGCCGGTGGACCTCGGGCATCAGCCTGGCCAGCGCGCCGCAGTCGCGCAGCACCTCGAGCATGCGGTCGGGTCTGGCCTCCATCAGGCCTCGCGACACTTCTTGCCAGACTCGTTCGGGCACCAGCGCATCAACCTCACCGTCTTCGACCATGCAGCCCAGCAAAGCCTGGGTTGGTGGGGCGATGGTGAAGTCCGGAAACCGCGCGGCCAGCCTGGCCACCCGCAACAATCTGACGGGGTCTTCAACGAAGGCCGGCCCGACATGTCGCAGCACGCCTGCTGCCAGGTCTCGCTGACCACCGAACGGGTCGATGAGTTCCCCGCTGACCGGATCCTCGGCGATGGCATTGATCGTCAGGTCACGACGCGCCAGATCTTGCGCCAGGGTGACCTCGGGCGAGGCCATCACGACGAAACCCTGGTAGCCGCGGCCGGACTTGCGCTCGGTGCGCGCCAGCGCGTATTCCTCGTGGGTCTGAGGGTGCAAGAAGACCGGAAAATCGCGGCCCACCGGCATGAATCCTTCGGCGCACATCGCCTCGGGCGTGCTGCCGACGACGACCCAGTCGCGGTCGCCGGCCGGGCGGCCCAGCAGCCGGTCGCGCACCGCACCGCCGACCAGGAAACACTTCATCGCCCGCGCGGCTTGACGGGCTGGAAGTGCGCTTCCATGCTGCGCAGTGAGGTCGGTGTGATGTCCAGCGCCGCCAGCCCGGGCAACTCGGCGCTGGCGACATTGGGCACCCGCATCGAGCGCAGGTTGTCACGCGACAGCAGCGGCTCGCCTGGCAGCAAGCCGAAGGCGGCTGCCTGCAGCATGCCGATCGCTTCGGGCAGCGCCAGCACCGGCCGGGCGCAGCCTGCCATCAGGCCCACTTTCTGCACGATCTGCCGCAGCGTCATCACCTCGGGCCCGGCGCATTCGACCACCGGTCCGGGGACCGAGGGTAGCACCAGGCTGTTGACCACCGCCTGCGCCACGTCGCCGACCCAAACCGGCTGGAATTGGGCGTCAGCACCGGCCAGTGGCATCACGGGAAACCAGCGTTGCAGGGCCGCGAAAAGGTTCGTGAAGCGGTCTTCGGTGCCGAAGATCACCGAGGGTCGCAGCAGCGTGATGTCCAGCTTGTGCAACTGAGCCGCTTGCTGCCACACCGCTTCGCCGGCGGCCTTGCTGCGCAGGTATTCCGAAGGCGCCTGCGGTCCCACGCCCATCGCGCTGACATGCACCACGCGCTTGATGCCAGCTGCCGAGCAGGCTGCTGCCAACTGGCGCGGTAATTGCCCATGGACTCGGTCGAATTCTGAGGCGCTGCCGTGCAGGATGGCCACCAAGTGCACCAGCGCATCGGCGCCTTCCAGCAGCCGTGGCAAGGCCTCGGGGTCAGCCACCCGGCACTCGACCAGATCGACGGTTGGCAGGGTCTGCAGCAAGCGACCGCTGACCAGGCGTCGGGTGGGGATGACCAGCCGGGTCTGCCGGTCATGCTGAAACAAGCGCTCGCAAACCATGCGACCGACAAAGCCAGTCCCACCAGTGATGACAATTTTTTTCATGGCTCAGGGCAGTTCGGTGTTGACGGGCGCACCGCCCTCGCGCGGGCCGATGCTCGAGCCCAGCCGCTGACGCAGCGCGGCTTGTTTCTGACTGCCGAGCAAAGCACCGTAGACGGCGGCGTTGGACAGCACTTTCTTGACGTAATCGCGGGTCTCGTTGAACGGGATGTTTTCGGCCCAAACCGCAGCGTCGATCACCGGCCCTTCACGCCAGCGCCTCGGACGGCCTGGGCCGGCGTTGTAGGCGGCGGCGGCCAGGGCCTGCGATCCACCCAGATCGTCGAGCACCAGCTTGAGGTAGTGTGTGCCTAGCTTGAGGTTGACCAGCGGGTCATGGATCTGTTCGGGGTTGCGCCAGTCCAGACCGATCCTCTTCGCGACCCAGCGCGCGGTGGCCGGCATCACCTGCATCAGGCCCGATGCGCCCACACTCGAGCGCAGTTGAGGCATGAACCGGGTCTCCTGTCGAATCAGGCCGAACACCAGCGCCGGCTCAAGGCCCGCGGCAGCGGCGGCCTGCGTGATGTCGGCCGCGAACGGCATTGGGTAGCGCAGTGCGGTGTCAACCTCGCCGCGGCTGCGCTCGGCGGTGTTGATGCAGAGTTGCCAATCGCTGCGATCGCAAGCCAGCCGAGCGGCGGCCAGCAATTCGCGATCGGCCATGCCGCGCAGCGAGAAGTTCCACTCGCGCCTGGCCTCGTCGCGCAGGCTCAGATCGACCAACAGCAGTGCGCGGGCCAAGCCGGGGTGGGCCCTGGCCGCATCGCGCTCGGCGGCGGTGGGTGGTGTGGGCGCGGCCGGTAGCACCGGCGCCTGGCCCAGGTCTTCGCTGGCCAGTGCCGCGTAGAAGTTCAGTGCGCCGGCCAGTGCTTCGAGGCCACGCCTCGCCTCTTTGCGCTGGGAATCACCGGCCGCACCGTCCGGTGCGGTGGCTTGCAGCGCGCGCGATTTCCAGTAAGCCCAAGCCGGGTCGCGTTGCTCCGCTTGGCTCATGGCGTCGACCAAGTGCAACACCAACGGCCAGCGTTGCGCAGGCGCGAGGCTGCGCAACGCGGCTCGCACGCCCCAGGCCAGGGTATCGTCGCTCCACCCTGTTGCGCGGGCATCGTCGCCGCGCAGCAGGGCCCAGGCGCGCTGGTAGTGCGCTGCTGCGTTGGCCGACAGTCGGAACGCCGCCTGCCGCCCGGTGTAGGCCCAGGCCCAGGCGGCTTGTGCTGGGCTGAGCTTGAGCTTGTCGCTATCGAGATGCATGGCTGCGGCGTCGGGATCATTGCCCGCCAGCCGCAGCAAAGCCAGCAGTCGCAACTCCTGTGACGCCCGAGTGCTGCCGGGGTTGCGATGCAGGTAGCGCGAAGGGTTGTCGATCGCCTCGGCGGCTTGCGACGCAGCGCTGGGGCCCAGCAATCCGACCGCGGCCTTGGCGGCGGCAGGGCGCTGGACTTCCAGCGCCAGTCTGGCCTTTTGCCAAACATCGTCAGGCGTGAAGCGCTTGGCATCGACCATCGCGCCGGCCAGCTGTTTGCAGCCTTCGTCAAGGTCTTTCTGGGCCCACCAAGCGCTGCGCGCGGCGTCGCGCACGTCGCGGCCGGCCAGATGCTCGGTAAACAGCCACCAGCAGCTGACTTCACGATCGTCGTTCATCCTGAAGCGCGGGTAGTCGCGCGCCAGCGCCGGCCAGTCCTGGCGTCGGCCGAGTTCTAGCAGCCAGTCGTTGCGCAGCCTGTCTTCGACATAGCTGCCGCTCCAGCGCGCATAAAAGGCCTCGACCTCATCGATCTGCGCCGTGGTCAACCGGTTGCTCAGGTCCCAGTATTCGACCCAGGACGTCAGGGGGTGGGCACCTGCCTGCATCACCGCACGTGCGGCGGCCAGTCGGTTGCGGTCTTGCTTGCGCGCCGCTTCCCGTGCTTCGACCACGGTGCTGTCGAGCCCGCCGGTCGGGGTTGCTGCGGGCAGCGCACTGCTGGCCATGCCGATCAGGCCGATGGTCAGGCCTAAGCTCAGGCAGGTTCTAAAACGGGTCAGCAAGCCGGTCATCTTGAGGAGGTGCGCGGACCCGTCTTTGGGCGCATCGCGCAGTGAGTCTTCCACTGTAACGCAGCACCGCGTCGTGGCGCAGACCTGGGATCGCCTGAGTGGAAGCGCGTGAATGGGATCGCATGAATGGGATCGCGTTCCTTGGTCGGCGCCCGGCGCCGCAACAGACGCTGGGCGCTCAGCGCCTCTGACGGTAGGGTTCTTCGAAGTCCAGGAAGATTTGCTCGGCCAGCGCGTCCTGCACCCAGGCCGCCACCCCGGGGCTGGCCCACAGGCGCTCGACATAGGCTGCGACATCGGCAGGATGCGGCAGGCCATAGGTCAACAACCGGCTGGCCATCGGCGCGAAGTAGGCGTCAGCAATGCCGAAACCTCCAAACAGGAAAGGCCCGCCGCTGGCCGCCAGCGCCTCTCGCCACATCGCGACCAACCGCGTCAGATCGGCCACCACCGCCGCTTGTTCGGCCAGTACTCGCTCGCCGACCTGGTGCAACTGGGCCTCGACGTTCATCGGGCAAGCGTTGCGCAGCGCCGAGAAGCCGCTGTGCATTTCGGCGCACAGTGAGCGGGCGCGGGCGCGTGCTGCCCGGTTGCGAGGCCAGAGTGCGTGCTCGGGAAAACGCTCGTTGGCGTACTCGGCCAGGTACTCGGCAATCGCCAAGGTATCCCACACCACGAGGTCGCCGTGCACCAGCACGGGCACTTTGGCCACCGGCGACAAAAGGCTCACCATCTGCTTGAACTGAGACTCGGGTCCGAAGCCGTCGAAGCGCAGCATCTGCTCCTGGAACTCGATGCCGAAATGGCGCAGCAGCACCCATGGACGCATCGACCAGGAAGAGTAGTTTTTGTTGCCGATGGCGAGCTTGATCATGGTGTGGCCTGTGGTGGCAAGGCCCGATGCTAGGTCAGACGGCACCCTTTCGGGCGGCCGTGGCGCACGGCTTGCGGCGTCGCGCTGGGCGTTGGGCGGTGGCGGCGCGCAGCGCGGAGGCCATGGCCAGCCGTGCCCAGGGCAGCATTTGTGCGGGTGATTCCATCGCGTCGTCAGGCGCGCTCCACCAAGCCAGCACCGTTCGGCTGACACCTGCCGATGTGTAGCGGAAGTGCCGGCATCCCGCGGCCTCGAACATTGGCCTGGCCGCGGCGTCAGCCTTCAGGTAGAGCATGTCGTTTGAGATCAGCGCGACAAACCGTTGATCGACGTAGAGACCGTGGCCGCCGAACATCCGCCGGGCGCGCGCAGGCCCCAGCGCCGACAGCAACTCCAGACAATGCGCGACAAAGGCATCAGCAATCGCCATATTGGTCAGTGTAGGACGGCGCAGCCTGCCCGTTGACTGACAATCCAGGCGATGAGCAATACCTTCAGCCTCAGCTTCGAACCCTCTCAGGACAAGCGCCAGTTGCGCCGGCAATTGCAGGCCGAGCGCCTGGCGATGGTCGATCGCCACCAGCGCGCCGTTCATCTGCAGCAGGTGCTGCGGGTCTGGCTGGTCGGCCGCAAAGAGAACTCGGTGGGCGCTTATTGGCCCATCAAGGGCGAGTTTGACGCGCTGCCGGCGCTCTACCGCTGGAGTGAGGCCGCCCCCGAACGCCGCATCGGTCTGCCGGTGATCAACGTCGACACCAAGCAACTGAGTTTCCATGTTTGGTACCCGGGCTGCCCGATGGAGGAGGACGCGTTCGGCATTCCCAAGCCCAAGGACACCGAGGCCTTCGAGCCCGCCCTGTTGCTGGTGCCTTGCGTCGGTTACGGTCCGCAAGGCATCCGGCTGGGTTACGGCGGTGGGTTTTACGACCGCACGCTGGCAGCGTTGCAGCCGCGCCCTTACACCGTCGGCCTGGGTTACGGCCACGGCTTCGTGCCGTGGCTGGCCGCCGAGCCGCACGACATGCCCTTGGATGCAATCCTCAACGAGGACGGTGTGGTCTGGCAAAAGCCTGAGTAACGCGTCGTCTGATGCTCGACCGACGTCGCGACCTCGCGACTGCTACGCTGTGGGCATCGCCACCCGCAGGAGCTCCCATTGGAATACACCCGCCTCGGCCGCACCGGCCTGACGGTCTCGAAGATCTGCCTCGGTTGCATGACCTACGGTGTGCCCGAACGCGGAGCCCATCCCTGGACACTGGACGAGGCTGCCAGCCGCCCGTTGATTCGCCAGGCGGTGGAACTCGGGATCAACTTCTTCGACACGGCCAACGCCTACTCTGACGGTACCTCCGAGGAGATCGTTGGCCGGGCGCTGCGCGAATTCGGTCGTCGCGACGAGATCGTCGTCGCGACCAAGCTGCGCTATGCCTCGCGCAAGGCGCCCAACGTCGGTGGGCTGTCGCGCAAGGCGGTTTTGCATGAGATCGATGCAAGCCTGAAGCGGCTGGGCATGGACCATGTCGATCTCTACCAGATCCATCGCTGGGACCCGTACACACCGATCGAGGAGACGATGGAGGCGTTGCACGAGGTCGTCAAGGCCGGCAAGGCGCGATACCTGGGCGCGTCTTCGATGCACGCTTGGCAGTTCGCCAAGGCCCAGCAGGTTGCTGAGCGCCATGGCTGGACCCGGTTCGTCAGCATGCAACCCGAACTCAGCTTGCTCTACCGTGAGGAAGAGCGCGAGATGCTGCCGCTGTGTCGTGACCAGGGTGTCGGCGTGATCCCCTGGAGCCCGTTGGCTCGAGGCCGCCTGGCCCGGCCATGGGGCGAGGACACGCCGCGCATTGCCACCGATGTGTTTGGCACCAGCTTGTTCGCTCGCACCGAGGCCGCCGACCGTGGTGTGGCCGAGGCGCTGGGGGCGGTGGCGGCGCAGCGCGGCCTGCCGCGGGCCCAGATTGCGCTGGCTTGGCTGCTGCGCCAGCCCGGCGTGACGGCGCCGATCGTTGGCGCGTCGCGGCCGGAGCATTTCGATGACGCCGTGGCGGCGCTGGGGGTGACGCTGTCCGATGCGGAAGCTGCGGCGCTCGAGGCGCCCTACCTGCCGCATGCCGTGGTTGGATTCGACTGAGTGGCGCTCACGCGGCGCTGCCGGATTGACGTTCACGTAAACGTGAATCAATAATCCGCGGCTTGCCTGGGCCGGTCAGCTGGCGAGAAGGTAGGGCAAGATGCCCGAATTGAGTCCGATCAACCGGCGCCGGAGACCGCATGGCCCATCTGCAAAGCAAGCTCACCCCTCGTTCCGAGGATTTCCGCACCAACGTTGCGGCGATGCAGTTGCTGGTGGCAGACCTCAATCGGCAGCTGGGGCGGATCGCTGAGGGTGGTGGATCTCAGGCCCGTGCCAAGCACCTGGGCCGAGGCAAGTTGCTGCCGCGCGAACGGGTCGAACGGCTGCTGGATCCTGACACGCCGTTTCTGGAGATCGCGCCCTTGGCCGCGCTGGGCATGTACCCCGAGCGCGACGCTGCCGGCAACATCTCGGACAGCGCACCCTGCGCCGGCCTGATCGCTGGCATCGGCCGAGTCTCGGGCGTCGAATGCCTGATCCTCTGCAACGACGCCACTGTCAAGGGCGGTACCTACTACCCGCTGACCGTCAAGAAGCATCTGAGGGCGCAGGAAATCGCGGCACAAAACCACCTGCCTTGCATTTACCTGGTGGACTCGGGCGGCGCCAACCTGCCCAACCAGGACGAGGTGTTCCCGGATCGCGACCACTTCGGCCGCATCTTCTACAACCAAGCCCATTTGTCGGGTGCAGGCATCCCGCAGATCGCGGTCGTGATGGGCTCTTGCACCGCAGGCGGCGCCTATGTGCCGGCGATGAGCGATGAGACCATCATCGTCAAGAACCAGGGCACCATCTTTCTCGGCGGTCCGCCGTTGGTCAAGGCGGCCACTGGCGAAGTGGTCAGCGCCGAGGACCTGGGCGGCGGCGATGTGCACACCCGTTTGTCGGGCGTTGCCGATCATTTGGCCGAGAACGACTTGCACGCGCTGGCGCTGGCACGGCAGGCCGTTGGGCGACTGAACCGCGTCAAGCCGCAGCCGCTGCTGTTGCAGCCGCCCAAGCCGCCCAGGTATGCGTCCGAAGAGCTGCACGGCGTGGTGCCCACCGAGACCCGCAAGCCTTACGACGTGCGCGAGATCATCGCCCGCATCGTCGACGACAGCGTGTTCGACGAATTCAAGTCTCGATATGGCGCGACGCTGGTTTGCGGCTTCGCGCACATCGAGGGCATGCCGGTGGGCATTGTGGCCAACCAAGGCATCCTGTTCGCCGAGTCTGCCAACAAGGGCGCGCACTTCATCGAACTGTGCTGCCAGCGCAAGATTCCGTTGGTCTTTCTGCAGAACATCACCGGCTTCATGGTCGGTCGCAAGTACGAGAACGAGGGCATTGCGCGGGCTGGCGCGAAGATGGTCACCGCGGTGGCTTGCGCGGCGGTGCCCAAATTCACGGTGATCATCGGCGGGTCGTTCGGCGCCGGCAACTATGGCATGTGTGGCCGCGCCTACTCGCCACGCTTTCTCTGGATGTGGCCTAACGCCCGCATCAGCGTGATGGGCGGCGAACAAGCGGCCAGCGTGCTGGCGACCGTCAAGCGCGATGGCATCGAAGGCCGGGGAGGGCGTTGGAGCGCAGAGGAAGAAGCCGATTTCAAGTCGCCGATCCGCGCCCAGTACGAGGTCCAGGGCCACCCCTACTTCGCCAGCGCCAGGCTTTGGGATGACGGCGTGATCGACCCGGCCGACACCCGCCGCGTGTTGGCGCTGGGCTTGAGCGCGAGTTTGAACGCGCCGATCCCGGAAACGAAGTTCGGTGTGTTCCGCATGTGAGCGGGGCGCACTTGGCCTGCTTCTTTCTTTCATGGGCCGCCGCTTCGGACGGGCGCTCACCCCGATTTTTTGCGGTCATCGGTCGCTTGCGGATCGGGTGGGTCGGCTGGCTGGGCTGGCTGCTGGCCTTTTCAGCGCCGGCCCAGGAACTCAACGCCACGCTCGGCGAATCGGTGCTGCAGGTGCCGAGCGGCGGCCTGACCGAGCCCGAACTTGAGGTCACGGTGTACCGCCCGCCAGGCGATGGGCCTTTCCCGATCCTGCTGGTCAACCATGGCAGGGCCCCGGGCGATGCCAAGCTGCAGAGTCGTTACCGGCCGGTCCTGGTCGCTGCCGAATTCGTGCAACGTGGCTGGGCCGTGGTGGTCCCGATGCGCCAGGGCTTTTCGAAGTCCGGTGGCAGAGAAATCACCGGCGGTTGCAATGTCGCCAGCAACGGCGAACAGCAAGCGCGCTCGGTGCGTCGAACCCTCGACTGGCTGGGCGTCCAGCCTTGGGCCGATGTCTCGCGCAATGTCGTCGCAGGTCAGTCTCATGGCGGGCTGACAACGCTGGCCTATGGTCAGGCACCGCATCCTGGCACACGGCTGCTGCTGAACTTTGCCGGCGGGTTGCGGCAAGACAGCTGTACCGCCTGGCAGCGGGGTCTGGTCGTGGCCATCGGCGACTATGGTCGCGCGACCCGCCTGCCATCGATCTGGTTTTATGGTGACAACGACAGTTTCTTCGCGCCCAATGTCTGGCAGGAGGCCCACCAGCGCTATGTCGATGCCGGTGGTCGTGCCGAGTTGGTCGCTTTCGGCCGTTTTGGCAGCGATTCGCATGCGATGTTCGGATCGCGCGCCGGGCTGCCGATCTGGCTGCCCAAGGTCATCGCGGCATTGGATGCGGCGGGTTTGCCGACCCGCGTGCTGCATCCGGCGGTGATGACGTCGGATGTTCCGGCCCCGCCTGCCAGCGGCTTCGCCCAGGTTGGCGACCTTGACCGCTTGCCGATTCGCGGCGATCGCGCCCGGCAGGGCTACCAGGCATGGCTGGCGGCCGACGGCCCCAAGGCTTTCGCCATCCACGCGATCAAAAGCCAATGGGCCTCGGCGTGGGGGGGTGACCGACCCTTGCTGCGTGCATTGCAGCGCTGCGAGCGCGGCGCCCAGCAGCCTTGCCGGCTCTACGCGGTCGATGACCAAGTGGTTTGGGCGCCGGAATGACCTGCCAGGCTTGTTGCTGACCAAGACCATCGAGGTAAACCATGTTCAAGAAAATCCTGATTGCCAATCGCGGTGAGATCGCCTGCCGGGTCGCAGCCACGGCGCGCCGCTTGGGTATCCGCACGGTCGCTGTCTTTTCCGAAGCGGATGCCGGCGCGCGCCATGTGCTGGCCTGCGACGAGGCCGTGGCGATCGGCGGTGCGACGCCGCGCGACAGCTACCTGCGTGCCGACCGTATCCTCGCCGCAGCCTTGGCCACCGGCGCGCAGGCTGTGCATCCGGGTTACGGTTTCCTGTCGGAGAACGCCGGCTTCGCGCGCGACTGCATTGATGCTGGGGTCGTGTTCATCGGCCCGCCGCCCGAAGCGATTGCTGCAATGGGCAGTAAATCGGCAGCCAAGACCTTGATGGAAAGAGCCGGGGTTCCACTGGTGCCGGGTTACCACGGGCAGGACAACGATCCCGCGCTGCTGGCGACAGCAGCGGCGCGCATCGGCTATCCGGTGCTGATCAAGGCCAGCGCCGGCGGCGGTGGCAAGGGCATGCGCCGGGTCGACCGCGCCGAGGACTTCGGTGCCGCGCTGGCTTCGTGCCAGCGTGAGGCCAAGTCCAGTTTCGGCGATGACCATGTGCTGGTCGAGCGTTATGTGCAGCGGCCGCGCCACATCGAGATCCAGGTCTTCGGCGACCGTCACGGCAACTGCCTTCACCTGTTCGAGCGCGACTGCTCGGTGCAGCGCCGTCATCAAAAGGTGCTCGAGGAATCTCCAGCCCCGGGCTTGAGCGCTGAGCGCCGGGCCGAGATGGGCGCGGCGGCTGTGGCCGCGGCCCAAGCCGTCGGCTATTTCGGCGCTGGCACGGTGGAATTCATTGCCGAGCAGCTCGACGATGGCGACCTTCGCTTCTATTTCATGGAGATGAACACCCGGCTGCAGGTCGAGCACCCGGTCACCGAGGCCATCACGGGGCTTGATCTGGTCGAATGGCAGCTTCGCGTGGCCGCAGGCCAACCATTGCCGCTGAGGCAGGACCAGCTGGCCATCAACGGCCATGCGATCGAAGCCCGCGTCTGCGCCGAAAACCCTGACGGTGGTTTCTTACCGGCGACCGGCAAGATGGAGGTGTTGCGCTGGCCGCCGCATATCGAATTCGAGCGCACGAGCGCGCAAGATCCGGTGCGGGTCGATGCCGGCGTCGGCGAGGGCGACGCCATCAGTCCCTATTACGACTCGATGATCGCCAAGCTCATCGTCTGGGGTGAGAACCGAGCCCAGGCGCTGGCGCGACTTGACGCTGCGCTCGCAGCCACCCACATTGTTGGCTTGCACACCAATGCAGCGTTTTTGCGCCGGGTCGTCCGCAGCACCGCATTTTCGACCGCCGACCTCGACACGGCGTTGATCGAGCGAGAGCGCGCCGTGCTGCTGAACCAACCGCCGCTGGCGCTGGAGGTCGCCGCTGCCGGCGTGGTGGCGCGCGCACTCAGCGATGAGGCGGCGCTGGCTGGGGCGGACCCTTGGTCACGCCGCGACGGCTGGCGTTTGCACGGAGGTGCGCGGCGGCATTTCGATATCGAGCATGCGGGCGCGGTGCATGCGGTCGCGCTGGCGCGTCCGCATGGCAGCGCGGCCGACGCGCGCTTTGAGTTGCAGATTGGCAGCGATCGCTGGCCGCTGGGGCTGCGGCCCCAGGCGGACCGCTCGAGTGCGGTCCATGAACTCACGCTGGGCCCGCGCAGGTTGCGGCTGGCGGTCTATGGCCATGGCGAACGGGTTGCGGTGTTTGCGCCAGAGGGCAGCGCGGTGCTGCGCCAGATCGATGCGATCGCCCATGCTGGCGAGGGTGCTGCCGAGGGCGGGCGCTTGAGTGCGCCCATGCCCGGCAAGGTGATTGCCTACCTGGTCAAGCCGGGTGAGCGCGTCAGCCTGGGCCAGGCGCTGGCGGTGATGGAGGCGATGAAGATGGAGCACACGCTGAATGCGCCGCGCGATGGCGTGGTGGCCGACCTGTTGTACGCGGTGGGCGATCAGGTCGCCGAAAGTGGCGAGTTGCTGCGGCTGCAGGACTGATCGCGCCGCGATAATCCCTCGGCTCGAAAGGTAAAACCATGATTCCTGAACGTGTCACCTTGGTGGAAGTGGGCCCGCGCGATGGCCTGCAAAACGAGGCGTTGCCGGTGGCTGCAGCGCACAAGGTCGAGCTGGTGCACCGCTTGCAGAACGCCGGACTGCGCGAGATCGAGGTCACCAGCTACGTCAGCCCGAAGTGGGTGCCGCAGATGGCCGACAACGCCCAGGTGATGGCCGCAATCACCCGCCAGCCCGGCGTTCGCTACAGCGTTTTGGTGCCCAACATGCTGGGCCTGCACGCAGCGCTGGCCGGCGGTGCGGCGACGCGCCCCGATGAAGTGGTGGTGTTCGGTGCCGCTACCCAGGCCTTCAGTCGGCGCAACATCAATTGCAGCATCGAAGAGAGCATCGAGCGCTTTGCGCCTGTGGTCGCCGCCGCTCGCGAAGCGGGTCTGAAGGTCAGGGCGGCCATCTCCTGTGCGCTGGGCTGCCCCTACCAGGGCGAGGTCAGCGCTGACGAGGTTGAACACCTGGTGAAGCTGTTCAAGGCCATCGGTGTGCACCATTGCGGTGTGGCTGACACCATCGGCGTCGGCACGCCGCGCCGAGTACAGGCGGCGATGGAGCGCGCGCTCAAGCATTACCCCTTGCACGAGGTCAGTGGCCATTTTCACGACACCTATGGCCAAGCGCTGGCCAACATCCATGCCTGCTTGGAGATGGGTGTCCATACCTTCGACACCAGCGTTGCCGGTCTGGGGGGCTGCCCTTTCGCGAAAGGTGCGACCGGCAACGTCGCGACCGAGGACGTGGTGTTCATGCTTCGTGGCATGGACGTCGAAACCGGGGTTGACCTCGATGCGCTGGTTGAATCAGGTGGCTTCATCTCCGACGTGCTGGGTCGTGCGCCCGTCTCGCGTGCCGGCAAGGCGCTGCTGATCAAGCGGGGCCGGGTTTTCGCATGAGCATGGTCGCGGCGCCGGTCGATGTGCTGCGGCCTGAGGGTTTTCGGCGGGTCGTGGGCTGGTTGGCAGAGCGCGGTCACCGTCATGAACCGCGCTGGCTTGATGTGGCGGCCCGCACATGCGAGCAGGCGGCCACAGCACTCGAGGTGCAGACCGGTCAGATCGCCAAGAGCGTGATCTTCCGCCACCAGATTGATGGCGTGGCAGTGCTGGTCGTGACCTCTGGCGACCGTCGGGTCGACCTGCACAAGGTGGCAGCCCAGCTCGGCTTGACGCCGGCCGAGTTGGGCCGCGCTGACGCGGCGTTCGTCAAACAGCAGACCGGTTTTTCGATCGGTGGCGTCGCGCCAGTGGCTCATGTTTGCGCGCCGATGGTGCTGGTTGACAGTGCGCTGTTTCGCTTCGAAGAGATCTGGGCCGCTGCGGGTCATCCGCACGGCGTGTTCTGCCTCTCTCCGGCCGAGTTGGTGGCGATGACCGGTGCACCGGTGGCAGATGTGGTGGAAGTCTTGTGAGGTCGTTTGTGCCAGGTGTCGTGGCCAGCCCTTGCGTCAGCCTGTGCCGGATGGATACCGACAGCGGTTGGTGTCTGGGTTGCATGCGCACGCTGGATGAGATCGCCGGCTGGGGCGCGCTCGATGATGCAGGCAAGCGTGAGGTGATGCAGCGACTGGGCCCGCGCCGCTTGATCGCGCGAGCCCGCAATTTGGTGGCCCCAGTTCGACCCGAGACCTGACCCGATGAAACGCATCAGCTTTTACTTTGATGTCCTCTCGCCCTATGCTTGGTTGGCGTTTGAGCGACTGCCGCAAGCGCTGGAGGGCTGCAGCGTCGCCGTCGACTATCAGCCGCTATTGCTGGCGGGTTTGCTGGGCCATTGGGGCCAGAAAGGGCCGGCCGAGATCGTC
>CANFPU010000041.1 GCA_947448955.1 Burkholderiales bacterium
GTCAAACTCGGCGACAAGGTCGGCAAGGGTTCGCCGATCGTGGTGTTGGCGCTTGCACCGAGCGCCGTGCCGACCGCGGCGCCGGCCCCGGCCGCGCTGGTGGTCAGCGCCCCGGCGGTCACCTTGTTGCCCGACCGCGTGGCGCCTACTGCAGCGTTGCCGCCGCATGAGCCCATGGCGCCGAAGACAGCCTTGCCGCACGCCTCCCCGTCGATTCGTCGCTTGGCGCGCGACCTCGGGGTGCAACTCAGCGAGGTGCCCGGCAGCGGTCCCAAAGGCCGCATCACCCAAGACGATGTGCAGGGTTTCGTCAAACGCGTGATGGCCGGTGCGGTGCAGACCGCCGCGCAGCAAGCCAAGGCGCCGGTGGCTGCCAGCAGTGGTGAGGGCTTCCCAGGCGCCATCGCCAACCTGTTGCCCTGGCCCAAGGTTGACTTCGCCAAATTCGGCCCGGTCGAGCGCAAGGACTTGTCGCGCATTCAGAAGATCAGCGGCGCCAACTTGCACCGCAACTGGGTGTTGATCCCGCATGTCACCAACCACGACGATGCGGACATCACCGACCTCGAAGCCTTTCGCGTCCAGACCAACCAAGAGAACGAGAAGTCGGGCATCAAGGTCACCATGCTGGCCTTCATGATCAAGGCAGCCGTCGCAGCGCTGAAGAAATTTCCGCAGTTCAACGCCAGTTTGGACGGTGAGCAGCTGGTGCTCAAGCGCTACTTCAACATTGGTTTCGCCGCCGACACGCCCAATGGTCTGGTGGTACCCGTGATCAAGGATGCGGACCAAAAAGGCATCTTTCAGATCAGCCAGGAGATGAGCGATCTGGCGAAGAAGGCGCGTGACGGCAAGCTCGGGCCGGCAGACATGAGCGGCGGTTGCTTCTCGATCAGCAGCCTGGGCGGCATCGGCGGGCGTTACTTCACGCCCATCATCAATGCGCCCGAAGTCTCGATCATGGGCGTCTGCAAGAGCAGCATCGAGCCACGCTGGGACGGCAAGCAGTTCGCGCCCCGGCTGATCTTGCCGCTCAGCCTGAGCTGGGACCACCGGGTGATTGACGGCGCGGCCGCCGCGCGTTTCAACGTCTATTTCTGCAGCCTGCTGTCGGACTTCAGGCGCATCGCGCTGTGAGCCGGTGCTTCATCCCACAGCTTCAAGAGATTCGGAGACCAACATGGCGCTGATCGAGGTGAGCGTGCCCGACATCGGGGACTTCAAGGACGTGGCGGTGATTGAGATCCTGGTCAAGCCGGGCGACACCGTCGCCGTCGAACAAAGCCTGGTCACGGTGGAGAGCGACAAGGCCTCGATGGAAATTCCGTCGAGTTCGGCCGGCGTGGTCCGGCAGATCAAGCTGGCCTTGGGCGACAAGATCAGCCAGGGTTCAGTGATTCTGACGCTCGAAGCCGCTGAACCGTCGATGCCGGCTTCCCCCCCGCCAGCGCCTGCCCAGGCGGCGCCGAAGCTGCCTGCTCCTGCAGCGCCAGCGTCGACGGCGTCCCAATACGCGGGCGGCGCCGATCTCGAGTGCGATCTGCTGGTGCTCGGCGCCGGCCCTGGCGGCTATTCGGCCGCCTTCCGCGCTGCCGATCTGGGTCTGAAGACGGTGATCGTCGAGCGCTACGCGACGCTCGGAGGCGTCTGTCTGAACGTCGGTTGCATCCCTTCCAAGGCGCTGTTGCACGTGGCTTCGGTGATGGATGAGGTCAAGCATTTCGCCGACCTCGGCATCGAGTTTGCGCCACCCGTGGTGCAACTGCCCAAGCTGTTGGGCCACAAGAACAAGGTCGTGGCCAAGTTGACAGGCGGGCTGGCGGCGATGGCCAAGATGCGCAAGGTCACGGTGGTGCGAGGTTATGGCAGCTTTGTCGACCCGCACCATGTGATGGTCGATGAGACCCATGGCGACGGTCAAGCCAAGACGGGCAAGACCCAGACCATCCACTTCAAGCAGTGCATCATCGCGGCGGGATCGCAAGCGGTCCGGCTGCCCTTTCTGCCGGACGATCCGCGCATCGTCGACTCGACCGGTGCGCTGGCGTTGCGTCAGGCGCCGAAGCGCATGTTGATCGTTGGCGGCGGCATCATTGGCTTGGAGATGGGCACGGTCTATTCCACGCTAGGTGCCCGGCTCGACGTCGTGGAAATGCTGGACGGCCTGATGCAGGGCGCAGACCGTGACCTGGTCAAGGTCTGGCAGAAGATGAACGCGCCGCGTTTCGACCAGATCATGCTGAAGACAAAGACCGTGGGCGCGCAAGCCACCAACGACGGCATACGGGTACAGTTTGAAGGCGCTGACGGCAAGGCCAGCGAGGGTCTTTACGACATGGTGTTGCAGGCGGTGGGCCGGTCGCCCAACGGCAAGAAGATCAGGGCCGAGGCGGCCGGTGTGCTCGTCACCGATCGCGGCTTCATCCCGGTCGATGTGCAGATGCGGACCAACGTGGCCCATATCTTCGCGATCGGCGACGTGGTCGGCCAGCCGATGCTCGCTCACAAGGCCGTGCATGAGGCCCACGTGGCGGCCGAAGTGGCAGCAGGCGAAGCGCTGGGCGATGCAAGCCTGTGTCGAGCCCAGTTCGACGCCCGGGTGATTCCCAGTGTCGCTTACACCGACCCCGAGGTGGCCTGGGTGGGCCTGACCGAGGACGATGCCAAGGCGCGCGGCATCGCGGTCAAGAAAGGCTTGTTTCCCTGGACCGCTTCGGGCCGTGCCATTGCCAACGGCCGCGACGAGGGCTTCACCAAGCTGCTGTTCGATGCCAGCCCCGAAGGGACATCGGACGGCCATGGCCGGGGCCACGGCAAGATCCTCGGCGGTGGCATTGTCGGTACCCATGCTGGCGACATGATCGGCGAGATCGCGCTGGCCATTGAGATGGGCGCCGATGCGGTGGACATCGGCAAGACCATCCACCCCCATCCGACGCTGGGCGAGAGCATCGGCTTGGCGGCCGAGGTCGCGCACGGCAGTTGCACCGACCTGCCGCCGGCACGGCGTTGATCGGCTGGGATCGCGCATTGGCCTCTTGAAAGCCCCAAGGCCGGCCGAAGCCGGCCGCCCCCCGTGGGGATCAAGCAAAGTGGCAAAGCCACATTTGCTTGAGAGTCGGTGCCATCGCGTCCCTCGGGCTTTGTCGAGCAGGCCGCCAATTCACTCGGATACCTCGCCGCGATGACAATGCGGCGCTGACGTGACCGGCGGGTTCCTGCATCGCAGGCGCGCGATGACGAGGAGAGTTCAGATGGGTTTGACCGAAATTTTCGCGCGGCTGGTGGCACAGGTCGGCAAGGCCGCCATCGTCTGGCGTCGCTTGCAGGGCAGCACGCCGGAGCAGGCGATTGGCCAGGCGCCGACGATTCCCGAGGGCAGGGCGCAGGGTCGGATACCGACGCTGAAAATGCCCACGGCCCAGGGTTGGGCGCCAGGGCAGACGCCGACGGCGGCGCCCGGGCTGCAGGTCAACGCCTTTGCCACGGGCCTCGACCATCCGCGCTGGATCCATCTGTTGCCCAACGGCGACGTCACGATCGCCGAGGCGATGTCCAAGCCAGGCCCGATCCGGACCATCTTCGGCTACGCGATGTTCAGCACGATGAAGCGCGCTGCGGCGATCGGCGTCAGTGCCGATCGGATCACGCTGCTGCGTGATGCCGACGGCGACGGCGTGGCTGAAATCCGCGAGACCTTTCTCAAAGACTTGAGTCAACCCTTCGGCATGGCTTTACTAGGCGACACGTATTACGTTGGCAATACCAATGGCATCGTGTCTTTCGCCTACACCTCGGGCGCGACCCACCTCAGCGGTCCAGGGCGCAAGCTGGTCGACTTCAAGCCCGGCGGCCATTGGACCCGAAGTCTGCTGCCTAGCACCGACGGGCGCAAGCTCTATGCCGGCGTGGGATCCATGAGCAACATCGCCGAAGGCGGCATGGCGATTGAGAAGGGCCGGGCCTGCATCTATGAACTCGACCTGACGACGGGCAGCAGCCGCGTGTTTGCCGGTGGTCTGCGCAACGCGGTCGGCATGGCCTGGGAACCAATCACCGGACAGCTCTGGACCGTGGTCAATGAGCGAGATGGTCTGGGCGACGAGACGCCGCCGGACTACCTGACCTCGGTGCGCGACGGTGGTTTCTATGGTTGGCCGTACTGCTACTGGGGCCAGACCGTGGACGACCGGGTGCCGCAGGACGCGGCGGCAGTAGCGGCGGCCATCACGCCGGACTACGCGCTGGGTGGGCACACCGCATCGCTGGGCCTGTGTTGGCTGCCAGCCGGAACGCTGCCCGGATTTCCCGAAGGCATGGCGATCGGGCAGCATGGGTCGTGGAACCGCAGCAAGCTCAGTGGCTACAAAGTCGTCTTCGTCCCCTTTGCGAACGGACGCCCCAGCGGGCCGCCGCGCGACATCTTGAGTGGCTTTCTCGCTGAAGACGAAGAGCGTTGCTACGGCCGCCCGGTCGGCGTGGCCATCGGGCCGGGCGGGTGTTTGCTCGTTGCGGACGATGTCGGCAATGTCATCTGGCGTGTGACGGCGGCGACACCTTGAGCCGGGTTCCAGCCATGAACAAGATGGATCCAACGCCACCATCCGGCGCGTCACTGGCGTCGCCCGTCGAGCATCTGCCGCGTGCCGAGGACTTTCTGCTCTGGCCCCCTGGGCTGCAAAGCCATGGCTATCGCATGGTCGACCGGCTGTTCGCATCGCGCCGCATCGCGCGTGGACCGCAGCCGCGCCAATGGCCTCGCGGCCCGCAGATTGCGCCGGTCTTTGACAGCGGTGGCGCGGCGCGTTGCGTCGCCGATTTCTTCGACCGCAACACTGTGGCTGGCCTGTTGGTGGCCCGAGACGGGCGCCTGGTGCTCGAGCAATACGGACTCGGTCTGCGCCCGAGTGATCGCTGGAGCACGATGTCGACCATCAAGTCGATGACGGCCATGCTGGTCGGTGTCGCGCTGGCCGATGGTTCGCTACCTAGCTTGGACTTGCCAGTGGTGCGCTGGTTACCGGCGCTGGCCGGGTCGGCCTACGAACGGGTGACGGTTCGCCATCTGCTGACCATGTCGTCGGGCGTGGGCTGGACCGAGGTTTATCCGGACCGAGACTCTGACGTCAACCGCTACAGCCGGTCCTTGGCCCATCAAGTGCCTGGGGGTGTGTTCGAGATCATGCGTCAGCTGCCCGCGGTCCACGAACCGGGCACCCGCTGGTGCTACAACAGCGGCGACACCTACTTGTTGGGTGCGGTGATCAGCGCGGCCACCGGCAGGCGGCTGGCCGACTACATGGCCGAGCGCATCTGGCAGCCTTGTGGCATGGAATTCGACGCGTTCTTCACGGTCGAGTCCCAAGACGGTCAAGAGATCGGCGGCAGCCGGGCCGGGATGGCTTTGCGCGATTTCGGCCGTTTTGCGCAGTTGATCGCCGATGACGGTGTGGTCGATGGGCGCCGGCTGCTGCCCGCCGGCTGGGTCGATGAAGTGGCGCGCCCAGCTTTTGCACTGCCGCCTGAAACCTTGGCGATCCAAGCCGTGCGCTCGACCCGGCTGACGGGTTATGGCTACAGCTGGTGGCTGACCGGCGATGGCGCGATGATTGCGCGCGGTTTTGCCGGCCAGTTCATCTACATCCATCGCCAGCGTCGCATGGTGGTGGTGTGCCTGGCGGCATTTCCACAGCCGCCCTACGTCCACGCCGGCGACCACGATCGCGATGCCGAATTCATGGCCTTCGTCGACGCGGCGAGCAATTGCCGGGTTTAGATGTCTGCGCAGTGCAGCGGGTACTGCCCGCTTTGGCGGCAGGCGAAGTAGTGTTTCAGCGTGTCGCGAACCGTGTGAAAAGCGATCTCGTCCCAGGGAATCTCGTGCTCGAAGAATAGGCGCGCTTCCAAGGTTTCGACCCCGGGATTCAGCGTCGTGTCGAGCATGCGGGCGCGGTAGAAGAAGTGCACCTGGCCGACCCGGACCACATTCATCATCGTGAACAGGTCCTGAATTTCAACCCGCGCGCCGGCCTCTTCGACCGTTTCGCGCAGCGCGCCATTGGCCACGGTCTCACCAAGCTCCATGAAACCCGCTGGCAAGGTCCAGTAGCCATAGCGCGGTTCGATCGCACGCCGGCACAGCAAGACTTGATCGCCCCAGACTGGCACCGTGCCGACGACATTGAGCGGGTTCTCGTAATGGATCGTGGTGCAGGCGCCGCAAACCGCGCGTTCTCGGTTGTCGTCTTCGGGCTGGCGGTAGGCTACGGCGGTGCCGCATTGGCGACAGTGCTTGATTCGGCGGGTCTCGATCATCGTGGTCAAAAGTGTAGCCGGGCCCGTGGCATGATCCGGCGTCATCCGCCGATCAACCCCTTTTCGAACATCAGCCATGAACCACGTCATCCCTGTGCCACCCCAGCCCACCGTGCCGGTTCTCGGTGGCGGCCTGTTCCCGGTTCGCCGCATCTACTGTGTCGGCCGCAACTATGCCGAGCATGCCCAGGAGATGGGTTTCACCGGCCGCGAGCCGCCGTTCTTCTTTCTCAAGCCTGCCGATACCGTGCTGCCGGTGGCAGACGGCGTGATTGGCGAAATGGCTTACCCGCCGCTGACCGCCAACCTGCACCACGAGATCGAATTGGTGGTGGCGATCGGCATCGGCGGTCGCAACATCAAGGCGGCCGACGCCGTGCGCCACATCTGGGGCTATGCGGTCGGGCTTGACATGACCCGGCGCGACCTGCAGAACGACATGAAAAAGCAAGGCCGGCCTTGGAGCATCGGCAAAGCCTTCGATGAGTCAGCGCCTATCGGCCCGCTGCACGCCATTGGACGGACTGGCGAACTCAATCGCGGGGCGATCACGCTGTCGGTAAACGGCGCGCAGCGTCAAAGCGGCGATTTGAGCGATTTGATTTGGAATGTCGCCGAAACCATCGAAACGCTGTCCAACGCCTGGACGCTGCAAGCGGGCGACCTGATCTTCACAGGCACCCCTTCTGGCGTTGGCGCCGTCGTTCCGGGAGACCTGCTCGAAGGCAGGATCGAAGGACTAGGTAGCCTCCAACTCAGGATCAAGCAAGGCTGACCGCTCGCTTTTCCAACCCGGTCTGTTCATGGATCTGTTCAACGGCCTCCCATCCTCGGCCTTGCGCGTTGGACCGTTGCGCAGAGACGACGACGCCTTGTTGAGTCGGTTCTGACGCGGGCTGATGCTGCTGCCTCAGGCCCTGCGTCCCGACTGGCCAGCGCCAGCCCAAGTCAGCGCGCTGATGAGCACGCGTTCCGGTGGCGTTAGCGTAGCGCCCTATGACAGCCTGAACCTGCGCCCGCCGTTGCTTGGCGGGGCGGGTGTCGACCAGCCTGAGTCGGTATTTCAGAATCAGCGGCATTTTTCGCAGGCGCTCGGTGCGGTGCCAATCTGGCTGAACCAGGTTCACGGCACAACCGTCGTCACACTGACGGCGGCCGATCGGCAAGCAGGCCGTGACTTGCCGCAGGCCGATGCCAGCATCAGCCGCGAGCCTGGCCTGGCCTGCACCGTGCTGGTGGCCGACTGCTTGCCCGTGCTGTTCTGCAGTGTCGACGGCCTCGCGGTCGGTGCAGCCCATGCCGGTTGGCGCGGGCTGGCGGCCGGGGTGATAGACCAAACCGTCTCGGCGCTGTGCCAACTTGCGGGCTGCCCGGCCGATCAGTTGCTGGCTTGGCTAGGGCCTTGCATTGGACCGCAGGCCTTCGAGGTCGGCGAAGATGTGCTGCAGGCCTTCGGGGTCGACCCGCGCCAGCCTGATGCATCGCTGTTTCGTCACAGCCCCAGATCAGACGGTGGCCACCGATGGCGTGCCGACCTGGCTGGACTGGCAACACGTCGCTTGGCGACCTTGGGTGTGCGTCAACTCAGCGGTGGAACCTGGTGCACCTTCAGCGATGCGTCACGGTTTTTCTCTTTCAGGCGCGACGGCCGCACCGGGCGCATGGCCGCTGCTGTCGCCATCCGGGGCTGAGGCGGCGCTGCGCTCGTTGGCTAGCCGGGCACGACGGCGTGCTGGCGTGCCCAGCACGTAGAGCACGATGGCCAATGGCAGCGCGCCGTAAAGCAGCAGTGTGAACAAGGCGCCGAGCAGCGTGCCTTGCTTCGAACTCGCTTCGGCCGCGGCCATCAGCAACACCACAAACATCCAGGCAATGGCAACAATATGCATTTCAGATGGCGATACGCATTATCGCTTATTGAAAATTAACGTCATCGTGGGGTAAGCTTGTCGACGTACAACGTTATCCCATGTACAGCATCGCACATCGGCGCGCCACCAGTGTCAGCCGGACCAGGAGACTCGCATGACCAAAAAGACGTCACCCGCCGCCGGCGAGGTCGGCCAGACCCTCACCGCCAATGCCCAAGCCATGGGCACGGCGATGACCGAAATGTGGCAATCGATGGCGGGTCTGAGCCTGCCCATCGACGCGATGAGCCAGTTGCAGTCTGACTATTTGGCGCAGGCGGCTTCGATTTGGAACGGTGCGCTGAGCCACCAGCAACAGGGTCAACCCACCGCCAAGCTTGGCGATAAGCGCTTCTCGGCCGACGCTTGGGCGCAAAACCCGGCGGCGGCGCTGGTCGCGCAAGCCTATCTGCTGAACGCCCGTACCTTGATGCAGATGGCCGACAGTGTTCAAGGCGATGCCAAGACCAAGGCCCGGATACGCTTTGCTGTCCAGCAGTGGGTCGATGCGGCCAGCCCGGCCAACTTTCTGGCCACCAACCCCGAGGCGCTGGCCAAGGCGGTGGAGACCGGCGGCGAAAGCATCACGCAGGGCATGCAACTGCTGTGGAAGGATATCGAACAGGGCCACATGTCGCAGACCGACGAAAGTGTGTTCGAGGTCGGCCGCAACGTCGCCACCAGCGAAGGTGCCGTGGTGTTTGAGAACGCTTTGTTCCAACTGATCGAATACAAGCCGCTGACGGCCAAGGTGTTTGAGCGGCCGATGCTGTTCGTGCCACCCTGTATCAACAAGTACTACATCCTCGACCTGCAGCCCGAGAACTCGGTGATCCGCTACACCGTCGAGCAAGGCCATCGGGTGTTTGTCGTGAGCTGGCGCAACCCGGACGAGAGCCTGGCCGCCACCACTTGGGACGACTACATTGACCAAGGTGCGATCAAGGCGGTCGAGGTGGTGCAAGCGATCACTGGCGCGCCCACGATCAACACCCTGGGCTTCTGCGTCGGCGGCACGATCTTGGCGACCGCATTGGCGGTGCTGGCCGCGCGCGGTGACAAGCCTGCGCATTCAATGACCTTGCTGACCACTTTGCTCGACTTCAGCAACACCGGTATTCTCGACGTTTTCATCGACGAAGCAGCGGTCAAGTTGCGCGAGATGACCTTGGGTGAAGAGGCGCCCAACGGCCCTGGGCTGCTCAAAGGCAAGGAGCTGGCAACGACCTTCAGCTTTCTTCGGCCCAACGACCTGATCTGGAACTATGTCGTGGGCAACTATCTGAAGGGCGAGGCGCCGCCACCTTTCGACCTGCTGTACTGGAACGGCGACTCGACCAATCTGCCGGGTCCGATGTTCTGCTGGTACCTGCGCCACACCTATCTCGACAATACCTTGAAGGCGCCTGGTGTGTTAACGGTCTGCGGTGAAAAGCTTGATCTCTCGAAGATCAGCTGCCCGGTGTTTATCTACGGGTCACGCGAGGATCACATCGTGCCTTGGCCTGCCGCCTACGCCTCGACCGGCGTTCTCAAGGGCGCCAAGGACAAGACTTTCGTGCTGGGTGCTTCGGGTCACATCGCTGGTGTGATCAACCCGGCGAACAAGAACAAGCGCAGCCACTGGGTCAACGACCAGCTGCCCGCCCAGTCCGATGACTGGTTCAAGACCGCGACCGAGACGACCGGCAGCTGGTGGCCGCTGTGGGCTGACTGGCTCGGCCAGAAGGGCGGCAAGCAAATCGCCGCGCCCAAGGCCTATGGCAACCGCAGCCACAAGGTGATCGAAGCCGCACCGGGCCGTTACGTCAAGCAA
This sequence comes from Burkholderiales bacterium, assembly GCA_947448955.1. Classification (GTDB taxonomy): domain Bacteria; phylum Pseudomonadota; class Gammaproteobacteria; order Burkholderiales; family Burkholderiaceae_C; genus Pseudaquabacterium. Next base: position 10,042 of record CANFPU010000041.1, read on the forward strand.
AAAGCCTGAAACACCTCAACTCTCAAAACGTTCTGGAGACTTCACTGTATGGACATCGTCATCGTCGCCGCCGCACGCACCGCTGTAGGCAAATTTGGTGGCACCCTCTCGGGCACGCCGGCACCGGAGTTGGGCGCCACCGTCATCCAAGCCTTGCTTGAACGCAGCGGTCTGGCGGGCGAGCAGATCAGTGAAGTCATCCTGGGTCAGGTGTTGACCGCTGGCTCGGGCCAGAACGCGGCGCGCCAAGCGGTGATCAAGAGCGGCTTGCCGCAGGCGGTGCCGGCCTTCACGATCAACAAGGTCTGCGGCTCGGGCTTGAAGTCGGTGATGTTGGCCGCTCAGGCTATTCGCGACGGCGACAGCGACATCATCATCGCCGGCGGTCAGGAGAACATGAGCCTAGCGCCCCATGTGTTGCCGAACTCGCGCAATGGCCAGCGGATGGGGGACTGGAAGCTACTCGACACGATGATCGTTGACGGTTTGTGGGACGTCTACAACCAGTACCACATGGGGATCACCGCGGAGAATGTGGCCAAGAAGTACGGCATCACCCGCGAGCAGCAGGACGCGCTGGCGCTGGGCAGCCAGCAAAAGGCCAGTGCCGCACAGGACGCTGGCCGATTCAAGGACGAGATCGTTCCGGTCAGCATTGCCCAGCGCAAAGGTGATCCGATGTTGTTCGCCACCGATGAGTTCATCAATAAAAAGACCAACGCCGAAGCGTTGGCCGGCCTGCGGCCAGCCTTCGACAAGGCCGGCTCGGTGACGGCGGGCAATGCCTCAGGGCTGAACGACGGCGCCGCCGGCGTGATGGTGATGAGTGCGGCCAAGGCGGCGGCACTGGGCTTGAAGCCGTTGGCACGCATTGCGTCTTACGCCAGCGCTGGTCTCGATCCGGCGATCATGGGCATGGGTCCGGTGCCTGCCGCCCGCAAGGCGCTGGCCCGCGCCGGCTGGCATCCGGCTGACCTGGACCTGCTCGAGATCAACGAGGCCTTCGCGGCACAGGCCTGCGCGGTACACCAGGAAATGGGCTGGGACATGTCCAAGGTCAACGTCAATGGCGGCGCGATCGCGATCGGTCATCCGATCGGCGCGTCTGGCTGCCGCATCTTGGTCACGCTGCTGCACGAAATGATCAAGCGCGATGCCAAGAAAGGCATCGCGTCGCTGTGCATTGGCGGCGGCATGGGGGTTGCGCTGACCGTGGAGCGCTGATCCGGCCTTTCAAAGCGCCGAACGCTGATGGACCTCAATCCCCTGTCGATCACAACAGGACCAACCCGATCGACCCGGCCGGCACGCGCAGACACCCCGCGAGCCTGGCCTTGACAGATCCCTTACCAAAGCTCTCAGGAGAGAAAAATGAATCAGAAAATTGCTTACGTCACCGGTGGCATGGGTGGTATCGGTACCGCGATCTGCCAACGCCTGTTCAAGCAGGGATTCAAGGTCATTGCGGGCTGCGGGCCGAGCCGTGACTTTGCCAAATGGCTGGACGAACAGAAGGCGCTGGGTTATGAGTTTTATGCGTCAGTCGGCAACGTCGCCGATTGGGGCTCGACGGTCGAGGCCTTCGCCAAATCTGTTGATGAGCATGGCGTGATCGACGTGCTGGTCAACAACGCGGGCATCACGCGCGACCGTATGTTTCTGAAGATGACGCCAGAGGACTGGAAGGCGGTGATTGACACCAACCTCAACAGCATGTTCAACGTGACCAAGCAAGTGGTGCCGGGCATGGTGGAGAAAGGCTGGGGCCGCATCATCCAGATCAGCTCGGTCAACGGCGAGAAGGGCCAATCAGGTCAGACGAATTACTCGGCAGCCAAGGCCGGCATGCACGGCTTCACGATGGCTCTAGCCCAAGAAATGGCCAGCAAAGGCGTGACGGTCAACACCGTCAGCCCCGGCTACATTGGCACCGACATGGTCCGCGCAATCCGGCCCGAGGTGCTGGAAAAAATCGTCTCGACGATCCCGGTCAAGCGCTTGGGCACCCCCGACGAGATTGGCTCGATCTGCGCCTGGCTGGCGGGCGAGGACTCGGGCTTCACGACCGGCGCTGATTTCAGCTGCAACGGCGGCCTGCACATGGGGTGAGCCCGCGCCGTCGACAAGCCCCATGGCCTGTCGACGGCCTGGCGAGCTCACTCGACGAGCCTGGCAATGAAAATCTTGATCACGCCCTTGGCGGCAAAGCTGGCTTGATCCTGGGTCGGCTATCGCACCAAGCGGCCAGCGACAGCATCAGTTGTTGGGCTGAGCAGCCAGCGGCTGTTGCGTCAGTTCCTCGGCCAGCAGGCTGCGGGCTGCCTCGCGCATCGCGGGCTTGCCCCCATCGACCAGCAGCACCTGCGGCGCCTGACCATAGCCGGCGTAATGGCGGTCAATTGACCGCAGGTAGAGCGGGTCATAGTGCTCGAGCATCATCGCGCCGAAGACCTCGGCCCAGGCACCTGCCCGGGCCATGGACTGCCAGCGGCTGACCGTCTCGCGGCCTCGCAGCTCGATCAAGCCGTCGAGCAAGGCGCAAAAACGAGTGATGTCAGTGGCGAAGTAGCCGTAGTCCTCGAGCAGCAAATCGATTCGCGCAGCGTCTGACATCTCGACCCGCAGTACCGCGCTGTGGTGGTGCATGCGGTCGATCAGTGAGTCTGGCAATTGCAGCCGACCGATCTTCTTGCTCTCGCTCTCGACATACACCGCGCGACCAGGCTCGAGCCGCCGCAGTGCCTGCCACAGCAGCGAGTCGAAATGCTTCTGGCTCGGTTGCGGCTGGCCGGGCAAGCCGCCCAGGATCGATCCTCGGTGGCAGGCCAGCGCTTCAAGGTCGAGCACCTGCGCGCCTTCTGCTGCCAAGGCCTGCAGCAACCGGGTCTTGCCGCTGCCGGTGCGTCCTGCGAGCACCCGGAAATCGAAGCGTGCCGGCCAATCGAACAGGTCTTGTCGAACCACGGCGCGGAAACCTTTGTAGCCGCCGGCAAGCTTGGTGCTGCGAAACCCAATCTGGTCGAGAAACCAGGCCAGTGATCCTGAGCGTTGCCCGCCGCGCCAGCAGTAGACCAGCGGTTGCCAGTCGCGCGGCTTGTCGGCGATCCAGCGCTCCAGGTGGTTGGCAATGTTGCGAGCGACGATGACCGAACCAAGCTTGCGCGCTTCCAGTGCCGATGTCTGCACGTAGAGCGTGCCGACGGTGCGGCGTTGCTCGTCATCGAGTACGGGCCAATTGACCGCGCCGGGCAGGTGGTCGAGTTCGAATTCGGCCGGCGAACGCACATCGATGATGGCGTCGAAATGACCCAGGTCGGCAGCCGCCTCGGCCGACGTGATGTTGCGCAAGGGCATCGCGATTCAGCGCAGCGGCGCTGCTGCGTCGAGCAACTCGGACTCAATCTGCAGCTGGGCACGGGTCTGTTGCAGCGCCTGTCCATCGACCAGAAAGGTGTCCTCGACCCGCTCGCCCAGTGTCGTGACCTTGGCCAGTTGCAGGTTGACACTGTGGTGCGCCAGCACCCGGGCGATGCCATAGAGCAAGCCGGAGCGGTCGCTGGTGCTGACCGACAGCAGCCAGCGCTGGGCGCGTTCATCGGGTCGCAGCGACACGCGCGGTGTGATGGGGAATGACTTGACGCGCCGCGAGACCCGGCCTCGGCTGGGCTCTGGCAGTGGCCCTTGGCTCTCGAGCGCGAGGGTGAGCTGGTTCTCGATCAACGAGATCAGGTCGCGGTAGCTGCTGGCGTCGGCCGCTTCGCATTGCGGATGCGTGACCTGGAAAGTGTCTAGTGCGAAGCCGGTGCGGCTGGTATGGACCTTGGCATCCTGGATCGAGAAACCCGCGCCGTCGAAATAGCCACAGATGCGGACGAAGACATCGGGCCGATCCGGCGCATACACCAGCACCTGCAAGCCATCGCCCAGCGGGGATGGCCTTGCGCTGACCACCGGGATCACGGTGTCGAGGTGACGCCACAGCGCGCGGGCGTGCCAGGCGATCTCGCTCGGATCATGGCGTACGAAGTAGCTCAGTTCCAGTGTCTTCCAGAGCGGCAACTCGGTACCGGGCAGCGCGCTGTGCAAGGCCAGGATCTGCCGCGCTTCTTGCTTGCGGGCCTCCAGATCGGCGTCCAGATTGGGCCGGGCGCCGCCCAACGCTCGCAAGCTGTAGCGAAACAGGTCTTCGAGCAGCTTGCTTTTCCAGGCGTTCCAGACCTTTGGGCTGGTGCCGCGGATGTCGGCCACGGTCAGCAGGTAGAGCGCGGTCAAGCGCCGGACATCGCCCACCTTGTTGGCAAAAGCTCGGATGACGTCGGGATCCGACAAGTCCTCTTTTTGCGCCACGGTGCTCATCGTCAGGTGGTGCTTGACCAGAAACTCGGCCAGCGCGGTGTCGTCCTTTGAGATCGCATGGTCGCGACAGAATCGCCGCACTTCCAGCGTGCCCAGTTCGGAGTGGTCGCCGCCTCGGCCTTTGGCAACGTCGTGGAACAGCGCTGCGACGTAGAGCAGCCATGGCTTGTCCCATTCGCTGGCCAACTGCGAGCAGAACGGGTACTCGTGGGCATGCTCCGGGATGAAGAAGCGCCGCATGTTGCGCAGCACCATCAGGATGTGCTGGTCGACGGTGTAGACGTGGAACAGGTCGTGCTGCATGCGGCCGACGATGCGGCGGAAGACCCACAGGTAACGGCCCAGCACCGAGGTCTGGTTGAGCAATCGAAGCGCGCGCGTGATGCCTTGCGGTTCGCGCAGCAAGTCCATGAACTGCGCGCGGTTGACCGGGTCGCGACGGAAGGCAGTGCCCATCACCCGGCGTGAGTTGTATAGCGCGCGCAGCGTGCGAGCCGACAGACCTTGGATACCAGGGTTTTGTTGAAAAACCAGGAAAGTCTCGAGAATGGCCTGCGGCTGGTTGACGTAGAGCTCGTCGCTCGCTACCTCAAGCATGCCGGCGCGGTCGTAGAAGTGGTCATTGATGCGCCGCATCGGTGCGGCTTCGCTGGCGTTGACGCGCTCCTCGATGTTGAGCATCAGGATCTGGTTGAGCTGGGTCACTGCCTTGGCTGCCCAGTAATAGCGGTGCATCAGCACCTCAGACGGCCTGGCGCTGCGGCTGTTTCGATAGCCGAAGCTCTCGGCCACGGCGGTCTGCAGGTCGAACACCAACCGGTCTTCGCGCCGGCCCGCCACCGCATGCAGCCGGGCCCGGATCAGCTTGAGCGTGCCTTCGTTGCGTTGCAACTGCTTGACCTCGAAAGCCGTGATCAAGCCGTTGGCGGCGAGTTCGGACCAGTTGCGGCCTAGCCCAGCAGCGCGCGCGACCCAGGTCACGGTCTGCAGATCGCGCAGGCCGCCGGGGCTTTCCTTGCAGTTGGGCTCTAGCGAATAGGGCGTGTTCTCGTACTTGGTGTGACGCTGCTGCATCTCGAGCGTCTTGGCGCGCAGGAAGGCCTTGGGCTCCATCAGCGCGGTGGTCTCGCGCTGGAAGGTTCCGAACAGCTTGCGCGCACCGCACACCGGTCGCGACTCAAGCATGGCGGTCTGCACCGTGACATCGGTCCTGGCCTCTGCCACGCAGTCGGTGACCGTTCGCACGGCCGATCCGATCTCCAGCCCGATGTCCCAGCAAGCGGTGATGAAAGACTCCAGTGCCGACTTGAGCGCGCTGCCAGCCTCGGTTTCGGCATCGTCAGGCAGCAGCACCAGCACGTCGATGTCGCTGTAGGGCAGCAACTCGCCACGGCCATAGCCGCCCACCGCGACCAGCGAGGCGCTGGCCGGCAGGCCGCTCTGCGTCCAAAGCTGCGTCAAGGTCGTGTCGACATGGCGCGTCAGCGCCTTGATCATTCGGGCGGCCACAGGCGCTGTCGCGCGGCTGGCCATGAAGTGCTCGATCAGCGCTTTCTTGCCATCGCGGAACTGGTTGCGCAGCGTTGCGAGGTCTGTCACGGTGTGGTGTGGCAATTCAGCCGCCATGCCTGCGGCTTGGGCGTCGCTCAAACCGTGGCGACGAACGCCGGAGGCTGCGGCGATCCTGCGGACAGCGTGAGCACCTCATAGCCGTTTTCGGTGACGAGCACTGTGTGCTCCCACTGGGCTGACAGCGACCGGTCCTTCGTGACGATGGTCCAGCCATCGCCGAGCTCGCGGATCTCGCGCCGGCCGGCATTGACCATCGGTTCGATCGTGAAGATCATGCCCGGCACCAACGTCTCCAAAGTGCCCGGCCGGCCGTAGTGCAGCACCTGTGGATCTTCGTGAAACTTAGCGCCGATGCCGTGGCCGCAAAACTCTCGAACGATCGAGAAACCCTGGTTCTCGGTGAACACCTGGATCGCATGGCCGATGTCGCCCAGGCGAACGCCGGGTTTGACCTTGGCGATGCCCTTCCACATCGATTCATAAGTCAGCGCGCACAAGCGCTTGGCAGCGATCGAGCCCTCGCCGACGATGAACATCCGGCTGGTGTCGCCATGCCAACCATCTTTGATCACCGTGACATCGATGTTGACGATATCACCGTTCTTGAGCGGCTTGGCATTCGGAATGCCGTGGCAGACCTGGTGGTTGATCGAGGTGCAGATCGACTTTGGGTAGGGCACATAGCCCGGTGGCTGGTAGTTCAGCGGTGCCGGGATGCCTTGCTGGACGTTGACGATGTGGTTATGGGCGAGCTGGTCGAGCTGCTCGGTGCTGACGCCGGGCTTGACATGCGGTGTCAGCATGTCAAGCACTTCCGAGGCCAAGCGACCTGCGATTCGCATGCCTTCGATCTCGGCAGCTTGGGTTTTGAGGGTGATGGCCATAGCCCAAATTATCCCACCTCAAAGTAGAATGTTGGGTTTCCACGGGCATGGCCCTTCTGCGACGCTCAGTCTGAGCCTTGCCTGTTGCGGTCTGCCCTCAAGCCCGCCCGCCATGTCGTCATCCCGCTCGAATCCGGTTCAGCCGCTGTTGTGTTTCGAGGGCGGCAACGCACTTTCGGCGTTTCGCGCGCAGGCCTTGCTGGCGCGCTTGCAGGCCGTCAACAACCGGGTCGTCGGTGTAACGGCCCGCCATGTGCACTGGGTGATGACGGCCCCTGGCGAAGCGGTCGGTATCAAAGTCGGTATCAAAGTCGGTATCAAAGTCGGTATCGAGGTCGGTAGGTCGGACGATACCGCGGGCGATGCGGCGGACGATGCGACGGTCAATACAGCTCGCTTGGCGGCATTGTTGCAATATGGCGACCCTGTGCCGGCCGATGCCGACCTTGGCGGCTCGCTGGTGCTGGTGATGCCTCGCCTGGGTACCGTTTCGCCTTGGGCCAGCAAGGCCACCGACATCGCCCGAAACTGCGGTTTGACGTTGCACCGGGTTGAGCGCGTGACCGAATTCCGGCTCAGCGTCAAGCCTGGTCTGTTCGGCACAAAGCCGCTCAGCGCCGAGGAACTGCAGGTCTGTGGCGCGCTGATGCACGACCGCATGACCGAGAGCGTGGCCTACCAGCGCGATGCAGCGCACGCCTTGTTCGACGAGCAGGCCGCCGAGCCGATGGTCCATGTCGATGTGCTGGGACTGAGCCCTGGCGGTGGCCGCGAGGCGCTGGTTCGCGCCAATGCCGAGTTCGGGCTGGCATTGAGCGCCGACGAGATCGATTACCTGATCGACGCTTTCACCGCGCTGGGACGCAACCCAAGCGATGTCGAGCTGATGATGTTCGCCCAGGCCAACAGCGAACATTGCCGACACAAGATCTTCAACGCTGATTTCCGCATCGACGGGGTCGACCAGCCGCTGTCGATGTTCGGCATGATCCGCAACACCGAGAAGCTCTCGCCGCAACACAGCATCGTTGCCTACAGTGACAACGCCGCGGTGATGGTTGGTGGGCCGGTGCAGCGCTGGGCGCCTCGGGCCAGCGATGACGGTTTGCCCGGTGTCCCGAAATACGGCGCGCAGCAAGAGATCTCGCATGTGCTGATGAAAGTGGAGACGCACAACCACCCCACGGCGATCTCGCCTTTTCCGGGGGCGGCAACCGGTGCGGGTGGTGAGATCCGTGACGAGGGTGCGACCGGCCGTGGCTCCAGTCCCAAGGCCGGCTTGACCGGGTTCTCGGTCTCCAACCTGTGTTTGCCCGGGCTCCACGAGCGCTGGGAGCGTGCGCCGGTCGGCAAGCCCGACCACATTGCCAGCGCGCTGCAGATCATGATCGACGGCCCTTTGGGTGGCGCGGCCTTTAACAACGAGTTCGGCCGGCCCAATCTGGCGGGCTATTTCCGGGTCTTCGAGCAGTCGGTGGCCGGCGTTCAGCGCGGCTACCACAAGCCCATCATGATCGCTGGCGGGCTGGGTTCGATCAGCGCGGATCAGACCCACAAGTTGCCGTTTGGCGCGGGGACCTTGCTGGTGCAGTTGGGCGGGCCGGGCATGCGGATCGGTATGGGCGGCGGCGCGGCCAGTTCGATGGCGGCCGGTAGCAACACCGAAGCGCTGGACTTCGATTCGGTGCAACGCGGCAACCCCGAGATCCAGCGCCGGGCCCAAGAGGTGATCAACCGTTGCGCTGGGTTGGGCGAACACAATCCCGTGCTCGCCATCCACGATGTCGGCGCTGGTGGCATCAGCAATGCATTCCCCGAGTTGGTCGACGGCGCTGGCAAAGGTGCGCGCTTCGACCTGCGCCAAGTACCGCTGGAGGAGTCCGGTCTGGCGCCCAAGGAAATCTGGTGTAACGAGAGCCAGGAGCGCTACACGCTGGCGATCGCCCCCGAGCGGTTGGCACTGTTCGAGCAACTGTGCCGACGCGAGCGCTGCCCCTTCGCGGTGGTGGGTGTGACCACTGACAAGCCCGACCTGATCGTCGAGGACGGCCCCGGCGGCGAGCCCGTGATCGCGATGCCGATGGCCGTGCTGTTGGGCAAGCCGCCCAAGACGCAGCGCGACGTGAGGCGCGTGGTGCGTCACGAGCCAGCGCTGGCACTGACCGGGCTGACGCTCGACGAACTGGCGTTCACCGTGTTGCGACACCCCACGGTGGCCAGCAAGCGCTTCCTGATCACGATCGGCGACCGCAGCGTCGGTGGCTTGAGCCACCGTGACCCGATGGTGGGCCCCTGGCAGGTGCCGGTGGCCGATTGCGCGGTGACGCTGGCGGACCACATGGGCCTGCGTGGTGAGGCGTTTGCGCTTGGCGAGCGCACGCCGCTGGCTGCACTTGATGCACCGGCCTCGGGCCGAATGGCCGTGGGCGAGGCGATCACCAACCTGCTGGCGGCGCCGATCTCGCTGCCGCGCGTCAAGCTTTCGGCCAACTGGATGGCCGCCTGTGGCGAACCGGGTGAGGATGCGGCGCTGTATGACACCGTCAAGGCGGTGGGCATGGGGCTCTGTCCGGCGCTGGGCATCGGCATTCCGGTCGGCAAGGACAGTTTGTCGATGCGCACCAAATGGACCGCGCGGGTCGATCGGGCCGATGGCGACCAGCCCCGGCAGGTCACTGCGCCGGTCAGCCTGATCGTCACCGCTTTTGCCACGATCGACGATGTACGTGGCACGCTGACACCGCAGTTGCAGGCTGGCGACACCAGCCTGCTGTTGATCGACTTGGGTCAGGGCCGGATGCGCATGGCAGGGTCCATGCTGGCGCAGGTGACGGGCCAGTTCGGTTGCGCCCTGCAGGACCGGGTACCCGATTTGGACGATCCGGCCCAACTGAAGGCGCTGGTCGCGGCGATCAATCAATTGCGCGCCGAAGACAAGCTGCTGGCGTACCACGACCGCAGCGACGGCGGGCTGTGGGCGGCGGCCTGCGAGATGGCGTTTGCCGGTCAGCTGGGCCTGAGCCTGAACGTCGACCTGCTGGTCACCGAGGGTGACGGCATCAGCGACAGCCGGGCCGAGGTGGGAGACTCCAAGAACTGGGCAGGCCAAGTCGGCGAGCGCCGCAACGAGCTGATGCTCAAAGCCTTGTTCAATGAGGAACTCGGCGCGCTGATCCAGGTGCGTCGCAGCGAACGTGATGCGGTGATGGCGGTGCTGCGCAGCCACGGACTGTCGCGCCACAGCCATGTGGTGGGCAAGACCAACGAGCGTGGGGTGGTCGAGGTCTGGCGCGATGCCAAGCCACAATTCAGTGCGTCCTTGCGCGACCTGCAACAAGCCTGGGACGAAGTCAGCTGGCGCATGGCCAGGCTGCGCGACAACCCGGCCTGTGCCGACAGCGAGCATGCCGCCGCAGGCCAGCCCGGCGATCCCGGGTTGCACCAACAACTGAGCTTTGACGCCGCCGAAGATGTCGCCGCGCCGTATCTGAATCTGACACGGCCGCGGATTGCGATCCTGCGAGAGCAGGGCGTGAACTCACAGGTCGAGATGAGTTACGCGGTGGCACAGGCGGGTTTCGACAGCTTCGACGTCCACATGAGCGACCTTCAGGCGGGCCGTGCCAGCCTGGACCAGTTCCAGGGCCTGGTGGCTTGCGGTGGTTTCAGCTATGGCGACACGCTGGGCGCAGGCGAGGGTTGGGCCCGATCGATCCTGTTCAACCCGGCGCTGATGGACCAATTCGCCGCCTTCTTTGGCCGCCAGAACACGCTGGCGCTGGGGGTGTGCAACGGCTGCCAGATGCTGGCGGCGTTGTCGTCGATCATCCCCGGCACCGGAGATTGGCCGCGCTTCACCCGCAACAAGAGCGAGCAGTTTGAAGCCCGTCTCAGCTTGGTCGAGGTGCTCGACAGCCCGTCGCTGTTCTTTGCTGACATGGGTGGCAGCCGTTTGCCCATCGTGGTCTCGCACGGCGAAGGCTTCGCCGACTTCTCGCAGCGCGGCAACCCTGCAACCGTGCAGCGCGCGATGCGCTTTGTCGACCACCAGGGCCAGGCCACCGAAGCCTACCCGTTCAATCCGAATGGCAGCCCAGGTGGTCTGACGGCGGTGACCACGGCCGATGGTCGCGTCACCGCGCTGATGCCGCACCCCGAGCGGGTCTTGCGCCATGCACAGATGAGTTGGACCGCTGGTGATGTGTCGGCGTACAGCCCTTGGCGGCGGATGTTCGGCAACGCCAGGCGCTGGGTGGGTTGAGGCGCGTCGCGCGCGCCGGCACAGCGCTGGTGCGACGGCTTGGCTGGGCTGGCCCCCCGACCGTGTCAAGCGACTGGCAGGGTCGGGTTGCGCTGCGCCAGGATGTCGTTCATGCGCAGGGCGATCACGTCCAGCAAGCGCTGCTGCGCCGGGATGATGTAGTAACGATCCTGCTGGATCGCCGACAAGACCGCGGCGGCAACCTCGGCAGGGTCATAGCCCTCTTCGAGCGCAGCCCGAAAGGTGGCCGATTGAAGACGTTGGGCCTCGGGCAAGGTCTTGACGTCGGTCGCGGGACCAAAGATCTCGGGCCGGTTGCGTTCGGCGTCGATGATGCGGGTGCGGATCAAACCGGGGCATAGCACTGACGCCGACACCTTGGCGCCGATGCTGCGCAGATCCTTGTAAAGGCCTTCGGTGAAACAGGCCACCGAATGCTTGGAGACGAAGTACGGATTGCCGCCCGCAATCAAACCGGCCACTGATGCGGTGTTGACGACATGACCCGCCTGACCGCCGGCCAGCATGCGCGGCACGAACTCTCGAACGCCGTAGAGCACGCCCATGAAGTTCACTTTGTGGATCCACTCCCAGTCTGACAGCGGCGTCTCCCAGGCCAGGATGCGCAAGGCTGGCGTGGCGACGCCAGCGTTGTTGCACAGCAAGTGCACAACGCCGTGTTTTGAATAGGCAGCATCGGCCAAGGCCTTGACCTGCGCTTCAGACGACACATCGGTGGGTACCGCGATGGCGTCTGCGCCTGTGGCACGCAATGCTGCGACCGATCGCGCCAGCGTCTCGCCTTCGATGTCGGCCATCACCAGTTTCATGCCTTGGCTGGCAAAGCTTTTGGCCATGGCCAGACCGATACCGCCCGCCGCGCCCGTGACCACCGCCACCCGCCCGCTCAAGTTGTCCATGATGCTGTCTCCGTCTGGTTGATCAGGCACTGATTGTTCAATGCGTGGAGACCTGGTCCATGTCGCAACGGGGATAGAGGATCCCATTGACGAGGGCCACACTCAGCAGGCGTTGGCTGTCGTTGACGATGATGGCAGGGCCACGCACAAGGTCGACGAAGGTTGTGGCCACCCGGTCGCCGATCGATTGAAAACCAGACGGGAGACAGCTGTGTTCAAGAGAGTGTTGATCGCCAATCGCGGCGAAATTGCAATTCGGATCGCGCGCGCCGCTTCGGCGCTGGGGGTCGAGTCGGTGGGGGTTTACCCGGCGGTCGATCGCTTGGCGCTGCACACGCAAATGACGAGTTCTGCGCGAGAGATCCGCAGCGTTTCGGCCGACCCGGTCCGCGCCTACCTCGACATGGAGGCGATCATTGCCGCCGCCAAGGCCAGTGGCTGCGATGCTGTGCACCCGGGCTACGGTTTCCTGTCAGAGAACGCTAATTTCGCGCAACGTTGCGCCATGGAGGGCTTGCGGTTCATTGGGCCATCGCCGGCATCGTTGGCCTTGTTTGGCGACAAGATCGAGGCGAGGGCGTTCGCACAGTCCCTGCAGATTCCTGTGCTGGCTGGCGCGCCGGGTCCGCTGGCCTCTGCCGACGAAGCCCGGGCCATGGCGCAATCGGTCGGCTACCCCGTGATGCTCAAAGCGGCTGCGGGGGGCGGGGGTCGAGGCATGCGGGTGGTTGCCAAAGCCGAAGATATGACCGAGGCCTTTGCCCGTTGCCAGGGCGAGGCCGAAGCGGCGTTTGGCAATCGAGCCGTCTTTCTTGAGAAACTCGTGCCGCGTCCGCGCCACATCGAGGTCCAGGTGCTCGGCGATAGCCAGGGTCAGGTGATTCACCTGCACGAGCGCGATTGCTCGGTGCAACTGCGCAATCAGAAGCTAATCGAGATCGCCCCGGCGCCGCATCTCGACGAAGCGCTGCGCCAGCGAATCCTGGGTGACGCGTTGAAACTGGCGCGCGCTGCGCGTTACGAGAACGCTGGCACGGTCGAGTTCCTGGTCAACCCGCAGACCGGTGAGCACTGCTTCATTGAGTGCAATCCGCGGATCCAGGTTGAGCACACCGTCACCGAACAGGTCACGGGTCAGGATTTGGTCGAAGCGCAGTTCAGGATTGCTGCTGGCGCGTCACTCGCTTCGTTGGGCATGGCTGACCAGCAAGCGGTCGGCAAGCCGAGGGGTTTTGCGATCCAGGCCCGTATCGTGGCGCTGGGCACTGGCACGTTGAGCGCTTACCGCGAACCTTCGGGGCCCGGAGTTCGCGTCGACGCTTGCGGCTACCTCGGTCTTTCGCCGCCGCCGCAATTCGACCCTTTGCTGGCCAAGCTGATCTGCCAGTCGAGTTCGGCGATGAGCTTCGAGTCGGCCGTCGACCGCACGCTGCTCGCGCTGGGCGAGTTCCACATTGATGGGCTCGAGACCAACCTGGATCAGCTTCGCGCAATCCTCAGCCATGCCTCGTTTCGAAGTGGCGATGCCCGCACCACTTTGCTCGCCGAGGAGCCAGCGCTCGGCAAGATCGCGCCGACCTCAGGCGGTGCCGGCTCGACGTCCTCAGTGGCCACGGGATCCGACGGCGCGCTGCGCTTCTTGGCGCAGCAGGCCGCCGCGCTGGGTCGCAGCCCGGCCATGACCGCCCAGTCTGCTGGCGCGGCATCGCTGGCGGTGCCCGAAAATCACCAGGGCGCCGAATGTCCGCATGCAGGCTCGGTCCTCGAGGTCCTTGTTCAGCCGGGTGCCAGCGTCCATGCCGGCGACACGTTGCTGGTGATCACCGCGATGAAGATGGAGTCCGCGGTCAGTGCGCCTTGCTCGGGCGTCGTGACCGCGCTGGCCGAACTGGGCGCTGGCGACACTGTGGCATCGGGACAGGTGGTCGTGGTGATCCGCGCTGAGCAGTCCGGCGCCGCCACGGCGACCGACAGCAAACCTAGCGATCCGGGCTGGGCGCCATTGCTGGCCGAGGTGGCCACGCTGCAAGGCCTGGCGCACGCCAGGCTGGGCCTCGGTTCGAATGAACCCGGTGTGGTGCGCCAGCGCAACCGCGGCAAGCTCAACTGCCGCGAGCGGATCACGCTGCTGCTCGATGCGGGCAGTTTTCGCGAAGTCGGCAGTCTGGCCGGTTTTGCGTCTTACGACGAAAGCGGCAACATCAGCGACTTCACCCCGGCCAACCACGTCGGCGGCCAAGGCCGGATCGCCGGTCGGACGAGCATCGTCTGCGCGGATGACTTCACCTCGCGTGGTGGCCATGCGGATGGCGCGATCGGCCAGAAGAGTCGTTACCTCGATGAGCTGTCGATCGAGATGCGCGTGCCCTCGGTGCGTTTGCTCGACGGCTCTTCGGGCGGCGGCAGCGTAGCGGCGATGATCCCCAAGCAAGACAGCGGCGCCAGCGCTTCTGCCAAGGAGAGCAGCGGCGCGATCCAGGCCGGCCGACCCCGGGTGACGGGTGGTGGCGGCTCGTTCCTGCCGGGACACCTTGGCAGTTCGCTGTACGCCGAACAGCTGCGCACGGTGCCAGTGGTCAACCTGCTGCTGGGCAGCGTGGTCGGTCTCGGGGCGGCCAAGGCGGTCCTTGGGCATTTCTCGGTGATGGTCCGCGACATTGCCCAGCTCTTCGTCGCCGGCCCGCCGGTGGTCAGCCACGCCATGGGCTACGAGGTCACCAAGGAGGACCTTGGGGACTGGCGTATCCACTGCCGCAACGGTTCGGTCGACAACCTGGCCGAGA